>CAJXIY010000060.1 GCA_913054495.1 uncultured Gammaproteobacteria bacterium | reverse complement strand
AAGCCAGGCCCAATTTCTCCGCCAACCCGATACGCTGTAACTTGCCGGTGGGTCCCTTCGGGATTTCTTCCAGGAAAACGACTTTCTTTGGCACTTTAAAGCCTGCCAGACGAGTTGCGGCATAATCGCGCAAGCCTTTTTCATCGAGCTCCGCGTTAGCCTCGAGTACGATGGCGGCGGCCACTTCCTCACCCAGCTTTTCGTGTGGGATGGCGAAGGTAACGACCTGGGCGACGCTCTCGTGGTCAAGTAGAATTTCGTCAACTTCGCGAGGAGAAATTTTTTCCCCACCGCGATTAATTATTTCCTTCAGCCTGCCGGTAAGGGTCAAATAGCCCTCGTCATCCAGGCGGCCCTGGTCCCCGGTGCGGAACCAGCCGTCGGTATACGCGGTGGCATTTGCCGTCTCATTATTGAGGTAGCCCGCGGTCACATTCTCACCCTGAATCACCACTTCGCCAATCTCCCCAACGGCGAGATGATCACCCTGCTGATTCATAATAGAAACCTTTGGACCGGCGGCCAGACCTACAGAGCCAGGCTTCTGGGTGCCCCTTGGCAGGGGATTACAGGCCATCTGGTGCGCCGCCTCGGTCATGCCATAGGCTTCAATTACCGGGGCGTCGAAGGTCTGCTCCAGTTCCACCATTACCTTCGGTGGCAGGGAAGCCGAGGAGGAGCGAAGGAAGCGCAGCTTGACGCTGTCGATGATTTCCCGATTGCGTCCGGCCCGTGACAAGATTGCCTGGTGCATGGTGGGCACGCCGGTATACCAGGTGGGCCGTACTTCCTCCAGCCAATTAAAAAATTTCAGTGCATTGAAACCCGGCGTGCAGCTGACACAGGCCCCCGCATGCAACGAGCCCAACACGGCGGCGATGAGACCGTGGATATGAAACAGGGGCATGATATTGAGACAGCGATCCGCCGAAGTGAGCTCCAGGGATTGGGCAACATTGCGAGCCGATGCACAGACGTTTTCCTGGCTTAGGGGTACTAACTTGGGCTTCGAGGTGGTACCGGAGGTGTGCAATACCAGCGCAATATCGTCGGGCTGGGCAAAGCCCGTGATTGGGGAGGCGTCGGCAAGCGCCTCACCCTGCAATTCAAATTTCCCCGCCGGATCACCGGCCTGGTGTAATAGTCGCACTACCTTGATACCCAACTTCTCGGCGCTGGCAATGGCTGAAGAGTCGCTGTCTTCGGCGACCACTAGAATTTTCGGTTTCAAGTCTTCCAGGTAGAAATCATATTCTTCGCCGCGGTAACCCGGATTGAGAGGTGCGGTAGTGGCTGCGGCACCGATCGCAATAAATGAACTCGCCATTTCCGGTCCGTTGGGCAGCACAATGGCGACAGGGTCATTGCGACCCACCCCAAGCTCATTGAGACGGCTAGCGGTAGTTTTTACTTGAGCACGCAGCTCATCATAGCTGAGGGCCTCTTGCCCCGGTGCTGTGAGTGCGGCTTGTTTTTCATCTCCGCTATTTACTAATTCCCACAGTGTGCTCATGGTATGACTCCAGAGAAAAACCAGCAGTGTGCTAAAACAGCATGTAGTATGTCAAGACCGCGTGCAACTCTTTTATGTCAGACATTATCAGGCGAAGGTTTTGAGATTTCTGCGGGCATCCGGCAATCCATTTTGTCTCGTTGGGCGGTGCGCATTCGGGTAGACTTGAAGAGCAAGCAAGAAAACCTGTAGTTGCTAATAGTCGCTAAAAATATCGGGGAAACACTGTGCGAATATGTATTTATGGTGCTGGCGCTATTGGTGGCTACCTGGGTGCCATGCTCGCGAGCACAGCCGCAGAAGTCAGTTTGATTGCCAGGGGGCCTCATTTGCAAGCCATGCAAAGCAGTGGCTTGAAACTTATCACCGCAGAAGGCGAGAGTCTCCATCGACTAAACTGCACGGATAAGCCCGAATCACTGCCGGCGCAGGACTTCGTCATCGTCACCCTCAAGGCCCACTCCGTGCCTAAAATTGTGCCGCAAATAGCTGCCTTGCTGGCGCCGGGAGGCGCCGTGGTCACTGCAGTCAATGGCATCCCTTGGTGGTACTTCTATGGTCTGGAAGGGCCACATGAAAACAAACGTCTCCGTAGCGTGGATCCCGATGATCAACAGTGGCAGCAGTTGCAGCCGCAGCGGGCAATCGGCTGTGTCGTCTACCCGGCCTGTGATTTGGTGGAGCCAGGTGTCATTCGACACGTGGAAGGCAATCGTTTTACCCTGGGCGAGCCCAGTGGCGAAAAAACCGAACGGGTAATCGCCCTGAGTCAAATCTTCATCGAGGCGGGATTGAAAGCACCGGTGCGACCGAGGATTAGAGATGACATATGGGTAAAGCTATGGGGAAACTTGTGCTTCAATCCCATCTCCGTTCTCACTCACGCCACTCTGGATATCATCGCAACAGCGCCGGGAACACGCGGTATCGCCGCAGGTATGATGGCAGAAGCCCAGCAGATCGCCGAGAGTCTGGGGGTGAAATTTGCCGTGGATATCGAGAAACGCATTAATGGCGCGGCCGGGGTTGGCGCCCATAAGACATCCATGCTGCAGGATCTGGAACAGGGCCGCCCCATGGAGATCGATGCACTATTAACCGTGGTACAGGAGATGGGAGCAATGACTTCGATAGCGACACCTATCATCGATATTGTCTTAGGCCTCGTTATTCAGCGGGCGCAGCAGGCTGCCTGTCGTGACTAGCAGGCTTCCCTAAAATCATCGCCAGCCAATAGCGAGAAAAACGATGAGCAAGTGGATAAAATTCAGGCGCCGGGATTCACAAGTAGAAGAGTTTGGTAAACTACTCGATGAAGTCGATTTCGAGAATCAACGTGTCGTCGTGTGCAGCGGTGAGCTATTTGACGGTGCCGAGCCCACCGACGAAATTCTGCAGGTAGCGGACTTGACTCTGCTGACGCCCTGTTGGCCCAGCAAAATGATTGGCCTGTGGAAAAACGTCAGAGCTGCTGCCGAGGAACAGGGATTGGAAATCCCGGATGAACCATTATATTTTTTCAAATCCAGTAACAGCTACCTACCTCATCTTGGCCAGATTCGACGACCGAATTCTTATGCTGACAGGATAATATATGAAGGCGAACTCGGTGTAGTTATTGGCAAAGCCTGTCGCGGTGTTTCCCCTGAGGAAGCTGGGGATTACATTTTTGGTTATACCTGCGTCAACGACATCACCGCCTCGACTTTAATCGGCAAGGACCCTACTTTTAAGCAATGGAACCGAGCCAAGAGTATGGATACCTTCGGTGCGTTCGGGCCGAGTATCTGCACCGACGTAGATGTGGAACAACTCCAGGTGCAGACATTCTACCGGGGAAAATTGCGGCAGGATTATCCCATCGACAATCTTGTTTTCTCACCCAGGCAAATAGTGAGTATGTTGTCTCAGGATATGACCCTGTTTCCCGGAGATCTGATCGCCTGTGGCACCGGCGGTGGCGTTGGGCCTATCAAACCGGGACACACGGTGGAGATTTGTATTACCGGGTTGGATTCCCTAAATAACACCATGGCCGCGGAATGATGCCCATATATTATCGCTGTCCCGTTTTCTATCTTCCGCGGATTTAGAAGTCTCCGTCCAGCACAACATTGCCATCAAGTAGAATTTGCACTCCGGTGATATCCCTGACATCTCTTCCGTCTGGAAGCAACGCTGATAAATCTCTATCCAGGTCGTCAGAGCCGGTTTCATACTCGGCTTTGACGACGCCGAGGTCACTGGCCGTGATGGAACCTAGGGTTACAGATTCATCGCCAAAAAATACCAAGATGGTGTAGATGGCCCCGGCGGTCGCGTCCTCCAACTCTATTTCAAGTTCCTGCTCCACGTTGCCGTTTTCGCTTCTATATTTGATCTCGGCCTAGCCGTGCAGGTCTGAGTCTTCGGCAGCGAGGCTAATTTCGGCGCCGACTGTAATCGAGTCACCGTCGTCACTGCCATCATCATCGCCGTCGCTATCATCATCGTCATCGTCATCATCGTCATCGTCTCCATTGCCGTGGCCGTTGTTATTACTATTACCGTGTCCGCGTTTGCCACGTTTGTTGTCATCGTCGGCGTCGCCATCACCATCCACATCGACTACAACTTCGAATGCCAGCACGGCAAATTCGCTATTCAATTGTCCCTCGATCTCGACAAATGCGCCCTCAACTATGTCGCCACTCACGCTGGTATCGTCATCGACGATAATATCGGTGGTGCCGCCACCTCTGATGTCGATGGTGAATCCTGTGTCTGTCACCGCAACTATCTCGCCTTCCAGTTCGATGCTGCCCTGTTCTCTGCTGCCTACATGTATGCGTGCCGCCAAAAGCAAGCCGTCCTGGCTACCCCGCGAACATTGACCTCGTCCCCTGTCATCAATTCTGCTGCTGCGACGGAATTCCCATCACCACTGCCCCGGCGGGTGATGTCTGTGGAAGCATCCACATAGATGTCCACGCCCATGATGCTGATGATGGTGTTCTCGCCGAGGCTGTCCGTGGCCGTAATGAGACCTCGGAAGCGAAACTGCTCCGAGCGTGCGTCCAGCACTTCTAATTCATCGGCTACGATCCCGACGTCGGAAAAGAAGGCATTAATTCTGACAAAGTCGCCAACCGAGAGGATGGCGAGATCAATTTCTTCACCACTCTCTTCGATTTCGGTATCGGCATTGATGATCACCGTCACATCGATACCGTGGATGCTGACCGTGACCGTGCCTTCATTGCTGTCGGTCTGGCTTATGGCGCTCACCAGGCTGCTGAATTTTATTTCAGCACCTTTAGCGACAGCCAGGTTGGAGCTGAATGCAAAAAGCAATAGTGAAAAAGTAAGGATAATTTTTCTGGAGTATTTCATGGCTTTCTCTCCGGTTTGAGCTGGATTAATTCCCCGTGGCAATCACCCGGGAAACTGATGTCTCTGGGCTTGTTGGCACCGTAGCAACAGGAGTATGGAATTTGATTGATTCAGGTCACAAAAATCGGGGAAACGCAGAAGACAGGGTGCAAAGCGTGATATGTTGCACGTTTCTCGGTATACATTAGCAGCCTGGGACTTGGCACTAGTCAATTTGCCTTGCTGAATCGTCGTCTGCTATAACATAAAAATTGTCAGGCTGTCGGCGGTGGCGCCCGTTACGCACGCCGATGTGCGTTTACGGAATAATACCAACAGCTTGCGAATCACTTCCGCTCGAAAGATCGGCATTTTATAGAGAGGCCTACACCATGGACAAACCAGGATCTGTAATCATCATCGTGTTGTTGGGATTGTTAGCCGGTTGTGGATCTGACGATACAAACGAAACTCAAGATCAGGCGCCACAGGCGTACTGACCAGTCGACAGCAGCAGGCTCTCGATGGGGCGGCCAGTGTCGAGCAAATTTTGTTGGACTCCGCCGCAGACCGGGAGAAAGAGCTGGAAGCCCAGTTACGAAATCAGTCGCGGGCACAATAGCTGCGTAAGGCGGAGCGAGAGGGTGCAGGCAGATGATCGAAGTAGCAGGAATTGACCACATCGTCTTACGGACCACGAAGCTGGGTGAGATGCTGGATTTCTATAGCAATATGCTGGGATGTAAGGTCGAAAGAGAAACGCCGGATGACGTAGGACTTACCCAACTTCGGGCCGGATCGGCGTTGATCGATCTGGTTACGGTCGACAGTCAGTTAGGTAAGCCAGGTGGCGGCCCGCCGGGCGCGACAGAGAATAATATGGATCATTTTTGCCTGCAGCTCAGGCCAATTCGGCAGTCGGAGATAGAGTCTCATTTACGATCCCATGGCATTGAATTTGGTGAGTTCGAGCAGCGAGTCGGGGCTCAGGGTCTCGGTAGCTCGGTCTATATAAAAGACCCGGAAGGGAATATCGTCGAGCTCAGATCGCAGATATAGACGACTAACATACGATATCGCTAATTATCGTCCAGGCTAAACAGCTGGGGTGTACTGGAGACCACCGCCGAGCGCATTTATTTTCATGCCGGCAATAACGGTGAGTTTCGCTCATTCCTGGCTTACTCTCCTCAGCGTGGTGTTGGTGTAGCGATGATGATTAACGGCACTGCCGGTCTCAGTTTCTTAAGTGAGCTATTCAAATTCTTAGTCGGTAATATTCGAGCCGCCACCGTCTGTTGGGGTTATGAGAACGCGGCAGAAGCGGAATTCAGTGGAGACAAATAGGGCATTGCTTCAGGTGTTATCGGATTTGCACAAATCATTGATCAGAGCTCCCCTAGCGTAAGAAGGATAACCACATCAAAACCATGGCTTCTCCTAACATGCTCGACACCCGCGCCGGGCGCTTAAGTACATTTGGCATACTCTATATTTGTGAAGGCATTCCACTGGGATTTGCGGCGGTTGCCATGGCTGCTTTTATGCGCCGCGAGGGTATGTAGGTCGCATAAATTGGTGCCTTCGTGGGAACCATATACCTGCCCTGGGCATTCAAGTGGATGTGGGCACCGCTGGTAGATTTGGTTCGACTGCAGCGCTGGGGAGGTCGCAAGGCATGGATTGTCTTGTGCCAGGTCATGATGATCGTGACGCTGTTCGGCATCGCTCAAATTGATTATGCCAACAACTTTGGCCTGCTAATCGCCATGGCCATCGTTCACAACGTGTTTGCCTCAACCTGCGATGTGGCTATCGACTCCCTGGCCGTCAATACGCTCAAAGAAGATGAGCGCGGCACCGGCTTCATGTTTGCCGGCGCTTATCTGGGCCAGGGCCTGGGTGGTGGCGGCGCCATCTTCGTCGCCGGTAGATATGGTTTTGACATCTCCTTCCTCTATGTCTGCGTGTTACTCCTGGGAGTGCTGGCTTTCGTCGTGTTTTTCGTGAAGGACCCCACCGCCGGAGATATTGTCATTGCCAAGACCAATAGGGTATGGCGTGATTTGAAGACCAAGCTGGGTAAATTTTTCGGCGATTTATATATCGGCTTTTTCAAGTCCGGTCGGGCTACCAAGGTGGGTGTTATCTTCGCGCTACTGCCCTTCGGCGCCATGGCGCTTGGCAATGCTGTTGCCACCACCTTACAGGTCGATATCGGCATGACCAACAACGCCATAGCCGAGTTGAATATATATTCGACTCTTATCTCGGGCGCCGGTTGCGTGATCGGTGGCTGGATCGCGGACAAATTGGGCAAGCTGCGGATGCTGGCGCTTTACTACGGCTTGACCGCAATCCCGACCCTTTACCTGGCGCTGCTGATCAGCGGTGAATTTGGATTGGAGGGCGTCAGTATCGTTCAGTACTTTGCGACGGCACTGGCCTTTTCCTTCTGCATGGGGCTGCACTACGGCACCAGCGCGGCAATTTTCATGGGATTGACGAGTCCGTTGGTGGCCGCGACCCAGTTCACCGCCTTCATGGCGATGAGAAATCTCACCATCGCCTATAGCAACAGCTGGCAGGGAGCCGCCGTGGATTCATGGGGATACGGGACCATGTTATACCTGGACGCGTTCCTGGTACTGCTGCCACTACTTCTGATTCCCTTCCTGAGACAAGGTCCTAGTTTGACTCCCGCACCATCGGTCGGTACGCCCTCGCCCGAAACCAGTTGACTCCACGATTCTTTGTCAGCACATACATCGGCGCTGGCTCGGCGTTTGTCCAATTCCAATGCGTCAGGTCACGAAGCGAGCAAGCTCTGAATACCGGCACCACCAGGTTGGACTTCCCTGGGGTTTGCTCTTATTCTTAGCAGATATCCAACCAGCTATGATAATGGGAATTCAAGCGATGAACTTAGGCATACCGCTGCTGCCTGTAATCTGTGCCTTGATGATCGGCTGTACCGCCAGTGAACCTCCTGAATATGGTTACGTTGATTGGTTTCTCAGCAGTACGACCGGCGCCAGGTTGACTCTCGTGGTGTACGACAAAGTTTGCAGCCGCACTCATTTCCGAGTGAGATTAGCCAGGTCGGTCGCGACCAGCATTAACACATGTAGCGACAGTGAAGGCATGGCTGACATCAGATATAGAAAGGCCGGCATGCCGAATAATCCTGACAACCCCTGGTTTGATACCCGTGTGGGTGCGAATCAGAGTCTCCTGATTCGTTAGCTTGATATGAGTTCTGACGCAATCAATAAATGCCAAGCTATGAGTGAAGATCCGAAAATCGGCAAGACTTCAAAAATCAAACGCAGGGATTTCCTTTCGGCGGCGGCGCTGCCAATTGCTGCCGCGGTGGCCCCCACAAGTTTGACTGCACAAGACAGGGCAAGCTCTTCGGCACCAGAGCGGGTACGGGTCGGCATCATCGGCGCCGGAGCAAATGTGCGCGGCGTACAAATACCAGGGTTTCGCCGGATTTCCGGCTGTGAGATTGTGGCGGTGGCCAATCGCAGTCTGCAATCCAGTCAACGGGTGACGAATGAGTTCAACATCCCCCGTGCCTATGGCACCTGGGAAGAATTGCTGGATGATGATGACATCGACGCAGTGTTGATAGGCACCTGGCCGTATATGCATCACCGCCTGACCCAGGCGGTTCTTGCCAGCGGCAAACACGTACTCTGTCAGGCACGGATGGCAAATAACGCGGCCGAGGCAAGGGCTATGCTGGCGGCCTCGCGACGCTATCCAGAGTTGGTATCGCAATTGGTTCCAACTTCCACGAGTTACATTATCGATAATCTGATAAGGCGCCTGCTTGCTGAAGGCTACGTCGGTGAAGTGCTTTCCGTGGAGATACAAAGACTGCGTAGAAACTTCGCCGAGCGTGAAGGTGTATTGGACTGGCGCCACGATCGCGAATTTAGTGGCGACAATACCCTGAACCTGGGCGCTACCTACGAATCCATGCTGCGTTGGTTCGGACCCGGCGATGGGGTAATGGCCCAGACCAAGGTGCATGTTGGCAACAGGAAAAATACCGGGGGAGAATCGGTCGCCGTGGCTATACCCGACCATGTCGACGTGCTTTATGAACTGAATAATAAAGCACAGGTACACATGCGCTTCAGTGAAACCACCGGGCTCTCCGGCGGCAATCAGACCTGGATTCATGGCAGCGAGGGCACTATCTACGTGGATGGAAGACTAAATGTGTTTGCCGGACGCCGGGGTGATGCGGAGTTGACGCCGCTTGCCAATCCACCCCGGCAGCAGGCTTTCTACCGGGTGGAAGAAGAATTTATCAATGCCATTCGCGGCCTCGAGAAGATTACCATGGCGACGTTCGAGACCGGTGTGCAATACATGGAGTGGACGCAGGCGGTCCACTCGAGCGCCGAAACCGGCCAGGCGATTAATCTCCCCCTGGCGTAGCGCTGGAAAATCAGGGCCGAAGTAAAATGGCCGGCCAGGGTGGGCGCGCCGGTGTCGGCATGCCCTTGGCCAGTGACTTGAAACAGTGACTTTGAACAGAGACTTTAAGCTTACGTTTGTCGGGATGTGGTGGCGAAGATATGGGAACTGTAACGAATATTACAAAAGTAAAATTTTCCGTTGGTGAATTGATTCACCATCGTCTATTCGGCTATCGTGGAGTCATTGTGGATGTCGATCGAAATTTCCAGGCCACGGAAGAGTGGTATGAGATGGTGGCAAAATCTCGTCCGCCGAAAAACCAGCCCTGGTACCATGTGCTCGTGCATGGAAGTGATCACTCTACCTATGTAGCAGAACAAAATTTGGCAGCCGATGAGTTCGGAGAAGCCATCGATCACCCCATGACGGGTTACTTCTTTGCCGATTTTGTCGATGGGAAATATGTCCGTAATGAGCTGGATGGGTAGAGAAGCTCTGATTATGAGACAACTGAGAAAAATATTTTTGGCGGTGCTGCTGGTATCTATCGCTAGCTCTTCTTTCGCGCAACTGGCCAGCCATGACAGGGAAGCTATCGCGGCCGAGATTGCGGTTGCCCTGGAAAATTACCAACGCGTATTTTCCACCGGCACCGCGAGTGAAATGGTGGATCAAATATATGCGGTTCCACTGCTGTCGGTGGGTGCATCTGGCAGCACCACTGTCTGGGGTACGCGAGAGGAAGTGGTCAATATGCTTGCCTCACTGCTGGCCAATCTCAGGCAACAGGGTTGGTATCGGTCTGCCATGCCATCCCCGAAAATTTGTGTACTGGGAGCAGATGCTGGATTCGCCAGCGGTCAATTTATCAGATATAGAGAAGATGGTGCCGAGATCAGTCGCTCAGGCATGGCCTATATTTTCCAGAAGAAAGAAAACGGATGGAGAATGACTACTTTTCTGGCCCATGATGCGGACCTACAGCTTTCCTGTTAACCGTAAAACCCATGTTGATTCCTTACTAGCCCGGCTCTGCCTCGGGCTCAATTAGTAACGTTGATTCCATAAGTTTTTAGAATTCTCAATCCCCTCGCGCGCCACATGCCATTGGCACCGCCGCCGTGTTTGGGCTAGTATGTCAGGCTTGAGAGAGAGGCGGCGCATGACCCCGGCAAACGTCAAAATACCCTTGCTTGTACTGGCACTGAGTGTATGGGGTTGCTCGGAACGGGAAATGTCGGTACCAGACCCGGCTACGCCGCTGCTCAGTTCTCAAACACAATCCTCGAGTACCCCACCATCCGCAGCCAGCACCCGTGAATTCATCGACCGCTACTGTGCGTTCTGTCACGATGAACGGCTGGCGACTGCGGGACTGAGGCTCGATCTGGTTGACTTTGCCAGGGTCGCCGAGCATCCGGAGGTCCTGGAGAAGGTGGTGCGGAAACTTCGTACCGGCATTATGCCGCCACCGGAGATGCCCCAGCCATCCGTTGCAGGGCGTAGTGACATGCTTGCCTGGTTAGAAGCGTCCCTCGACGAGGCCGCCGTCGCGAATCCGAACCCCGGTCGAACCGAGGCCTTGCGGCGTCTCAATCGTACCGAATATCAAAATGCCATCAGGGATCTGTTAGCCCTGGACATCGACGCCACTTCGTTGCTGCCCGCCGATGAAAGTGGTCATGGTTTCGACAATGTTAATGTGGGCGACCTGTCACCATCTCTTCTGGATAGATATATTTCCGCCGCACAGAAGATCAGCGCCCTGGCGGTCGGCGGCGCTGCGAGCTCGATTCAAAGTGAAGTAATTCGGGTGCCGGCGGACCTCACCCAGGAACGGCATATCGCTGGCCTGCCGATTGGAACCCGTGGCGGCGTGTCGGTCTCGTATACATTCCCACAGGACGGCGAGTATGACATTCAGATACGGCTCGCGCGTAACCGGGTCGGGGACATCGGCGGCCTTCGGAGTCGGGAGCCCCAACCGCTCGAATTGCTACTCGATAGGGAGGTCGTCGAGACGTTTTCGGTGATGCGACCGGACGGACCCGATCATTCCGTTGTCGACAAGAATTTCAAGATCCGACTAGCGGTGACGGCCGGTCCCCACGACGTCGGCGTCACCTTTCCCCAGCAATCATCTGCGCTGCTGGAAACTGAGCGCCAGCCTCTGCAGGCTCACTACAATGAGATACGTCATCCGCGTCTGACCCCCGCCATCTACCAGGTTTCCATCACCGGGCCCTATGGACCCGGCGGTGCCGACGATACCCCGAGCCGCCGCCGGATTTTCGTCTGTCGACCAGACCAGGCCGGCGGGGAAAGCGAAGAACTGGCCTGTGCCAGGGAAATTCTCGCAAAACTGATGGGGCGAGCGTATCGCCGGCCAGTCTCTGATGCGGAAGTCGAGAGACCGCTGGCCTTTTACCGGCAGGGACGCTCGGAGGGAGGGTTCGATGAGGGCATAGGACAGGCTTTGGCCGCGGTGCTCATGAACCCGGAATTCCTGTTCCGGGTGGAGTTGGAACCGGATCAGCTGGCAGCGGGCGCCGTTTATCGCATCAGCGACATCGAGTTGGCTTCCCGTCTGTCTTTTTTCTTGTGGAGCAGTATCCCGGATGACGAATTGCTGGATGTGGCCGCCCGTGGTGAGCTGAGCCGGCCAGGCCAGCTCGAGCGACAGGCCCGGCGCATGCTCGCCGATCCTCGCTCCAATAATCTCGCCAGCAACTTCGCCGGACAGTGGCTGCAGCTACGCAATCTGGGTGCCTTCACGCCGAACCCGCGTCTGTATCCGGATTTCGACAATAACCTGCGGCAAGCGTTCCGTGAGGAAACGGAGCGTTTCATGGACAGCGTCCTGCGTGAAGATCGCAGCGTGCTCGATTTGCTCGCGGCGGACTATACATTTCTCAACGAGCGCCTGGCGAAGCACTACGGAATTCCCGGCGTCTACGGTAGTCGTTTCCGGCGCGTGTCGCTAGCAGCCGACAGCGAGCGCGGCGGCATCCTGCGGCAGGGTAGTATATTGGCGGTCACGTCCTATGCGACGCGCACGTCGCCGGTGCTTCGCGGCACCTGGGTGTTAGACAATATCTACGGCGCACCGCCATCGCCGCCGCCTCCGAATGTACCGGCGCTGGACGAGACCTCGGTGTCCGCCTCCCTGCCGATGCGGGAGCGGCTGGCGGCTCATCGCAATAACCCGGTGTGCGCTAGCTGTCACACCATCATCGACCCGGTGGGCTTTGCCCTGGAGAATTTCGATGCCGTCGGTCGTTGGCGGGATCACGACGGCGATAACGGACCCATGGACGTCGCCGGCGGCCTGCCCGGCGTGGGCGAGTTCGACGGTGTGGCGGGTCTGCAGGCAGGCTTGTTGAGCCGGCCCAAACTGTTTGCCGGCAGGGTGACGGAGAAGCTGCTCACCTTCGCCCTGGGTCGCGGGGTCGAGTACTACGACGCGCCGGTGATCCGCAAGATAATTCGCGAGGCGGCGTCAGACGACTACCGCTTTTCATCGCTCATATTGGGTATTGTGAGAAGCCAGCCATTTCAGATGAGGACATCCATATGATCATCTTCAAGAAGGCGCTACCCCGGCGCACATTTCTGCGGGGCGTAGGCGCCACGCTGGCATTGCCCCTGTTGGATGCCATGATTCCCGCCGCCACCGCCCTAGCGCAGACGCCGGCCAGGCCGGTGCCCAGGCTCGGCTTCGTGTTCATACCGATGGGCACCGATCATGCCCGCTGGATGCCGCCGGGAGGGGAGGTGTTGGATGAGTTGTCGCCGATCCTCAGCCCCTTGCAGGCGGTTAAAGAACATATAACGGTCATCACCAATCTCGAATTACAGAACTCCTATCCGGGCACCCATGACACATCTAACTCGGGCTTCCTCAGTGCGGCCTTCGCCAAGCACACGGAGAGCTCGGACTATCACCTCGGAACCACCATCGACCAGGTCGCCGCCAGGCAGATAGGGCAGGCCACGCGACTGCCGTCGCTGGAGCTGTCGGTGGACTTGAACCCTCTCGCCGGCGTCTGCAACAATGGTTACGCCTGTGTCTACCAAAATAACCTCTCATGGTCCTCACCGACTACACCACTGCCCTCGGAAGCGCACCCGCGCCTCGTCTTCGAGCGTCTCTTCGGCGATGGCGGCAGCCTCACCGAACGGCAGGCCACGCTCAGGAGCCGGGCCAGCCTGTTGGATTCATTTCACGAAGACATCGGGCGTCTGCAGCGTGTGGTGGGGGCAAGCGATCGGGTCCGTGTCGACCAGTATCTGGACAGCATCCGCGAGATCGAGCGGCAGATTCAATTTGCGGAGGCGGCGGGCGCGGAGGATCTTCAACCCGACCTCGAGCGTCCGCTGGGGGTCCCCGCTGCCTTCGGTGATCACGCCGCCCTCATGTTCGACCTGCAACTGGTGGCGTTGCAGGCCGATATCACCAGGGTCATCACCTTTCAGTTCACCCGCGAGCTGAGTAATCGCACCTATCCGGAAATTGGCGTGCCGGAGCCTCATCATCCCACCAGCCACCACGGCAATGATCCGATAAAAGTCGAGAAAATCGCCAAGATCAACACCTACCATATTTCGATTTTCGCCCGCTTTCTAGAGAAGCTGAAGGCGACGCCGGATGGGGATGGCTCGCTGCTGGACAACACCATCTACCTCTACGGCAGCGGCATGGGTAATCCCAGCCTGCACGACCACGTGAAGCTGCCGATTCTGGTCGCCGGCGGTGCCGCGACCGGCTTGAGAGGCGGGCGTCACATTAATTATGAGAAGGGCACGCCCCTGGCGAACCTCCACATGACTCTGCTGGACCGGGTCGGCGTGCACCTGGATTCCTTCGGCGATAGCGACGGCAGCATCGACGGACTCTTCGATTCGGTGCCGATTTGATTGCACGAATCTCGACGTTCGCTGTACTGCAGCGACAGGAGACGACACATGAATAAGCCACAGATCGCTAAGCGCCTGCTGCTGATCCTGGGCCTGGCCACTATGGTCGTTATGGCCGCGTCTGCCCAGGACCAGGTCTCTGCTTTAGCCGACGCGGTTGAGAGTCGGGACCAGGCGCTCATACGCCGATTGCTCGATGAACGGGCGCAGGTCAACGCCGCGCAGGTCGACGCCATGACGGCGCTACACTGGGCGGTGTACCACGACGATAGCGAGCTGGCCGCAGTACTGGTGCGCGCCGGTGCCGATGTCAACGCCAACAACCGTTACGGCGTGTCGCCGCTGTCCCTGGCCGCCACCAATGGCAGCGGGACCCTGGTGCGGCTGCTGCTCGATGCCGGCGCCGATCCCAGGCAGTCCCTCGAAGGCGGGGAAACCATCCTCATGATCTCCGCGCGCTCCGGATCCTTGGCCGCGGTGCAGACGTTGCTTGCTGCCGGCGCCGATGCCAACGCCCAAGAGCGGCGCGAACAGACTGCGCTGATGTGGGCGGCGGCCGAGGGGCACACGGCGGTGGTCGGCGCCCTGGTGGACGCCGGCGCCAGCGTCAACGCCACCCTGGGGTCGGGGTTCACGCCCCTGTTCTTCTCCGTACGCGAGGGTCACATCGATGTCACACTGGCGCTGCTTGCGGCCGGCGCGGACCTCGATGGCATCCTCCAACGGCTGCGGGAGCGCACCGAACGCTCGGCCAACAATGCCAGCACCCAGCCTATTAACCGAGGCTTGAGTCCGTTGCTAATGGCGGTACGCAACGGTCACTTCGAGCTGGCGATCGAGTTGGTGAAGGCGGGTGCCGATCCCAACGATCGACGCTCCGGCTTCACCCCTTTGCATACCATGAGTTGGGTCCGCAAGCCGGATGCGAGCGATCGCGGCGATCCGGCTCCGATCGGGTCGGGGAAGCTTAGCGCGCTGGAGTTTGTTCGGGAAATCGTGGCATTGGGAGCGGATGTGAACCTGACGCTGGTGGATGGCGCGCCGCGGCAGCCGAACTCGGCGACTCGACTCGAATCCGGGGGTGCCACCCCATTCCTGCTGGCCGCCGATCGGGCGGACGCCGCCTTGATGCGTCTGTTTCTGGAACTGGGTGCCAACCCCTTCATGTCAAATCTTAAAAGCACAACGCCGCTGATGGCTGCGGCCGGCCTCGGCACCACGGCGCCGGAGGAGGAGGCCGGTACCGAGCTCGAAGTGTTGGAAGTTACTCGCCTGATGCTCGAACTCGGCGCAGATGTCAACGCCGTCAATGAGGAGAACGATACCGCGATGCACGGCGCGGCCTACGGGATGTTTCCGGCAGTTATCGACCTGCTGGCCGCGAACGGAGCCGACCCCCACGTCTGGAAACGAGAGAATCACCGCGGTTGGACCCCGTTGTTCATCGCCGAGGGCTATCGCTTCGGACTGCCCAGACCCTCGCGCCCGACCATCGAGGCGATCGAGCGGCTGATGTTTGCCGCCGGCATCCCCACGGAGGGACCCAGGCCGCCTGTGATCGATATGTACGAAGTACCGGAGCAACGCTGAGAGCCGAAGTGGTTGTTGATATCGCAATGATCCGGGATGTCGAACTGGGTGTCAGATACGCTGTCTACTTTTCACTGGCCGGACCACTGCTAGCCCGCCGGCGGCCGCCCGGGCCGCTGTCTTATAACCACATCTGATCTTAGCGGCCCTACTGATTGCCCTCGGCGCCATTTTCCTCGCGCCACTCTCTCTCTCGCACTCTCGCTCCCTGCAGCGTGCTGGCCATGGCGTAATTGCCTTCATGGCAGGCATACTCGTAGGAGCGTTGATCGGTCTTCGGCCATACCAATTCTCCGCTGTACGGTGCCTCATAGTCTGGATCTTCGACGGTGAAGCTATACAGCAGTCCGCCGGCATTGATGGGACTAAAACGCTCGATCACGCGGCGCTCCGCATTGGGTTGGAAGGGTTCATCGAGGAAGTTGATGGTTTCCACCACCAGGGTGTCCCTCTCCCACCAGCCGATCGAATCACCGTCGAGTGAGCTGAGTTCGGCCGATTTATGCTCGGAGTCGAGACGAATAACCCGCGCCCAGTGCATCCACTCGATCATGATCATCACATAGTCATCGGTTTGCACGATAGTCTTCAGGTTGTTGTAGGGCAGGGGACGAATCGCCACCGAGGCACCGGGTTGATAAATACAGCGCACACCGAGGACCATATTTTCGGGGCCGTCGTAGGGGGTATCGCCAGTCTCTAACCACCAGGCACCCTCGCTTTCCGGCCAGGCGAAGCGTGGTGCCCTCGCGAGTTTTGCCCTGCCAGCGGCGGTGCGCGCGGGCATGCGGCCATCGGCAGGAGAAGTCAGGACCGAGGTACGGAACTTGCCATCGATGGAGAAGCCGTCGGTACCAAAATCGAACCAGAAGTCGTTGTACGAGCCTATATTGCCCCCCGCCGCGGGCGCACCGCTCTCGGGATCACTGGGCCTGGCGCCCTCGGCCCTGGCAGACAAGGCACGATCGCGCATAGCCTCCACTTCCTGGGGGGTGAGAAAAAGACGTTCGCCATAACTCGCAGGTCTCTGAAAGGGAGTGAGACTCGCGATATCGTAGTTACCAGAGAAATCAGGCTTGCCGGCAGGCGTACGGGGAAACTCATCCTGGCCACTGGCAACGGTTGATAGCACCATGGCAAAGGGGAGTAAGGCGATGATAGCGAATATTCTGGTCTTCATGATTTCCTCCACAGGAAGGGTTGGCAATGGACACACATCGCGTTCGTTAAGGAGGCAATTCAAGAGGCTTGTTCGGCCTCCGCACTCGTCACGAACTCATGGAAAAGCCTGCTGCTTGCATTGGCCTCCGTGACACCGACTCGAACCGCATCTGGACCAAGCATTCCCCGGCAGTCTAGCATACCCCATAGACCGCTGTATCCACAGGACACTTGTAACTTAGCAACTTAAGAATTTGGAACTTGAAGGCGTCCCCGATTCAGTCGCTAAGAAGTCGCCGCTGCCTTGATCTTGGTGGCCATACTTGATATCTATGTGGCCTTGAATCGGGAAGTATTGAATAACATTCAAACAGGCAGTTAACTCTGTGAGCCAACCTTTGCACGCAGCACTCATCTTCAGCTTTCTTGCTGGCTCGGCCATTTCGGCTTCTTTGGCTCAGGAACCCGAAGCGACAGAGACCACAGAAACTACAGCGACCGGCATCGAAGCGAGTCCGATTGAAGAGATTACTGTTATTGGCCAGAAGTCGCTTGCCCGTTTGCGCCTGCGCATCACGGAGAAAGAAACCGAAATTTACAATTTCTTCAATGCTCAAAATAGTTCAGATCGCATGGACATCATCTGCAGCAAGCGAAGACCTACAGGTACGAACATGCTGCAAAGACAATGCGAGCCCCGGTTTCTGAAGGCATTGCGCGTAGAAAAAACACGGGATGGCAGGATGGGTATCGGTGTCGACTTCAATCAGTATGACCTCGTTGGATTGTCACGCCAGGATTTCGAAAAGCTCCAAAATGAAATGCTTGCCCTGATGGCATCGAACAAAGCGTTTGCTGATATCCTGGCCGATCTTGTTGATCTGACAGAAAACCTTGCGGCTCAACGGCAGGCAATATTTGGCGATCAATGAATATCAACTAAGTGGAAGTGGGCATGTGCAAAGGAAATTCTGTGGTCAATGCTACAGCCGCCAGTTTTTCGCATTAGCACAATCATGGATTCCAACGCTTTGAAGATGCTGACAGGAAAGACCTGACCCCATAATCATTTACCCAAACCAACAAGAGGGTGTTATGCGAACTATTTATCTAGCCATACTGTTGGTTATCAGCTGCCTGGGCACGAGTTCATTTTCTCAGTCCCCCTCGATACCCATTCCAGACAGCGTCTTCATTGAAGAACTCACCTGGGTGGAGGTTAGTGACGCCATCGTCCAGGGTAAAACCACCGTCATCATCCCAACTGGTGGCACCGAGCAAAATGGTCCGCACATGGTCATCGGGAAACACAATTACCTCGTAAAATACAAGGCCGGAGAGATAGCGAAGCGGCTGGGAAACGCCCTGGTTGCACCGGTGCTCGCCTACGTCCCCGAAGGCGAAATCGACCCGCCGAGCAGCCACATGCGCTTCGCTGGAACCATCTCCATACCCCAGGATGTTTTCGCAGACATCCTCGAGTACACCGCCAGGAGTTTTAAACGACACGGTTTCCTCGACATCGTCTTGATCGGTGACAGCGGCGGCAATCAGGCAGGACAGAGACTCGTCGCCGCGGCTTTGAATGGGGAATGGTCTGCCACCGGTGTGAGGGTACATCACCTGAGCGCCTACTACCCAGGTCGCGGTGACGACTGGGTAATTAGCCAGGGTGTGAGCGCCGAAGACGTAGGCAGCCATGCGGGCACCCACGATACATCGGCGCTGATGTATCTAAATCCTTCGATGTTACGATTCGACAAAATGAGTCAGGGCAGCCGCGGCGACGGACAAGGTCATATCGGCAATCCTGCCAGGTCCACGGCGCTATTTGGTCAAACTATCCTCGAAATGCAGATTAACGATGCCGTCGACCAGATTGTCGAACTGAGAGCGATCGATCGTCGCTGAGACAGGATACGAAAGCAGAAGATGGCACCGATGATAGAGACCAAACTAGTGTTTGTGTCTTGCGGTTCCGTAAGTTGTTAAGTTGTGAGTGTCTCCTGAAGGTTCCAAAATCGATGACGACCACCAAAGTAAAACTACTGTATATTTACTCTGA
>CAJXIY010000059.1 GCA_913054495.1 uncultured Gammaproteobacteria bacterium | reverse complement strand
CTAATGTGTCTCTTAAACTAGGAGGTGGTTAGTCCAAAATGGTTTGACGACGTATAAAAATTTTTCCGTGAGGTGAAGCCGAGGAACGGCAGGGGCGTGTCGGGGCTACAATGATAGCCTTGGGGAAACCTCGATAGAGGCACCACATAACTGGGCATGTCCGCCATCACTTCGACGAAACCCGCCGGCAGGTTATTGCAGATCGCATCCCGCATTGCCGTCAGGGGCAGGCGCCGGTCTTCCGCCAACGTGGCAAGATAGTCATCGACATCTTTGCTTCGGTCAATCATGACAGGAGGAGGTAGATGAACCTGTTTATCTGTTGATGGGTGAACCCTACAGGAAGTTATTTGGCCAGATCATCGAGCGCCACATGTGCGCCACGGGACTGCCGTCAAATCCCAGACCTTCCTTCGGTTGCCTGAAGTTGCGACCGATGATGTCGGTAAAATCATCGATTTCAACAACCACACCTTCCTCGAACGAATACAGATCATTCAGGGTGATGAGGCGGGAGGTCATGTACCAGCGATGTTTTCTAGCCTTGGCATGGGCTTCAACAATATAGGGTTCCGGCACGTAGTCGGCGCCGAAAAAACCGATATAGGCATCGGGATATTCGTATCCGACTTCGGGGTCCGGGAAGAATCGCAGGGCCTGGTGTGCCTCGATTGCCCAGCTTACCTCTTCGTCCACGTAGGGTTTGACCATCTGTGCGCACCAGTAGCCGTGATCGGTGCGGATGAAATTTGACACACAGATGTCATGCAGCAGGCAGGCCATGATGATCTTCTCGTCCATGCCGTTGTTTCTGGCCAGGCGAGCACTTTGCAAGACGTGATTGGCCGGCGCAAAGCGCAGCTTATAGAAGTCAACGAGTGTGGGTGCCGCGGGCATCTTGGGAATGCGTGGATCCTCGTGCTGGTAATAGGGTCGGGTATCGCCGGCAACGGCTTCTGGCGTCGGATCAATAGTACAGAAGCGGGGTAAAGCAATGCGTTTATCCAACTCTACGCTCATGGCTTCTTCGAGAGCGTCCGCTTTCTCTGAAAGCGTGACAGCACCAGCTATAGAGGCCACGGTTGCAGCACTCATATTGGTCAGAAAGGAGCGTCGGTCCATAGCTAATTCCTCGGTGGATGAAATTTGGGAGCCAGTGCAATAACGACTGAAATCAGCACCACGTAGCCTTTGTTTTTACCACAGAAACCCAACAACCGCTAATTGTTTCGGTGGCTAATAGCTTGATATCCGGGCCTTAATACCGCTCTGATCCGATCCCCCGATTGTTGTTTCGATTCAATCTAATCTGTGTAATCCTCCGCAGCTCAGTCCAACAACGTTTGCCGGGACGCTAAAGGCGACACCTCAGGATTAGAAGATGTACGTAACCGATTGGACGTCGATATTGCCACCCCTGCTCGCAATTGTGCTGGCGATCATTAGCCGGCAGGTTATCCCTTCCCTGGGAATCGGGATTTGGGTGGGTTTTTGCATCGTCGAGTCCGTCAATCCCGTGTCCGGAATCGCGCTGGCGATCGAGGGTGTGGTCAATGTATTCAGTGACCCGGGTGATACCAGGGTGCTGATATTTACCCTGCTCATCGGTGGCTTGATCGCTACCATCGAGAAATCTGGCGGGGTCCGGGGATTCATTCGGCTGCTGGAAGAAAGAGCCTGGGTAGACAGCGCGCGCCGAGCCAAATGGCTGGCCTATTTCACCGGCATCGTGGTCTTTATCGAGTCTAATATGACTCTGTTGGTGGCCGGTGCCATCTCGCGCCCGCTGTTCGATCGCTACAAGGTCTCCCGTGAGGAGCTGGCTTACATCATCGATTCCACCTCGGCGCCGGTCTGCATCATGATTCCACTAAATGCCTGGGGCGCGATAATCCTCAGTCTACTGGCTTCATCCGCTATCGATAATCCTATCGATGTATTCGTCGGTGCTATCGCTTTCAACCTGTATCCCATCATCGTGATCCTGTTTTCCGCAATCGTTATTTCGCGGGATATCAAAATTGGACCAATGCGGCAAGCCCAGGCCCGCACGGAGGCCGGGGAGGTGCTGTGGCCTAAGGCGACTCCTATGGTCGATCCTTCTATCCTGGCGCAGCATGAAGCGGCGAGCCCGGACGACAAGGCAAGGTTCATGATCGTGCCAATCCTGGTCATGGTGGTGGCGATGCCGCTGAGTCTGTATATAACCGGGGAAGGGGATCTCAGTGCGGGTTCCGGCTCAACCTCGGTGTTGTGGGCGGTGCTGTTGGCGCTGCTGGCGGCCTGGATACTGGTACTTCAAGCCAGGCGCAGCGCCCTCGATGAACTGATGCATACCTTTCTAAGGGGTGCCGGCGGGCTCTTGCCGGTGGCCATGATCCTGTTGTTCGCCTTGGCTCTGGGTGATGTCGCGAACTTGCTGGGCACCGGTGCGTACGTGGCGCAATTAGCCCAGGAGACGATCCCACTGACCATGTTGCTACCGCTGTTGTTTCTTATCTCCAGCTTCATCGCGTTCTCCATTGGTTCGAGCTGGGGTACCTTCGCGATCATGATTCCCCTGGCAATGCAGATTGCCCTGTCCCTGGAGTTGTCCACTTCGCTGTTTCTGGCCGCGGTATTGTCTGGCTCGGTGTTTGGCGATCATGCCTCACCCATCAGTGATACCACGGTGGTGGCTTCGATGGCGTCGGCAACAGACCATATAGATCATGTGAGGACGCAGCTGCCTTATGCGGGTATTTGCGCAGCCATCGCGGCCGTCGGATTTTTCATCCTCGGCGTGGTGTTGTTGTAGGCGTGATTCCGATTTTTATCATCGATTCGAGAACTGCTGCGCCGGCAATGGCCTCGTTCACTCGGACAAATCGATGTCTCGAATCTCGGTGATAGGAAGCATTTCGATGTCCCTGAATTTGCCGTTGTGGCAGTTGGACTCATCGAGCAGGCTACCGAGGCTGGCGTAGGTGTCCGTCACGAAAACCGTTTCGTCCTTGTGGGTTCTTCGAGTTATGCCGAAGCCGATGCGGGCGCGTTTTTGTGTGGATATCTGATTGAGCATGTTCTTGGTGGTCCAGATAGAGCCATTGCGGGCAAAATCGCTGATGCGAGAGGCGTGGCTGATGGTCTCACCGAGCACCGTGAACTCGACATGGCCGCCGGCATGATAGCTGCCGAACCACTCCTGGCCTTCATTCAGACCGATGTTCAAGAAAATATCGCTGAACCAGCCTTTGCGCGACTGCCAGTGCTGGGTGATGCCTTTCATCATCTGTTTTAACTCCAGCGAGCACTGAATTGCATTCAACTTATAGTCACAGTCGGGTTGGGGAAAGAAGTAATACACCATGCCGTCCCCGGCGTGCTTGCCGTAGGTGCCGTAGTACTTACGAAAAATGGGTTCGCTTTCCTGCCAGATGTTATTGATTAACTCGAAGTATTCCTCTGCCGGTAGCTCCGAGCAGATTTTGGTGGAGTTTTGAACGTCCGCCACCATGACCGTCACATTCGTCAGGTAGGGTTTTCTCTTCTTTAACAATTCGCTGGTGACGTGGTTGCGCTTGCTGAGAAATTCCAACAGGAAATCGTCATCCAGCAACACCGGGCTATAGGTGAACAGAATCCCTTCCCGGTAAAAACAGATATAGAGATCGCAGAACATCGGTTCGCCGTCTATTCCCGGTAAGATAGACGGGAAGTGCACCATGGGTTCCTTTCCAATCGCCTCCACGTTGTCGTATAAGCCCTTCAAAATACTCAATTGATTGCCATCGAGAGCGGAATATACCTTCATCAACGCGGCTTGGCTCAGGCGTTTCTTGCCCGCCGCGATATGGGGTTCAAGCAGATTCTTGAGCTTGTCCCTATCCCCGGCAAGCCCGGTACCGAAAAGGAGTTTTAGCAGATTTCGTGATTCCAGGTCACCGGAGAACTCGCCATTGCCGGGAAAGAAAGAGTCGACTGCAAAGTCGTTCCACCAGATTAATTCGAAGTTGTTATTGACCATATAGGCCGGTCCCGGCAAATTCTCTATAGACGCTTCCAAAGAAAGGTCGGTGAGCGATCCCTGCTCACCTACCGAGGAACCGATGGTGGATTGTCTGGAAGTTTGACGCGGCGAGGAGGAGGGGACGTGGCTGCCCAGTTGTTCGGAAATCTTCGCCATGGATAAGCCCTGTTTCTTGAGTTCCTGGACTTTCTTTATACAGGCCACCGCATCTTCTTCGAAGTAACCCAGGCGGGTGGCACGACCCACTTCTCCGCTGAGGGTCCTGACGACAGGGTTAGGCAGTATACCCAGGGCCACGTAGTTGTTCAGAGTAGCCCTGGAAATCCCTGTTATTTCAATCAGTTGCTTGCTATTTAACATGTGAAAATAGATCTATTGAATGAGTTGGTCTGTGCAATACAATTAGACAGTATACATAATGTCAACAGTATAATTATACAGTATAGGCGACTTCGCTCCCGAAGCCGGGGAAATGCCCAGAATAAAAAAGGGCTGCTGGCAGTGAGCGCATCTCTATCTGCCGGCAACCCTTTCGGTTTATCTATAAAATTCAATCAGGTGATGAGTTATCTTCGTCTGCTTTCGCAAACATCCTCTTTATGGTCATTATTGAGACCATGTAAATCATGTTGAGCATAGCCCAAGCAAATATCTCCAGTGGCCAAAGCGCATGAGAATCCGTGGTCAGAACCCTGGATACGATAATCACAGCAAGCCATAGCAGGAGAACGACGAGGGGGGCCGCCGCTGCCACGCGCCAGGCACCTCGCCACTGTCTAATGGCGGAATACGGCAGCACCGCACTGGCGACGGTGACGATTAGCACGAAAGCGGCGATTAGCAGTGTCCACAGCCAGCCCGATTCAGACTCCAGGCCGCCCAAAGCCTGGGCCCGGGCCAGCGTTGGCATACCCAGCCCGGCGCAGCATAACAACGCCATCGGCATGCTAAATGCCCGTTTCCACGGGGTGTTGGCAGCGAGGCTATTATTCATGGGATCTACTTCTCCGAGGTGCCTGCCGTTCGCTAACAAGCATAGTTACCAGACTCCCGGGCTCAGCCTCAGCCACGTCGCGGCCGCAACTTGAATGGCCCCTCTCATCCTGGTTGTTCTGGTTGCGTTGGTGCCGGCATTTTCCGGCGCTTTAATTCGCTGGCCTAGCGCAGTAAACGGAAAAATTCTCTCAGGTCTTCCAGGTAAAGCTGGGGTTTTTCCAGGGCTGCGAAATGTCCGCCCTCGGACATTACCGTCCAATGGCGCAAGTCGTAAGACGCCTCCGCCCAGGCCTTTGGCGTAATGAATATCTCCGCCGGAAAAATGGCGGCGCCGGTGGGCACATTAATATACGCCATGGGTTTCTCTACCGGTGTCTTACTGTTCTCGTAATAGATGCGGGTAGATGAGGTAATTGTCTCGGTAAACCAATAGATGGATATATTGGTTAACAACTCGTCCTTGGTGAAATGGTTGTCGAGATAGCCATCACTGCCCTGGGGCATATCAGTCCAAGCGTGAAATTTCTCAACAATCCACGCCGCCAGCCCGGCCGGGGAATCATTTAATCCATAACCTAAGCTTTGCGGTTTAGTCCCTTGAATGAGTTGATAAGCGCGTTCATTCTGCATGAATGCCCCCCGTGCCGCACGGGATTGACGCTCTGCTGCAGTCACCGCATTGCGTGTCTCTTCGTCGGCCGGCGCTGACGCCAGGATCATATTCGAGTGCAGACCGATTAGGCGCTCCGGGTAATGATTGGCCAGATGCCGATTGATAATCGCCCCCCAATCGCCACCGGCGATGGCGTAGCGTTGATAGCCTATTTTCTCCATGAGCGCGGCGAGGATGTGGGCGATTTTTTCCGGGTTGAATCCCGGCTGTTGGGGTTTGCCCGAAAAGCCGAAGCCGGGCAAGGAGGGTGCAACGATATGAAAGGAATCGGTGATGTCGCCGCTATGATTTCCCGGATCGGTGAGGGGCCCGATTATCTTGCTGAACTCACTTATGGATCCAGGCCAGCCGTGTACCATTAACAGTGGTATGGCATCTGCGTTCGATGACCGCTGATGGATGAAGTGTAACTCTAACCCATCAATTTCAGTTTTGAATTGATCGAATTGATTTAATTCAAGTTCTTGTTTCTTCCAATCAAATTCATTCTGCCAGTAATCCACTAATTCCCGTAGATAACTGACATCGGTTCCGTATTCCCAGCTGGTACCGGCAATCTGATCAGGCCAGCGGGTGTTGCCCAGACGTCGTTTCAGGTCCTCGATATCCGCGTCGGCGACCGAGATTTCGAAGGGCAGGATGGGGGCATCGTTGGCTGCTAGGTAGGGAGAGTCTGTGGTCATGGCTGCAGGTCTTTTTAATAATGCAGGAGTGGAGTGAGTGGCAGCGTCTGTAATCAGCGAGTTAGCCAGGTCCGGATTCGCGGCTGCGGGGCCGGCGATTAACAACGACACCAGGGCCGGTAGAATCGGTTTCATTACCGCCAACTGTGGCCCGCGGTTCCAAGCCCCGTCAATTCCTATTGTCTCGATCATACTAACCCCCGTGCTCGATGTGTAATTAAATTCACCATGCTTTCAATACGCTGGACAGGATTTCTAAAGCTTCCTCTATTTCTTCTCGACCCACATTTAGAGGCGGCATAATTCGTATGCTATTACCCCCAGCCTTCACTACCAACATTTTATTATCCCGTAAGCGGGCAATGAGCTCCATGCTATCGATCCGGCATTGCAGGCCGATCATCATGCCGAGTCCGGAAATACCACTAAGCAGTTGCGGGTAGGCCTCGATCAGAACTGCCAATTCGGCCCGGAAGTAGTCGCTGTTGGCTGCCAGTTCTGCGAGAAATTTATCCTGGCTTATCTCATCGATGACGGCGTTTGCCACCGCCATGGCCAGGGGATTACCGCCGAAAGTACTACCGTGACTACCGGGGGTCATGGTGATGGACAGTTTCTCGATGGTAAGGCAGGCACCGATGGGGAAGCCACCGCCGAGACCTTTTGCCGATGCCAGAATATCGGGACATATCCCGTAGTGCTGGTAGGCATATAGTGTCCCGCTACGGCCTACGCCGCATTGCACTTCATCAAACATCAGCACGATGTCCTGCTGGTCACAGAGTTCTCTGACAGCGCCAAGGTAATCCCCCGGCACCACCTTGATGCCACTCTCGCCCTGGATGGGTTCGATGATGATTCCCGCAGTGCGCTCATCGATGGCCTGCCGCAAGGAATCGATGTCGGCAAACTCAACCTGGTCGAAGCCGCCGTCGCCAACCACGAAGCCGTCGCAGTGACTGGGGTTGGCGGCGGCCGCGATCGTAGCCAGGGTGCGGCCGTGAAATGAACCGCCCAGGCTTATAATTCGATTGCGCTGGGGCTGATCCTTGCTGTAGTGATAACGACGAATGAGTTTGAAACCACACTCGACCGCCTCGGCGCCGGAGTTGCAGAAGAAAACCCTGTCGGCAAAGGTATGCCTGACCAGATTTTGTGCCAGCCTCTCGCTCTGCTTGATGCGGAATAGATTCGAAGTATGCCAGAGTTTGTGTGCCTGTTCGGTCAATGCGGCCACCAGTGCCGGATGGCAATGACCGAGGCTGTTTACCGCGATACCCATGGCGAAATCCAAATAGCGTTGACCATCATCGGTGTACAGATAACTGCCCCGTCCATGGTCGAACTCGAGATCGGGATGTCCGTAATTTGGTAGTAGCGCGGAATTCATAGATCGAACCTGGGACTTCTGTCCAACTGCGGTGGCGAGGATTGGCGGCATCATGCCGTAATCCAGTGTATGATTCAATACAAAGTAGGGCGCCAAAAATAAATACGGCGCGGCAAAGTTTCTCGGGGGAAATCCAGCGTGTTTGGGCACCAGAAAACTGAATTCGACTTACCGGCCCCAGCGGATGCAATACCGGATCGAGCGGAGCCGGTACAATTTTCGTCCCGGCATTATGTCTCCGGCAATCCAATCATAGAGCCAGTACCAGATCATCTGCAACGGGCAGTATTTGGCCTCGGCTGCTTCTGGGGTGCCGAGCGCTTGTTTTGGCAATTGCCCGGGGTCTTCAGTACCGCCGTGGGCTATGCCGGTGGGATCACCGCGAACCCCAGTTATGAGGATGTTTGTAGCGGCCGGACGGGCCATACCGAGGTGGTGCTGGTGTTCTATGATCCGGCGGCGGTGAGTTTTCAGACCTTGCTCGGGGCATTCTGGGAATCCCATGACCCAACCCAGGGCATGGGACAGGGCAACGACCGGGGCAGTCAGTACCGCTCTGCCATTTACACCGTCGATGCTGCGCAACTGCGGCAGGCTGAGCAGGGGAGAATGCAATTTCAGGCCGCTCTGCGAGACAGTAATTATGCTGATATAACGACTGAAATCATGCCGCTGGGCGAGTTTTATTATGCAGAGGATTATCACCAGCAATACCTGGCGAAAAATCCCGACGGTTACTGCAACCTGGCCGGTACCGGCGCCTTTTACGCGCCTGCAAGGGCTGACGCTTAGCCGCCTGTTAGGAAAGCGAGGTGCCCTAGTTCTGGTCCGAAAAGAAATCCCGAACCCTGCCTTCCACCTCCATAGCATCATCGAAACCTAACTGCCACAGGGCGCCGCAGAACCCTCGCTCGAATAAGATCAGGCTAAGCAGGGTTCCGGATGAGCCTTCCTTGATATAGCGCGTCATGACCTTGGGCAGTTCATGGTAGTGCTCCATGGCCAGTACATTGAGTTCCCGGCTCGGTGAAATTTCCAGCAGGTCAACCTTGTTCATGTGAATGGCATTGCGCTCGATTGCGGATTTCGGTACGAAGTGGATGACCGCGTTCATGTGTCGCAGAAATTCCAGATCATTCTCCAGGGTATCGACGAAGGCGCTGTTGAGGATATGACCGAGAATTTGAGACAGGGACGGTTGCTCCGTCATTTCCTCCTTCACCGGTGCCTTGATGCGGTTGCCGCTGACGCCGATGACCAGCAAACGCCTGGCGCCCAGGTGCAGGGCGGTGCTGGTGGGTGCCAATTGCCTGATTGCGCCATCGCCAAAATACTATGCACCCAGTTTCACTGCGGGAAAGATGACCGGGATCGCCGCAGAGGCCATTAGATGTTTCAATCCCAGCTCGGTCCTGACACCGATGCGGTGTGGACCCTGCTAATTTTCTATATTTTTAATGCCCTGGTAGAAAGAAACCGATTCCCCACTGCCATAGGCTGACGCTGTGATGCTGAGGGCATCAAGCAGACCGATGTCGATATTATGCTGAATCCGGTCGAATTTGATCACCCTGGCAAGCAGGTCAGCCAGCGGTGCGTTGTTCAGCAAAGCCACGGCGTTGTCGGAATTCTTGCCACTGAGCATATTAAGAACCAGACCCGATGCGCCGGCCAGCAAGTTTGCCGAGTGCAGATCGTAAACCATGTCACTGCTGATGTTTTTCCATATGTTTTCCAGGATTCTCACTGCGGTCCGCAGGTGATGGGCATGGGTCGCCAGGGAGGCGGCGTTCAACGCACCCGCCGAGGTGCCGGCGATGACATGAAAAGGGTTCCTGGCCGGTTTCGGCAAGATGGTTGCAATTGCGCGTAGTACGCCTATCTGGTAGGCGGCACGGATAGATCGCGTGTAAAGTCCATTTATATCACCATTAGTGACCGGGGGAGCTTATAGCAGCGCCCGATAATTGCACATAGCTTTGTTCCGGTAGGGGACTTATGATGGTGGCAGCTCGCCGTGCCGCCGTTATCCGAGGTTTATTTACTTGTCACAACCACCTATAGATCAATTAGTTATAGCAATTTCTTCCCGCGCATTGTTTGATCTGGCCGAAAGCCATCGAGTGTACGAGGAAGAGGGGCTGGATGCTTACCAAAAATATCAGATCGCGCGGGAAGAGGAGCCGCTGCAGCCCGGGGATGCCTTTTCCCTGGTAAAGAAGCTGTTGCATCTGAACGATCTGTTGGAACAATCCCCGGTCGAGGTGATCCTGCTTTCCCGCAATAGTGCCGACACCGGCTTACGGGTTTTCAACTCTATCGCGCACTACGGGCTCGACATCAGCAGAGCCGCATTTTGTAGTGGAGATAGCCCCTACCGCTATATTTCCGCCTTCAATAGTCACCTGTTCCTGTCCACGAACGGCGCCGATGTCCGTCAGGCCCTGGAGTTGGGGGTTGCCGCCGCCACCATCCTGCCATCCAATACCTCGGCCGCGCAGCAGGATCTGCTTAAAATCGCCTTCGATGGGGATGCGGTCCTGTTCTCGGATGAATCTGAACAGATATACAAACACGGCGGCTTGCAGGCATTTACCGACAATGAACTGGAGGCGGTGGATCGGCCCTTGAGTGGTGGGCCTTTCAAGCCCGTATTGGCCGCACTGCAACAGATCCAGATGGCTTTCCCGGTAGGCGAGGCACCACTGCGAACTTGCCTGGTAACGGCGCGTTCTGCCCCTGCCCACGAACGGGTGATCAAGACACTGCGGGCATGGAATATCCGTATCGATGAATCTTTGTTTCTCGGGGGGCTGGACAAGGGCGAGTTTCTGCAAGCTTTCGACGCCGACATCTTCTTCGATGACCAGGAGGCGCACTGTGATTCGGCCCGGAATCACGTCGCTACCGGTCATGTTCCCCATGGTGTATCAAATATATAACATTATTATCAGTTAGATAGACTCTAAAAGATATCTAATACCTAGGATAGGCTGTAATACCCTCCCAGTCCGAGCAGCAACAAGATTAAGAGCCGTTGCAGGATTCGATCCGGCATCCTCACGGCAAGCTTCGACCCCAGGTGAATGGCGGGCAGGGAGCCGAGTAACAGGCTTCCTAGCAGCTCGAGATCCACATAACCGCTGAAGAAATAACCCATCCCGGCGACGAAGGTCAGGGGCACCGCATGGGCGATGTCCGTGCCTATGATTCTGACCGCCGCGGTCTGAGAGTAGATCACCAGCAGAATAGCGGCGCCGAAGGCGCCTGCGCCCACCGATGACAGGGTGACGCAAAAGCCCAGCACCAGACCCATCAGCCAGGTCATGGGGCCACGGTAGCGGTGTATCGCCTTCATGATCAGGGGCGGTCGATCCTCGATCGCTCCCTTTCTCAATTTATCTTTTAATATCAGAATGATAGCGGTAACTAATAACATGATACCCAAGCTAAAGGTCAGCAGCCGTTCACCTTCGCTAGAGCCCTGAAAATTCGCATCCAGGTACCAGATATGCAGTAGCAGTGAAACCGGGATGCTGCCCAGGGCCAGCAGACCGACAATTTTCCAGTCGACGTTGCCGGCGCGGTGATGGAAGGCGGCGCCACCGGCCTTGGTGATGGCCGCATAGAGAAGATCGGTGCCTATAGCCACGGGCGCCGGGTACTGGAACAGGAGCAGGATGGGTGTCATCAGCGAGCCGCCGCCAACACCGGTGAGGCCGATTGCAAAGCCCACTCCGGCTCCGGCAAGTACGTGCAGTATGAATTCCATGGGCTTGAGTCGCGACCACCGGCGCGCTTTATGGTCGAGTCTGGGACTGGAAAAGATAAATCTTATTGGTTATTCTTAGAAGGAATGAATCGGAATATTTTAATAACTAAATAGAATATAACGCTGACTCCATGGGTGGCAACCCGGCGCAGCGGAGGTGAGCATGAAGCTACAGCAATTGCGCTACGCCTGGGAAATAGCCAGGAACGATCTAAACATCAGTCAAACCGCCAACTCCCTGCACACCTCCCAACCAGGTATCAGCAAGCAGATACGCGCACTTGAGGATGAACTGGGGGTAGAGATATTTACCCGCAAGGGCAAACATCTGTCGAGAATCACCACAGCCGGGGAGGCCATTCTGCAAACTGCGGGGGAAATCCTCCACAAGATCGACAGCATCAGGTCGCTTGCGGACGAATTCAGGGATCAAACCCAGGGCAGTCTGTCTATAGCCACCACCCATACCCAGTGCCGCTACGTCCTGCCACCGGTGATCAGCCAGTTTATCGAAAAATTCCCCAATGTCGCCCTGCATATGCATCAGGGAACCCCACAGCAAATAGCAGCCTCGGCAGCCGATGGCGTGGCCAACTTTGCCATCGCTACGGAAGCGCTAGAGTGGTACCGGGATCTGGTGATGATGCCCTGCTATCGCTGGAATCGGGCAATACTGTTGCCACAATCTCATCCATTATGTGAAGAATCCAAGCTAAGTCTAAGACAAATAGCAGAATTTCCCATCGTAACTTACAATTTTGGCTTCACTGGCCGGTCCAAACTGGATGAGGCATTCAAGGCCCAGGGCCTGCAACCGCAGGTGGTGTTTACCGCCGCCGATGCGGACGTGATCAAGACCTACGTCAGATTGGGCCTGGGCATCGGCATAGTGGCGAAAATGGCCTACGACCCTGTGGTTGACGCCGACCTGGTGGCTGTCGATGCCAGCCACCTGTTCGAGGCTAGCATCACCAAGATAGGATTTCGTCGCGGCACCTTCCTGCGTAGCTACATGTTTGATTTTATGGAGATGTTCGCGCCACATCTGACCAGGGACCTGGTGCAGGCGGTTACCGCGACGGCATCGAATGCGGAGGCAGAGGAGCTGTTTGCCCGGATTGAGCTAACCAGACACTAGCCGGGCAAGCCCTCATAGCGTCCAGCTGCGAGCGCAGATGTCGCAGGGAGCTTCTGACTAATCCTGATCGAGGTTGCCGCGGTGCAGTCCACATTCCTTGATGGTGGCCTCTTCCCACCACCAGCGTCCCTCACGCTCGTGCTGATTGGGGCCCACGGGACGCGTGCAGGGCTCGCAGCCGATGCTGACAAAACCGCTCTCGTGCAGGGAATTGAAAGGCACATCGAACATTCGAATGTAATTCCAGACCTGCTCTGAACTCCAGTTCGCCAAGGGGTTAACTTTGATCACCGGGTGTGAATTGCTGGAGAAGCTATTGTCGAGTTCCACCACCGGAACTTCTGCCCGGGTCGGGCTCTGATCTCTGCGTTGACCGGTAATCCAGGCGTCCAGAGAGGCAAGTCGAAGACGCAGGGGCTCAACCTTACGAACACCGCAACACTCCTCGTGACCATCCTGGTAAAAGCTAAACAGGCCTTTACTGCTCACCAGTTGTCGAAGTTTCTCGGCATCGGGACAGAGTATTTCAATCTTAATCCCGTAATGATCCCGCACACGCTCGATGAATTCATAGGTCTGGGGGTGCAATCTCCCCGTGTCCAGCGTAATTACGGGTATGGCTGCCGGCAGCTTTGAGGCAATTTCTATCAGCACCACATCTTCGGCGCCACTGAATGAAATGCCGATGTTTGGACATTCCTGCAGCATAGTAGCGAGGATGTCCTTCGGCTCGGCGCCTTGCAGGCTATGGTTGAGTGCTTGAATATCCTTCGGTGACAGCATTTACAGGCTCGGGGGCGGTGCCAGTGGTTTGCAACAGCCGCACATTCTCGGTCATTTAGAGGGCCTGGTAAAGCCGATCGTACTGCCAGCATAGAACGCGCAGGGCTCTCGTGGCGGCAATGTTTCACGTGAAAAACTTCAATGATTTTAACAACTTAGACTGTCTAAGTGTAAAAAAACACATAATATGGGGTGTCTCTGCCGATCCTTGTCAATATCTAGTGTCACTCATCGCCGCGCCTCCCCCTTTAACTGTCCCGGTGCCGCCTAATCTGCTAAGTTGTGGCTTTTGCGGGTGTAACACAGGAGCAGTATCACAGCGATGGAAATTACCTGTCTGGATTTAGAAGGCGTATTGGTACCGGAGATTTGGATCGGCTTTGCCGAAAAAACCGGCATCGAGGAGTTTAGGGCAACAACCAGGGATATACCCGACTACGATGTTCTCATGCAGCAGCGGCTGGGCTTGCTGGACCAGCACGGGCTGGGTCTTAAGGATATTCAGCAGGTCATCGCCACGATGACGCCGATGCCCGGTGCTGCGGAATTTATAAACTGGTTGAAGGAACGCTTCCAAGTAGTGATTTTATCAGATACTTTCTATGAATTTTCCCAGCCGCTGATGGCGCAGCTAGGCTTTCCCACCCTGTTATGCCACCGCCTGATAGCAGATGATTCTGGCCGCATCGTAGATTACAAGTTGCGCCAGAAAGACCCGAAACGGCAAGCTGTGAAGGCCTTTCACAGCTTGAATTTTCGAGTAATAGCGGCGGGCGATTCCTACAATGACACCAGTATGCTGGAAGAAGCCGACGTCGGTATCCTGTTCAAGGCCCCAGACAATGTCATCGCAGAGTTTCCCCAGTACCCCGCGGTCGATCGCTACCAGGACCTGAAACTGGAATTCATCAACGCCAGCGAGCGTGATATCGACCTCGGCAGCGCCTGAAGCGCTGCCCACCGACTGCAATTGAAGTGCCCGTCGTCGCTGCAGCCTAGCCGCAGATATAGCGCGCCTAGGGCCCACTTACTCCAACACAAGACTTCCCTGATTTACCAACCGCAGGATCAGCTCGGGCATGGAATCTGTTCGTAAAATAGTCGATAATTCCTTTCTATTTAAGGGTGTTAGGTCACATAGCATAGAAATTGCCTCAACTGAACCGGCTACCAGCTCGTACGGGTCGCCATCAGCAAAAAATACCAGGCCAGATTCAAGCTCTAGAAAGGCAAAACGGGAACCGGGGAAACGCCGCAGGTTGGCGCCGGCATCCAATTGCACTAGCAGCGCCGACAGCTCTAGCTCGCAGGCCAGTGGCTGTACAAGCTCCGGGTATTTTGGCTCGGTGACGTAAGCGCCAAACCATTTGCCAAAGCTGTCGCCGTCGTTGACCAGGGCGACCACAGCCGTCAAGGCCTCATACAGAGAAGCCGGATTAATCCCCCCCGGTCTGACAGGCAGTCGCTCGCTGGCATCGGTGAAGCGCTGTGCCGGATCGGCGCCGGCTATCAGGGCATCACTATAGGCTTCGAGCATTTCTGCGACCGCCGGGGCCCTGAAGCCGACGGAATAACAAAGACCAGCAGACACCGCCACCCCCCAGTGGGCCATCTGTGGAGGTAAATACAGCACATCACCCGGATTCAGGAGGAATTCATGCCGGGTCTCGAAGTTTGCTAAAATTTTCAGCTCGGAATTTGCCAGCAACGCCGCATCGGCAGCACAGCGATCGCCCACCAGCCAACGGCGCTGGCCGCTACCTTGTAGCAGGAATACGTCGTAAAAATCGAAATGGGGGCCGACACCGCCACCGGCGACGGCATAGGAAACCATGACATCGTCTATACGCCAACTGGGGATGAAGTCGAATAGTGGTTTCAGCTTCGCCACCGCCTCAGACCATTGATCCACGGCCTGCACCAGCAGCGCCCAGTCTCGGGCCGGCAATTGCTGGAATGTCGCCTCGACGAATGGTCCTGGCTCCAGTTCCCATGAGTCCGCAACCGCGGTCCTTATCAATCTGCTTTCGATGAATTCCTCACAGGCGAGTCCTGCAAACTCCGCTGCGGTGAGCGCATCTTCAAAGTCCGGAAATAGGGCAGGCAGCAGTACCGGCTGTTGCTGCCAGTATTTGCTGAGGAATTCCTGTGGATCGAAACAGGAATTGAGGCGATAGCGGCTCAAATATCTTCAGCCTGCTTGATGGCGTTGCCGAGGTATTGTCTAGGGGTCAGAGCCAGGAGTTGATCTTTCGCGGTCTTTGGAATATCCAGCGTAGATATAAATTCCTGAATCGTGGCCTGGGTGATGGTGTTACCCCGGGTCAATGCCTTCAACTTTTCATAAGCCTGGGGTATTCGATAACGGCGCATCACGGTCTGTATGGGCTCTGCCAGTACTTCCCAGCACTGGTCAATGTCGTCATCGATGGCGGCCGCATTGAGCTCCAGCTTCGCCAGGCCCTTCAGCGCCGATTTATAGGCGATCAGGCTGTAACCCAGGCCGATGCCCATATTACGCAGCACCGTCGAATCCGTGAGATCGCGCTGCCAGCGCGATATCGGCAGTTTCGCCACCAGGTGATTCATGACGGCATTGGCCAAGCCCAGATTTCCCTCTGAATTCTCGAAGTCTATGGGGTTCACCTTGTGGGGCATGGTCGAAGAACCGACTTCACCGGCGCGGGTTTTCTGCTTGAAGTAAGCCAGGGAGATGTAGGACCACATGTCCCGGTTAAAATCGATGAGGACGGTGTTGTAGCGACAGATGGCGGAGAAAACCTCGGCGATGGTGTCATGGGGCTCGATTTGAGTGGTGTAAGAATTCCAGCTTAAACCCAGATCCTCTACAAATTCTTTACCCACGGCGCTCCAATCGACATCCGGATAGGCGGCAATATGGGCATTAAAATTACCCACGGCACCATTGATTTTCCCCATCACCGCGTTGTCCCTACACTGCCCCAGTTGCCGCTCCAGGCGGTGCACCACGTTGGCGATTTCCTTACCCACGGTGGTGGGAGAGGCATTTTGACCGTGGGTGCGGGACAACATTGGCTGGCTCGCGTACCGGTGTGCCAACTCTCTCAAACTGTCTATCAGTTCGCTCATGGCAGGCAGCAGCACCTGGTCGCGCCCGTCACGCAGCATCAGGGCGTAGGCCAGGTTGTTGATGTCTTCCGAAGTGCAGGCAAAGTGAACAAATTCCAGCTGTTCACCCAACTCCCCATGGGCTTCGAGCTTCTCCTTGATAAAGTATTCTACGGCCTTGACGTCGTGATTGGTGGTGGCTTCGATGGCTTTTATGCGCTGGGCGTCTGCCAGGGAAAACTGCGCCAGGAGTCGTTCGAGGAAGGCCTGGCCATCTGCAGAAATGGGGGGCAATGCCTCCACCTTGGGGTGAGCCGCCAGCTTTTGTAACCAGCGAATTTCCACCATTGTGCGATAGCGCATGAGCGCGTATTCACTGAAGAAGTCTGCCAGTTGCTGGCATTTATCCTGATACCGCCCATCCAGGGGCGAGAGTGCCATCAGGGGATCTAAGCGGTCATTTTCCATTTCAAAATCCTAGTCGGTAACGATCAATTTACGGCGAATATTGCCAGCGGTTTCCTGGATGCGCTTACGATGAAACACCAGCCGCCACCTGCGTCCACCGAGTTGATACCAGAGCACGGCAGAGCGGATGCCGGCGAGGAGCAGGGCGCGGATTCGATTCGCGATCTGCTCATTGTCCAGTTCGGCCGCTTTACCCTGAACTTGTATGCGGTAAGGCAGGGTGCTGATTGTATCCTGATACAGCCTGGCGAGCTGCTCGTAGCTGTACTCGCGCAGCCTCTGTTCGCCCCCTTCCGGCACCTCGCCGTGACCCTCTGACGCGGCCGGCCCCAGGGGGGTGATCTGCGCAAGTTTTGCTCGAATTTGGTCCTGCATCGCATTGTTATTGATCAGTTTGTTTCTTAGAACCAACATGCCCAGAGTGTAGCGAATCATCGCGGCATTTTCTCTGAGTCGGTCATTACTGAACATATCCTGCAGCGTCTTGAAGCCGAGACCGAGGCTGCCCAGATTCGGATAGATGTCCGCCAGGGAGCCGGGATCGATGACCAGCACGGTGTTGACACTGGCGGCGATGTCAGTCTCGGCCGCATATCTACCTTGGGCCAGGTAGCTCACCAGCGCCGCGCTCTGGCTGATTGCGGCGAGCGCCACAGTCTGCTGCTCCCAGGCTGTGAAATTAGCGGACGTAACGTTCAATGATTGCGCCTCCGAGACAGCGATCCTGCTGGTAAAACACGACATACTGGCCCGGCGTCACCGCCCGTTGCGGCACATCGAAACTGACCTCTAGCCGCTGCCCCTCGCCGCGGCTCACAGTGCAGCGCTGATCACGCTGGCGGTAACGAATTTTCGCCATACAGTGCAGCGGCAGGCGCGGGGGAATGGCGTTGATCCAGGCGGGATTGGATGCTATTAAATGCTGTGATAACAGATGGTTATTCTCGTTTCCTTGAGCAACTACTAATACATTGCGGGGCAGATCCTTGTGCACCACATACCAGGGTGCCTCGGCATGGTTGTGCCTGCCACCGATACCCAGTCCCTGGCGTTGTCCATAGGTGTAGTACATGAGGCCGGCGTGACGGCCAAGCTGTTCCCCATCCGTGGTTTCAATGGCGCCGGGATTTGCCGGCAGATATTGCTGGAGAAAATCCTTGAAGCGTCTCTCTCCGATGAAACAGATGCCGGTGCTATCCTTCTTGTCATGGGTCCTCAGCGCCAGGGATTCTGCGATTCGACGTACCTCGGTCTTGCGTAACTCTCCCACTGGAAACAAGCTGTTACGCAGGCTAGCTTCATTAACTTCACACAAGAAGTAGCTCTGGTCCTTGTTCTCATCGAGCCCCTTCAACAGTTGGGTTCCCGCTGCCGTATCGAGTCTTCTCACATAGTGACCGGTGGCGATTTTATCAGCCCCCAGGGCGCGCGCGTATTCCAGGAATGCCTTGAATTTAATCTCGCGGTTACACAACACATCCGGGTTGGGCGTACGACCGGCCTGGTACTCTTTCAGGAAGTGGGCGAAGACCCGGTCCCAATATTCGGCGGAAAAATTGGCCCTGTGGAGCTTGATCCCCAGCTTGTCACAGACTGACTGTGCATCGTCCAGATCCGCTATTGCGGTACAGTATTCGCTGCCATCGTCCTCTTCCCAATTCTTCATGAACATCCCCTCTACCCGGTAGCCGTCTTGTAGTAGCAAGTGGGCGGCAACAGAAGAATCTACGCCGCCGGACATACCAACGATGACTAACTCCTGGGATGGATGGGTTTTTTCTCTTGTAACTGTCGTTGCTGCCATGACTTTGCTATTCAGAAATAAGGGCAGGGGAATTCGAATCCCCGAGTACCGGATGTCCCGCAGCTTGATTATAAACTATGATTCCTGCGGATTTCTCTCTCAGCATCGAAAAACGTCCCTACTACTCAAGCGCGGTGGCGACGCTAAGGTAATTGATGATTTTTACCATGAGTTACCGCTGCCCCATTCTTAAGATACTTTCTCGGCGAAGATCCTCTACCCTACTTTCCTTGCGACCATTCGCGCTTCCATTTTTT
>CAJXIY010000058.1 GCA_913054495.1 uncultured Gammaproteobacteria bacterium | reverse complement strand
GGGCTAGAGGTGATGGGGGGGTTAAAAAATAATCCCGCGGTCACATATTGCAATTCTACTGTGCCCGCCTTAAATCCCCATTTCCCGATCAGTTATTTACTCGCCAATCCCACCGCGCTAGAGTGAAGGCATCGTGGATTACAATAAAGAGATAACTCTGATGATGAATATAAAAACAAGCAACAACCGAATCGCCTTGGCCTTACTCGCCTTCCTGTTCCTGCCCTTTGTGGTTACCGCCCAGGACTTCGACAACATCGAAATCACCACTATCCCGGTGCGGGGAGGCATTTACGTGCTGCAGGGTAGTGGGGGTAACATTGGCGTGTCTATCGGTGATGACGGCACGCTTATCATCGACGACCAGTTCGCCCAGCTGTCGGACAAGATCATGGCTGCTATTGCCGAGTTGACGGATAAACCGGTGAATTTCGTGGTCAATTCCCACTTTCACTACGACCACAGCGATGGTAACGAGAATTTTGGTCGCGCCGGTGCGTACATCGTCGCGACGGACAACGCCCGCAGGCGTATGGAATCCACCCAGGTACTGGCAGGGAGCGGCCGCGTTCAGGAACCCTATGACGACATCGGCCTGCCAACGATGACCTTCTTCGATAACATGCGCTTCTATTTCAATGGCAATGCTATCGATCTGGTCTATACGGGTAACGGTCACACCGACGGCGACGCCCAGATCTACTTCCGGGAAGCCAATGTCATCCATACCGGCGACATGTTTGTACGCTATCGCATGCCGTTCATCGATCAGGCTAATGGCGGCAGCATGGATGGCATGATCGATGCGGTGATGAATCTAGCTGACCTGATTAATGACGACACCATCATCATTCCTGGCCATGGTGAGCTATCTAACCGAGATGACCTGTTGGACTATCGCGCCATGCTGGTGACCGTACGCGGCAAGCTGGTACGGGCGAAAGTGCAGGGCTTAACTCCGGAAGAGATGTTGGCAACGGAACCCGCTGACGGCTATGTGCCACCGAATGACAATACTAATGCGTGGCTGCTGCGAGCCTATGAGGAGTACACCGGCCAGTAAGTAGAAATGGGGACAGACCACATTTTTCTAATATCGAGATTGTCACTCTCGCCGACTACCGGGAAAACATGGTCTGTCCCTATTTTACCAGTCAGTTGACCGAGGAGGTATTATGAGAAACTGTTCTTACCTATCTATTCTCTTCCTGTCCTTACTCTTAGTTCCGCTGTCTGTGCAAGCACACCACAGCACGGCAATCTATAATACTCAACAAGAGATTACTGTGGAGGGTGTCGTCACCGGTCTCCGATGGGCCAATCCCCACGTCTATATTTACCTCGATCAGACCACGGACTCAGGAGAAGTCTTCAATTGGGAAATTGAGGGGTACGGACCTGGGGCCATGCGCAAGATGGGGTGGTCCAGAGACAGCATCACTATCGGCGATACGCTGACCGTGAATGGAAATCCTGCCAGGAATCCCCGCAATAAGAGCCTCTATCCGCAAACTATTTTATACGCCGGCAATACCCTGTTCGATGGGCGGCAGTTCTTTGCCCAGGCGTTGAGCGGCGTTACACCAGAGACCGCAACCGACGGCCTGGGGGGAACCTAGTCAACTCTGCTGGCTCAGTCGCTAATTCCTTTTCTGGCTGGAGAGGGAGAGGTGGATCTCACCGAGGAGGGAGTGGCCGCCGTGGCCCGCTGGGATGAACAAACCATGAACCCTGGCATAAGCTGCACCCAACTGGTAGCACCGCCGATGATGATCATGCCAGATGGGAAACGCATTACCCTGGGTAATGAGACCATTACTATCGAGGGGGACTATGATGGCATCGTGCGCACTATTCATATGAACGTTATTACTCATGAGGGAGCATCTCCATCACCTCAGGGCCATTCCATTGGTCGCTGGGAGGGCGACAGCCTGGTCATCGACAACCGCCATTTCTCCGACCATATCATGGGTAATGGCTGGAGCGTGCCGTCGGGCTCGCAGAAACACCTGATGGAACGCTTGACATTGAACGAAGACGGCAAGAGCCTGACCTACCATTTCGAACTCATGGACCCGCAATACCTGGCTTCACCCATCACCGGCGATACCTCCTGGTCCTGGGATCCGGTATTGCAGTTCATGGTGGATGAATGTGATCTGGGAAGCGCGAGAAGATTCCTTGAACACTGATTGCTTAGTTTTGGGGGAAAGATAAATAGAAACAGATTTATCAAATATTTGATTGCCTGGAGTCAGAATTATGTGTTCGACTAAAATATAGATTTGTCCCCATTTATCCCACCGTTTATTCTTTGAGCCCAAGGGGGTCCAAATGAAAAACTACAATATCTATTCGCCAACCGCCGGCAACTACCGTCCTCCACTTTTTTTGATTGCCGTTATGGCGCTTGGGTTAAACCAGGGCGTTCAGGCCCAGAATTTTGACGTCTTACTGGATAGCTCCGGCGAAGTTAAAGAAGAAGCTTACGAATACTTGCGCAAGGCTACCTTCGGCAGTGATCAGGCCTATGAGAAAATTCAGGGCCCACACCTGAAACAGCTGATGGGTGAAGTTGTAGGGTTTTCGCGAAAGAGTCGCGACGACGGCAACCGGTATTGGGGTCGAATCTCCGGGACCGAGTATGAATCCATGACGGCGGACTGGATTGCTGAGAAGTTCGATGAGCTGGGTTTGGAAAACATCTACTCCCAGCCATTTGATTTGCGTCCTCAGTGGTTCCCTGTTGACTGGAGTCTGACGGCTATTGGTGATGGTACCACTCTCAATTTCAGCTCTGCTAACCCGGCTACTCGCATGCCTGGATTTCCCGGCACCATGGAGCTGGAAGCGGTGTGGGTCGGCCTGGGCACGGAAGCCGATTTCATCGGCCGCAATGTACAGGGTAAGGCAGTCATCATCCAAACTATGCTGGCACCGGGACAAATGGGCAATTCCGCTTCCTGGGAAGGTGCGACACTGCGGGCCCGGGATAAGGGAGCAGCCATGATTATTGGCATCTGGGGTTATGCCGGTAATCTGGCCGTTTGGCAAAGTCTAAATGCCTTTCAGATGATTCGAAATGACGACGGCAGCTCTCGCTACGTTAACCAACAGTTGGTAATGCCGGGATTCTTCATGGGTTGGGAAGACGGTCAACGTTTGCGTGATCTGGTGGCCATCGGCGGATCGGTAAAAATCTCTGCAACTCTGAAGACCGAAACCCGGGAAGGTCTAATTAGTCCCAGCATCTTTGGTACATTGCCGGGCACCACCGATGAGAAGATTTACGTCATGGCCCATATGGACGGCTACTATGATGCCGCCTTGGACAATGCTTCCGGTGTGGCAGTGATGCTTATTCTAGCGGAATATTTTGCCCAGATTCCTGCAGAGCAAAGGCGCCGGGACATCGTCTTCATCGGCACCGCGGGTCATCATGTGGGCTCTCCCAATGCCGTTTATCTGCGAGATGAGGGCATGTTGGAAAACACCGCGCTGATGATCAACTGCGAGCACATCGCCCCCACTCAGTTCGTCAAATTCAATACGGAGTTGCGCCGCACCACGACCATTACTCCCCGGCGATGGTGGGTACACGGCAGCCAGCGTCTACTCGACATCACTCTCGATGCTTATCGCACCTTCGGTGTCAGCCTCATCGGTCCCATGGATGGTAGAGCCACCGGCGAGATGATGGCCATCGATAAGGAAGCACCTTCGGTACAAGTCATTCGCTCTCCGGAGCACAAGCATACCGATGGCGATATTATGGCACTGGTGCCTGGTGTAGGCGTGGAAGCGGTGGCTCGTTCCTTCGCTAAGATTATTGATGAAGTAAACAAACTGGATATCGATCAGTTAAGCGCTGCTGTTGCATCAGTGAATTAGAATTCTGAGGACAGAGCTCTTTTTGCTGTATATTTAGTCCGACCCCTGAGGTTGCTAAATAGGTTTCAAAATGAAAATTCTAAAAATAATACTCCAGCTAACGGGTATACTGTTGCTGATCCCAGCCGTGGCGATGGCGACACTGAGTTTCGAAAATCGCAACAACGATGGTCCTTCGATTATCTTTCCCGGCGGTGAATTGGTATCCGGGGATTTATATACTGGCCCGGAGCCGGACTGGAGCTTTACCGACCAGGTTTCCACGGTTCACCTGCAGCTTGATAATCCGCTGAGCTCAAGATTGATCTGGATTGAGGAAAGCGGGGGGAAAATTTATATCACTTCCGACTACATGGGCACCGCGCTGGGCCGATTGTGGAAACATTGGGCCGTGCAGGCCGTTGAGGGCGATGGCATGGCGGTGGTGCGCATTAATGGCACGCGCTATGAGCGGAAACTGGTGCGAATTACCGAAGGCCCGGAGCTGGACGGTGTGGTCGCGAATAAGCGGGCAAAGTATCGTTCGGATATCAGCAGGGAGCTTATTGAGGCTGGCCACATCTGGGTTTTCGAACTCGCGCCGCGGGTATGAGCCTGGTCTAATGAGTGGCTTGCTCAGTTCTCATTTTCTCGAACTACAAGAAGAGGTGAAGATGAAAAATTCACGCAAATATTTAACATCCGTAATATGGGTAATAGCAGCACTGTGTGCTGCCGGCGCCAGCTACGGCCAACTGGGTAACTTCGAAGACGTCGAGCTTAGCATCGTGCCTGTGGCCGGCAATGTCTATATGGTGCAACGCCCCGGTGGCGGTGGCAACATCGGTGTTTTGGTCGGGCCCGAGGGTGTGTTACTGGTTGACTCCCTGTTCGCGCCCTTGGCGGACAAACTGGTGGCGGTGGTGAAGGAGGTGACCGACAGTGAGATCCGATTCTTGATCAACACCCACGTCCATATCGACCATGTGGGGGGCAACGAGAACCTCGCACAGATGGGTGTATTGATCTTTGCCCATGAAAACACCCGCTTGCGCTTCCTGGAAGAGAGGATGCGCTTTCCCAGGCGGGGAGGGAGTTTCCTGGCCCAGCAGCCGGCGGTGGCACGACCGGTGGTGACATACAACGATGAGATCAGTTTTCACCTCAACGGCGAGGAGGTTCGCGCCTTCCTGGCCCCGCCTGCCCACACCGATGGCGATACCTTTGTCTACTTCTCCGGTGCCGATGTATTGCATCTTGGTGACGTATTTCGCACCACCAGCTACCCGATTATGGACCTGTATAACGGCGGCAGCCTGCGCGGCACCATCGCCGCTCTCGATCAGGCTATCGAGATCGCCGGTCCAAACACCAGGGTGATTCCGGGTCACGGTCTCAGCGTGGTTGGTCGTGCGGAGATGGTGGAGTTTCGCGACATGATCCTCGACGTACAAGGCCAGGTCCTCACCATGATTAAACAGGGCAAGAAGCTGGACGAGGTGATGGCCGCGCGACCGACGGCCGACTACGATGCGAAATGGGGGCAGGAAGCAGGCTGGACGGCCAACGATTTCGTGCCGATCGTGTATTACGAGCTCGGCGGGTCGGGTCGATTGGACGACCGCTAGCCAAGTTGCGCGCGTCCCTACTTCTGGTTCTAGGGCTCGATAATTTTTCTGTACAGGTGCCAGGTCGCATGGCCTAGTATGGGCAGCGCGACTGCAAGTCCTATGAAGAAGAGAGCGGCCCCCACGGCCATAATCAATACGACAACCAGTCCCCACACCGCGAGTACGAAAAAATTGGAGGTGAATGCTCTGACCGACACCCAGATGGCGGTGAATGAGTTCACCGGTTTGTCCAGAGCCAGAGGAAAGGCAACAACCGAGAACGCCATCGCGCTGTATGCGAATAGAAAGCCGACAAAATTACCATAAAAAATCAGTGCGCCACCGTGGCGCGTTGTGACTAGCTGGTTGAGGAAGTCTGCAACCGAACTTGGGGGCGTGTCCGCGAACAGGCTGAAATAGATGATCTCCGCAGAGTAGAGCCAGCCGGCATAAAGCAGTGTCATCAGGATCGACAAGGCCAGGATTGGGGCGAACGCAGAGGAATGTACAAATCCGAACGCTCTGCGCCAGCGCATTCTCTGCCCACGCTCACGGTGTCGGCTCATCTCGAAAAAAGCAATCGCCACTATGGGGCCGAGAAGTGTAAAACCGGCCACCGTGGGAAAGGCCAAAAAGCGCAGATCCTTGCCTAAGGCAAACATAATAAAGACGAGTACGATCAGCGGATAATACAGTAGCAGTAAGGTGAGGGTAGAAATTGGTTTTTCGCTGTAATCTTCCCAGCCTTCCCGCAGCGACTGCCAAAGATCTTTCAGCGTAATCTTGCGAATCTTTATATCATCTGCATGCAGACATATGTCTCTAAATAAAGGTGCCTCATTCTGGTGAGTAAGTGCAACCATACCTGTACCGTCCCCGTCACATTATGTCCGCAGTATGGCCGCACACTTATGCTTCCAATGAAGACAGCCCGACATCAAATTGCTGGAAGCAAATACTAAATGGCAGATTCGATCTCAAAACTTCCACACTGGCAGAGTAATTCCCAAGAAATAAATCTATCCTTCCTAACAGTCTACTCTCGAAAATCTGGAGAGTACACCTCTCACAATACGGGTCAGATTCTGGGTATTGGCCTAAACCTGGATCCTCACTCATTGAGGATGCTAACGGGCAGGATTCGACACTTTCAATTGAGTCATCTCGATCCTCGCGTTCGTGCACGGGAGTATGGGCCCGCAACGACGTTGAATTGGTCCTCCAGTGTTAACGAGTAGTCATTGAGATTTATACAATTTGTAACAATTATAACCCGACAGGTGTGCAATACTCCTGCCCGATCAAGGCGTTATTAAGTACCGCGTTGTACTCAGCCGATGCATACTGCCCCTCTCCCCGGCAATTAGAGAATAGAGACTGACTTGATGGCAACACACAAGGGATTGACAGGTGGCGCCTTTTGCGCGCTAGTGCTGAGCCTCGGCTCGCTTGCCAGTGCCCAGGATAACGTGGGTGATGAATCCACAGTCAGATACCCGGCCTCCTATTTTGAGGAATGGGCGCCGGTGACGGCCCAGGACATGATGGATCGAATTCCCGGGCTCAACAGCGGTGGTGGTCGCGGAGGATTTGGCGGCGGCGGTTTCAGAGGCCCGCCTGGAGGCTTTAGTGGCAGAGGAGGTTCTCACGGTGGTTTTAGCGGGGGCAGTCGTGGCGGTAGCCGGGGATTCGGCGGCGGCAGTGGCGGCAACGAGATACTGATTAACGGCAAGCGCACAGCCGGCAAGAACAACAGTACCAGCAGCCAACTGGGCAGAATAACTGCCGACCAGGTTGACTATATCGAGATTATTCGTGGCACCTCCGGCGAGTTGGATGTGCGCGGCAGTGGCCAAGTTATCAACGTGGTCCTGTTTGAACAGTTCGCCAGTTCCACTATGCAATATGAGTTTCGGGCTGAACGGACGTCGGACACTACGGTTTCTCCCTCGGCCAGTCTTTCTTACAGCGGTCAGCGGGGAGGCTTGAATTATCAATTAAGCGCCAGGACCTCAGACATTCACTTTTTGAACTTGAGCAAGGAAAACTCCGTGTTGGGGGATTTCTCGCCAAACGACCTCATCCGCGAAGAACAAACCACCGACGGCAGCAATTCAAGCTTTGGCACGAACTTGAATTACGAGTTAAATTCAAACAGCAGTGTACGTTTCAACGCGCAATTTATGCAAGGTGATGGTGACACAGATTTATTTCGCCGTACCACCGATCTTAAAATTATTCCCAATGCTGTATTCCTGCAACGGGAAGAAAGTCCCAGCGACATAGAAAACTGGGAGATCGGCGGCGATTACGAATACAACAACGCCCGCGGTGATCGTTTCAAGATATTATTTATCAGCAATGCCTTTACTCGCTCCAACACCAGGGAACGCTGGGACCTGGAAGATGGCAACACCGAGATCAAGAACCTGTTCCTCGATTCCGATAGCACTACCAGAGAACGCATTGTTCGCAGTTCCTACACCTTCGATATTTTTACCGGACAGGATATCGAATTCGGTGCCGAACGGGCACAGACCATCCTCGATTCAAAGCTGGCGCTTGGTGTGGCCAGCAGTATCGGAACCCCTTCAGCCGGTCACGGTGGCCTGGTGCCGGTTTCAGTGTCCAATGCCAATTCCACGGTGGAAGAAATCCGCTACGAGCCTTTCGTGATTCATAACTGGATCATCAATCCGAGAATGTCTTTGGAATCATCGGTCTTGTATGAGCTTTCGGAAATCACCCAAAGTGGAGATGTGTCGAAGCAACGGGACTTCGATTTTGTCAAGCCCAAGATAGACTTCAGGTATGACCTGACGCCTACCGTGCAGTTGCGGGGAACTATCGAAAAAATTGTGCAGCAATTAAGCTTTCGTGATTTTGTTTCTTCCACCGATAGCCAGGATGAGGATTCCAATGTGCAGGCGGGTAACGCCAACCTACGACAGGAATGGTATTGGAACTACGAGTTCAATTCTGAGTTGCGCCTACCAAATGATGTAGGCGTGCTGAGTAGCAGAATTTATTATGAAGACTGGCACGACAAAATCGAACGAGTGGACGTCTCTCCCTCGGAGGACGATCTTCAAAGTGCCAGTGGCAATATCGGCGATGGCACTAGATATGGCATAGATCTGAACGGTAGTATCCGCATGCGTATGATCAATATGCCCAACCTGCTGGTAACCGGGAACATCTCCATCGAAGATTCCAAAATTACCGATCCTTTTCTGGGAATAGAACGGCGCTTCCAGTATAGTTACCGTGGCCAAACCAACCTGGGGTTTCGCCACGACATTCCGAGCTGGAATCTGAATTATGGCGTGAGTTGGAATAACAGGTGGGATGGAAATAGAAAGCGCTATGATATCGATGACATAGAATTGTCGGCTGGCGACCCGTACTGGTCGACGTTTGTAGAATGGAGAGGTTTTAACAACATGACCTTTCGTCTTGATCTGTCGCGAATTTTCAACGACAGTGAATTTTGCCGGGAACGGCAACGCTTCGTCGGCCGTGTTTCCAGCGGGATTCTCGAGGAAATCGAAGACCAGTGCAGTTCCTCCGGCAGCTCGGTGTCACTTCGGGTCAACGGCACGTTCTAACATGTAGTCCATCCTGATTCTTTCCGACTCAGGTCTCCAATTGCACGAAGAATCAAGAGAGTTCAGGACACCTTGCGGGTTGCGGATTGGGCCTGTCCCCATCTAGCGGCTGCTCCTGCCCATCTACTGCCAACAGGACTTCGAATCTACTTATTTCAGACCCCCTTCGCTACGGACGGCCCGATTCATACCTGCTAATAATCGCCTGGACTGCATGCACGGGTTAAGCCATCATTCAGGTTGCCGGGGCTACTCTTGAAAGCCACGATACATCACTGTTCCAACTGTTAGCAGGTGGCTCAAATGCATAATAAAGCAAGAAATATCAGACTCGGACTGGGTAATTTTCCCTTATTAGTGCTCTTGCTCGCGACCTCCGGGGCCGTTGTTGCACAGGATCCGGTTCCCGTCGATGCCGATGGCAATTCCATCGTATTAGCGGACGATGATGTGGTTCGAGATGGCGCCATCGATACTCAGTTACCGTTGTTTACCAGTACTGAGCTGGAACAATTCGTGGGCCCGATTGCCCTCTATCCGGATAGCTTGCTAGCCATTATCCTCCCCGCTTCCACCTATCCGCTGCAGATCGTGTTGGCCGCTCGCTTCCTGGAGCAACTGGAAACTGACAGCACCCTGACCCCCGATGAGAGCTGGGATGAATCTGTGATCGCCCTGCTGAACTATCCGGAAGTGATCCAGATGATGAACGAGAATATCCAATGGACATGGCAGCTGGGGGAGGCGGTCGTCAGCCAGGAGAGCGATGTCCTCACTGCCATCACATCATTTCGCGAGCTCGCCTATGCCGCCGGAAATCTGAAATCTGACGCCTTCCAGGAAGTCAGCGGCAACGATGATTCCATCGTAATCACCCAAGCAAGTGAAACCGTTGTCTACGTGCCTTACTACGTGCCGGAAGAAGTGATTGTCTACCAGAGTGAGCCGGTCTATCACTACTATCCCACCGCCTACCCGGTCTACTATTATCCCTATGCCGCCGATCATCACTTCAGATCCAGTTATTTCTGGGGTGTGACCACCGCATTCACTCTTGGTTGGTGGGATCACCACCTGCATGTCTACCATCACAGTTATTCCCGACATCCCTACTATGGGCATGATTACTATTCCGGCCACAATTACCGGCGCCGCAATATTGGCTCTTTCAACAGATCCTACGTGAATAATAGTTATCGCGTACCCAGGGATCGAGCCCGTGACGGCAGTTACTGGCGACCGCAAAGAAACAGCGGTGTGCGACCACTCGATCGCCGCTATGACAACCGCATTTATTCAGCGGACGACCCACGTTCTGTCTCGATCGGAAGAAGAGGTAGTAGAGGAGGCAATAGGGGAGGCAACATAGGCTTGAATAATAACCGCGCCGACAGGCTAGCCGGTGCGGCCACCACTAACAACAATCGACGCACTGAAATAGCCGGAGAGACTCCGCGCCGCCAGAGCAATCGCCGTCAAACTGATAGATCCGATGGGCCGGTGGCAAATGCGTTTGCGAATACCCCCGTGGGCAATAATACTCCCACGGCGGCGAGTCGAGCACGTGTCGAAGGTGATGCCTTTGAAAGACGAGGCCGAGGCAACGGGAGACCGAGCGACGACCGTGGCGACAGGCTGGATCGATCCGCCGCGACGGCCAGCGTCGTCAACAATCGCAACGCCGAGGATGCTCCGCAACGGCCGGGAAATCGCCGGCAAAGCGATAGAAATGGTAGTTCAGTCGCGAATGCCTTTAACAGTCCTCTCGTGCCTGCCGCCACTAATCCTCCCTCGAGCATAGAACGAATACAGGCAGAAACCAGGGCCGGTCGCGCCGTGGTTGACGATAGACGGGGTAGCCGCAGAATCGGTAGTCGAGAAGGCACTGGCAATGCTGCGAGTATTGCCCGCACATCCCTGAATCGGCAAGTGCGCGCCGGGGTGAGCCCCACTGGAGAGAGGACAATAGTTTCCCAGTCGACGCCAGGTAATAGTGCCATCGTTCGTGCCAATCGACAACGCAACGTCGTCAAGCCCAGCCGGCGAGTTGCACCCGTTGAAACTCAACGTCGCGTAGTCCGGCAGGCGCCAACGCGACAGCGCGCAGCGCCACAATCCCGGAGCGTGCAGCCGGCCCGCGCTAGCAGTCGATCTTCGGCTCCCGCCGCTGGCAGGAGCGCACGTCCTCCTGCCCAAAGCGCCCGGTCTTCTTCCAGTTCTCGTAGCGCCGCACGTCCCGCCTCCAGTTCTCGCAGTACTTCGCGATCTTCTTCCAGTGCCCGCAGAGCGTCATCGTCGTCAGCACGAGCACCGAGTCAAAATGTTCGAAGAGGGGGCAGGACCAGGCGCGATCCGTAGACTTGGGCGTCCTCGGATCAGAGCCAATTAACGAGGCGATTACCTCGGCGTTGCCAACAGGAGAATTTCTGGATTTAATCTGGACAGTCAGAGCAGCCGCTTCATGACTACAATCATGGTAGTAGTCGGTTCTCTGCAGCTGAAGCCTAAGGCGCTTCAGTAGGATTTCACAATTTAGTGGTGCGAAATAATATGAAAATACTCCTGGGTCTTGCGATCGCAATGCTGTTCGTCAGCGGCGGATATGCGTATCAATTAATCGGACAGAATCAATTGAAGGAACAACAGGTGAGCGACTATAAAGCCCAGCTGGGCCAGTTGCTTGCCGAGACCGAAACGAATAGCCTTGCGCGGCTTGACTACGAGAAGCGAATCGACGCCTTGCAAAGAGAAGTCAACGTGCTCAACAGCCAATTGAGTTCCACGGCCAGTCAGCTACAAGTAGCGGAACAGGGGTCACCGGACACGCGAACGCTAGAGCGGGAAATACGGCAGCAAGTGGCTGCGGAGTATCAGAAGCGGCGTGATAACACACCGGCCGAATCCCGCTATGGCCTGGCGAAGCAGCTGGCGCAGATGGATCGGGTGGAGAGATCGGAGTTCATGTCCATGCAAAATCGTTATGGCGATTTCATCGGCTCTTTGGATGTCAGCGATGAGCGCATGGATGTGATTATCGGCGCCCTCAGCAACGTCATAGCCACGGAGAACCTGGCGCGGATGGAGCTCATGCAGCAGGTTCAGAGCGGTGAGGTGAGCCTCGAAACATTGCCGGAGAAGATGATGGGGGTTCATGACCAGGAGAGCCAGCTCGACGAGCTTTCCTATGTGTTAACCGAAGACGAGCTCGCAGCATTCAGTGAGTACCAGGACCAACAAGGCAACCAACGAATCCAGATACTCGGCGGCCCGGGTGGAGGTGTGCAGGAAAGCCAATCCTTCTTCGTGGGCTCCGGTGCTGACGGATCGCCGGTGAATGGAGAAATTCGGATACTGCGGGTACAGCCGGACAATTAGGGACACAAAAAAGGCGGACAGACCACGTTTTACCTAACTAGGTGAACCGTGGTCTATCTGCCTTTTTGTTGCTCGGTTTATAAGCAGGAGAATGTTGGTGGCGATCTACTCCGTTCCAGGAATGGCGCAGTCAGGCCAAGATGCCGGTCACGACTTTTCCAGCCACGTCGGTCAGTCGGAAGTCCCGGCCCTGGAAAGGAAATGTCAGTCGCGCATGGTCGATACCCAACAGGTGAAATATGGTGGCGTGGAGGTCGTGAACGTCCACCGGGTCCTTGACGATGTTGTATGAAAACTCGTCGGTTTCGCCGTAGCTCATGCCCGCCTTCACGCCACCCCCGGCCATCCAGATGGTGAAACAGCGTGGGTGGTGATCGCGGCCGTAGACGGTTTCGGTGAATTTCCCCTGGCAGTAGACGCTGCGTCCAAATTCGCCACCCCACACCACCAGGGTGTCGTCTAGCAGACCGCGCTCCTTCAAATCCAGCACCAATGCTGCCTGGGCCTGGTCGACGTCGCGAGCCTGGTTGGCGATACCGCTGGGGAGTCGCGTGTGTTGATCCCAGCCGCGATGGAAGAGTTGGATAAAGCGCACGTCCCGTTCCGCCAGGCGCCGAGCCAGCAGGCAGTTGCGGGCGAACGAGCCGGGTCTTTTCGAATCCGGACCGTAGCGCTCGAAGGTGCTCTCCGGCTCATCCGACAGGTCGCTGAGTTCCGGCACCGAAGTCTGCATGCGATAGGCCATTTCGTACTGAGTGATGCGGGTGCTGGTCTCCGGGTCGCCGAATTCATCGCGGGTCAGCTGATTGAGCCTGGCCAGATCGTCAAGAAAGCGGCGTCGGGTGTTGCTGTCGACACCAGGCGGATTCGACAGGTAAAGCACGGGGTCGCCGCTGGAGAGAAATTTGATACCCTGGTGTTTTGTTGGCAGAAAGCCACTGCCCCAGAGGCGGTCGTAAAGAGGCTGGCCACCGTTACCGGAACCTACCGAGACCATGGCTACGAAGGTTGGCAAATCCTGGTTCATGCTGCCGAGTCCGTAGTCCAGCCAGGCGCCGATGCTAGGCCGGCCCGCGAGCTGCGCGCCGGTCTGAAAAAACGTGATGCCCGGGTCGTGGTTGATGGCCTCGGTGTGCATGGTCTTGACGAAACACAGCTCGTCGACGATGGCAGCGGTGTGGGGCATAAGGTCGCTTACCCAGGCGCCGGACTGACCGTGCTGGGAGAAATTGTAGACCGAGGGCACGATAGGAAAGCTTTGCTGCCCAGCGGTCATGGACGTCACCCTTTGACTGCCACGCACGGAGGGCGGCAGGTCGGTGCCAACCAATTGCGCGAGCCGCGGTTTGTAGTCAAACAGCTCGTGCTGTGACGGCGCACCGGACTGGAATAAATAGATCACCCGCTTGGCCTTGGGGGCGAAGTGCGGTAGTCCGGGCATGCCTGTGCCGGTCTGCAGACCGGCACGGCTCTGGGCCAACAGATTCTGATTAAACAACGTAGTCAAGGCGGCGGCGCCGACACTGGAGCTGGCCAGGCTGAGAAAGTTTCGGCGCGTGAACAGCAGCTTGCGATCGTCTAGTGGATTCATCGATTCAGTCCTTGGTAATGGTTGCATCCAGATTCAGAATCAGGCTCGCTACCATCTGGTAGGCGGCCAGCTCGGCAATGTCCAGGGTCTGATCGCGGGCCGATTGCCCGGCGCTGACCAGTTGCAGTGCCGCGCCCCGGTTAGACCGATAACGCACGAGGTGCCCGCTGAAGGCATCGACCAGCACCGAGCGCACCGCGGGATCCGGCTCCCGGGCCGTCGCCATACGGTACATCGTTGCCACGGTCTGCTCGACCGTCGAGTCCGCCGACATGGTGCGTTCCGCCAGGGCCCGGGAGGCTTCGGCGTAGGTCACATCATTCATCAGGTTCAGCGCCTGCAGCGGCGTGTTGGTGCGGCTGAACAGCAGACTGTGTACTTCTCGGGTCGAGGAATCGAAGGTGATCATGGCCGGTGGTGGCCGGGTTCGCTTCCAGAATGTGTACAGTCCCCGCCGGTATAAGTCTTCGCCCTCGGAGAGCCGATATTCCTGACCCCGTTCCACGATGTCGTCCCACAGACCTTCAGGCTGGTAGGGGCCCACCGAGGGCCCGCCGATGCGCTCGATGAGGAGACCGGAGATGGCCAGGGCCTGGTCGCGAATCGTCTGTGCCGGCAGGCGCAAGCGGGTTGCGCGAGCCAGCAGACGATTCTCCGGGTCCCGCTCCAGTAGTTGAGAGGAAACTGCGGATGACTGACGGTAGGTGGCGCTGGTGACAATCAAACGCTGCATCTGCTTCACGTCCCAGTTCGAGTCGATGAAGCGGGTGGCCAGCCAATCCAGCAGTTCGGGGTGGCTGGGAAACTCTCCCTGGGCTCCGAAATTGTCCGTGGTCTTGACCAGGCCGGTGCCGAAATACATCTGCCAGTAGCGGTTGACGGTGACCCTTGCCGTCAGTGGATTACCGGGATCGACGAGCCAGCGCGCGAAGCTGAGACGATTCTTTTCCTGACCCTCCGGCAGCGGCGGCAGCACCGCAGGCACGTCCGCGTACACTGGTTCACCCGGGTTGTCGTAGGCGCCGCGGATGAGCCGGAACGTATCCCGTCGCGGCTGCATTTCCTGCATTACCATGACCGTCGGATAACTATCCCACAACTGCCCACGCTGCCGCTCGAGATCTTTGACCGCAAGGAAGGCGGTGCGGATATTCGGTGGTGCATACTGGTTCAGGAAACTGAGCCGAAGCTTGTTGGCCTGCGCCGAAGTTCTTTGCTGCGGGTCCAGGGCGGCGATTTCGCTAACCGTCTCCGCGGTCGCCAACACCGCCGCCTCGAGGGGTGTGAGGACCTTGCCGTAGATGCGAACCTCGTCGATATGGCCCCGGAATCTCAGTTTCGAAGATCCGCTGGCGCCGATGCGAAGCGGCTCTCGTTGCGGCAGGCGGTTGCCGACAAGATCCAGCAGCGGCTTGAGTTGCAATGACTGCCCGTCGACATAGATTTTCATGCCGGAAGTTGTTTTCGAGCCGTCATAGGTCGCCAGCACATGTTGCCACTTATTCAGCGGCAGGCTCACCATGGTTTCGGCGGCGACGCCATCGTCGAGAATGCGAGTCGACAAACTCAGGCGAAGTTTGCCAGCTTCGAGATAGAATCCCCAGCCCACCTCACCCTGGTCACTGTCCCTGGCGCGGGAGAAGATCACGCCGGTTTCCGTGGTGGGATAGATCCAGGCTGCCAGGCTGAATTTGTCTTCATAATTCAGGTTTGGGCTGCTACCGGCGTTAATGAAGCGCTTGCCATCGAAGCTGGCCGCCGCGCCCAGACGCCCATTGACGAAATGGGGAAGCCCACTCTCCAGGCTCGCATTTACCGACGCACCGAGTTGCGTACCTGAGATGTCTCCATCCAGCGCATGATGTACCAGTAGCTGATCGCGGATGTTCCAGTCGACTTCGGCGTCAACGTCCGTAGTCCCACTGAGCGAATCTTCCCACCTCGCTTGCGCGGCACTCACTTCGATCTCTATGCGCGAGAATTCCTGCCGCGCCGCGTCAAGTTGTGCATCGAGTTCGGCGATCTCGGCTTGCTGGCTGCTGGTGGGAGCGGTGATGAACGGCGGCGAGTTGACATACTTGAAGCCCTTGCCTCGCTCGGGAATGTTGTTGAAAAATGCGATAGCCTCGTAGAATTCGGTCTGGCGGATGGGGTCAAACTTGTGATCGTGGCAGCGTGCGCAGCCCAGGGTCAGCCCCATCCATACCGCCGAGGTGGTGACGACTCTATCCACCGCATACTCGATCAGGAATTCATCCGGATCGATGCCGCCTTCGGCGTTGAGGCTGTGGTTGCGGTTGAAGCCGGTGGCGATGCGCTGTTCGAGGGTGGGGTTGGGGAGCATATCGCCGGCAAGTTGTTCGATGGTGAATTGATCGAAAGGCATGTTGTCGTTGTAGGCATCGATCACCCAGTCGCGCCAGCGCCACATCGTGCGTTCGCCGTCGGTCTGGTAGCCATTGGTATCCGCATAGCGGGCCGCGTCCAGCCAATCCACAGCCATACGCTCGCCGTAGCGGGGCGATTGCAATAAGCGCGTGACCACTTTCTCGTAGGCATCCGCTGCGTCGTCATCGAGAAAGGCGTCCACCTCGCCCAGAGTCGGGGGCATGCCGGTCAGGTCCAGGCTCACACGGCGAATCAGGGTGGCGCGATCGGCCTCGGGGGAGGGGTTGAGGCCCTCCTGCTGCAGCCGTGCTAGTACGAAGTTATCGATGGGGTTGCGCGACCAATCCCGGTTTGCAACCACGGGTGGCTGGGGACGTTGCGGGGCGATGAACGCCCAGTGGCTTTGCCATTGGGCTCCCTGCTCGATCCAGAGTCGAACGTTCTCAATCGCGCTGTCGGTTAAAGCCTCGCGATTGTACGGCATGCGGAAGCCTTCGAGTTGCGCAGAGATTCTCTGATATAGCAGGCTGTCCGCGGCGTTGCCGGGGATGATGACTGCGCCGCCGAAGCCAGTGCGGGCTCCAACCATCCCCTCCAGGGAATCCAGGCGCAGACCCATCTGGCGATTCTGTGCATCGGGCCCGTGACAGGCAAAGCAGTTCCGCGACAGGATCGGGCGAATTTCCCGGTTGAAGTCGATGCTGCGCTCGGCGATCTGGATCCCATCGGCGGCTGTCGCATCGAGTTCGCCTCCCCACTCGGCGCCGGCATCGATCCACTGGCGCACCGACTCGATCTGTCCTATGGTCAGGGAAAATCCCGAAGACGACGGTGGCATGCGCTGGATGACGTCGGCATGGGTCAGGCGCCGATACAAGGCGCTGGCCTCGGCATCGCCGGGTACCACCATCGTGGTCACAAAGTCAGGCCGGTCCAGTCGCAAATTGGCCATACGTCTGCCTTCGTCGGGACCGTGGCAGCTTAAACAGGCGGCGGCGAAGATCGGCAGGATGTCGCGGTTGAACTCGGTAGTTGCAGGGGAATTTGCCGACTGTGCGGTGGCGAGATCGATGCTCAGACCGGCGATTAGCAGCGCCGCAAGGGCGGCGACGAAATTGCGCGGGTTTCGAAATGTCATCGTCATGAACTGCTCCCAGGGGCTAGAGGCAGGGCGCGTCGCCTGCTGGTTCCAATAAGAGGACTATCGTCTCGACTGCATCCGCCGACGATTATTATTTTAGACTCAGATAGCGTGTTAAAAGCCTCAGCTCAGTCCTCAACTCAGTCTTCAACTCACTCCTCAACTTAGCCAGTTTTGGCTTCCCCCTGCTATCTGATCATCAGCGACAGTTTAATTCGGTCAAAAAATCAATCTACCAGGATCAGTCCTTCGAATTCATTTGAGATTGTGCCCACACTACGATTAAAACCTCACTTCGTCAAAATAATTTGGGCTAGTCCTCTTCTCATCAAGCTCTCTTATTCAGAGGTGCCCTGGCCCGCTTTTGTTTGTATAGTGAGGCAGCGAATACAAGGGACTAATAAACCATATGGTAAAAACTGAATCTTTCCAGGGCTTTGGGGCAATAGTGCGGGTAGCGGCCGCGGCAGCTTTAATTATTGCGGTGCCGGTCAGGGCGCAGCAAGTTCCACAGTTCGAGGTCGATCCCCTGTGGCCGCAGTTGCCACTGGGAAATAATTGGCTCACCGGCGGATTGGGTGGGATGTGTCTGGACAGTCGTGATCATGTTTACATTCTCAATCGACAGAATGTGGTAGCCGATGATCTGGATGGAGCCATTCTGGCACCACCGGTAATAGAGCTCGACCCCGAGGGTAATGTGGTGCGTGGCTGGGGTGATCCGGACCTGCTGGGGGGCAGGTTGCATGATTGCCATGTCGACTCCGATCAAAATGTCTGGATCGTCGCCGCTGCCACGGGAGTGGTGCAGAAATACTCCAACGATGGTAGCGAGCTGTTGCTGCTCATCGGTGAACGTGGCAGCTATGATTCAGCCGATGGTACGCGGGGGGGCCGCCCGCTGAATTCCGATCGCGCCCGCTTCTTTCTGCCGGGGAGTATCGATATCGATGCCGCCAGCGGCGACATCTATGTGGCCGATGGCGAATTGCCGGGAGGAAACTATCGCATCGCGGTGTTAGACCGCAACGGTCGCTTCCTGCGCCAGTGGAGCTTGCACCGCAGCGAGGATGAAGGCGACATTACTCCGTTACCTCATTGTCTGCGCCTGTCCAATGACGGCCTGGTCTATGTCTGCGACCGGCAGGCGGATCGAATCCAGGTGTTTGACCAGATGGGCACCTTTATACGCAACATCGACGTCGGCTTCGAACCCACAAGCCCTGCCCAGGGCCGTAGCAGCGGAACCCGGGGGTCCGCGGTGGTACTGGCATTTTCTCCCGATGCCGAGCAGCGCTTCCTCTATGTGGTGAATCAGAACAGTGTGATGATCGACGTGCTGGACCGCAGGAGCGGCCGACTCCTGACCAGTTTCGGTGGTGGACCCGGACGTTATCGTGGGCAGTTTACCCTGCCACACGGGATCGCCGTCGACTCGGCGGGGAACGTCTACATCGCCGAGCAGGAAGGTCGACGCATTCAAAAATTCAACTATCTGGGCTTGAAATAAGCGGGGAGAGAGCCGGAGATATTCCCACAAAATATTTCAAGAATTCAACGGATTAAATTAATATTCACTGGCTTGTTTGATTTTATTGCGGAGATAGTGGGGCTAGCGGCTGAAAATAAT
>CAJXIY010000057.1 GCA_913054495.1 uncultured Gammaproteobacteria bacterium | reverse complement strand
TGGCGGATAGTCAGGGAGCCTCTACTCTTCGAAAAACAGCCTGGCGGCCTTTTGCCAGCAAACATGCCACCATAAAATCTGGCGTACAGGTGGGGACGAATGCGATGGCAGTATTTGCGTCTATGAGTTCCACCTGGATAATGCCGGTGACCCCGGCACTGATGTAGTCGACTTCTATCGTTGCGACGTTGCCCTCAAGCTTGCCGTCCGCATTGGTCCATTCGAAACCCAGGGACTCCATCTGGGTAATCTTCAAGACCCCGTCTTCCACCGCGATGCCTATAGTAAAAATGGTGCCATCTGCGGTCCACACACCGTTGAAGCTTGCTGACAGGTCTTCCTGTGCCTGGCTTGGCAACGCCAGCAGCGAGAGCCAGGATAGACAAATCAGAACCCGTATTTTGTTCGAACAGTTAGACAAGGCTCAGTCCCACACCAAATAGTTGTCCATGATAAATGCTCAGAGCGGCATACATGCTTAGACCGCCAATGATGGAATTAATGTCCCATAGCAGGGAGGCTGGTTTCGAATCCGGGGCGACGACGAGGCCCAGGGAAATAAACTTGATCACCCCCCACAGCGTAAAACCACCGAATAGCAGCATGGAGGCCAGGTCTCCATTCGACCACAGATGGGCCAATCCCCAAAATACGACGCCGAGCAGCATCGGGTTTCGCAAATGCTTGCGGATGTGTGAGGCTGGCACATTGCCAGCCACCAGCAGCACCAAAGCCGGCAGCATGAGTACGTGGCTAATGTAGCGGAGTTCATAAATCGGCTGCCACACCATGGTGAAGGGGGAAACGGATTTACCCCAGATTATCAGCCCCAGCCCGGTCAGCGTGATCAGGGTGTACAAGCCTTTGTAGGCGCCGACCGATGGCAGCGAATCCATGACCCGCTGACGTAGTCCAGCCTCCCGCAGAAGGTGCGGAGCGAAAAACAATAACAGACCAATGATTAGGATGAGCAAGTGAAGCGTTAGCCAGGCGACTGAGTCGAGCCCAAGTGTAGCACGGCATGACGGCAGATTAACGGCATTGCCGGAGAAGTGTGCGTTGCAACTGAACGCTCAGGACTCGCTGAGACATCACTGTATTATTCGGAGGTGCCCTAGCAGGCTGAATTTTTACGCCGGCGCCCCATATCAGGTCTTGACAATTAATTAATTAAATGTTTAATTAATAAATATTGAAGCAATCAACCTCCCCCGTAGTCCGACTTGTTGCAGGCAAGCAGGACGATGGCAGCAAACCGGAGCATCAGGAACAACTATGACTGCAACCACAAGAAAGCGAAATAACCTGGGCAGACCGGCAGGAAAAGACAGCGAGAGAGTGCGCGCCGACTTGCTTGATGCCGCCCGCGAGCACTTCCTCTCCCGGGAATTCAAGGCGGTCTCGATACGCCGCATTGCCGAGACCGCCGGGGTCAATGGCGCCATGGTGAATTACTACTTCGGTGGTAAGCAGGGCCTGTACATGGCAATGGTGGAAGACCTATTCCAGAGACTGGAGGCGAGTTTGGGTGAGTTGGATAGAGATTCGGAATTAACTGTTGCCGACTTCAGCAGAAGTTATTGTAAATTGCTGGCAGAAAATCCCTGGTGGCCGAATTTTTTCGTGCGTGAGGTCCTGTTTAGCGAGGGTGAAACCCGCGAAGCTATTATTGACAAGTTCAGGTCGGTGTTTGCGCCAAGACTACTGCAGTCGATCCAGGCTGAGATTTCGGCAGGACACTTTCGTCAGGATCTGAATCCAGGCCTGACGCTTCTGTCACTGATGGCGATGACAATTTTCCCATTCCTGGCCAAGCCCATGGTGGAACAGATCCTCCAGCTGTCCCTCGATGAGACCACGGTGGGCGTGTTGGCAGCACACAACACCAAATTGTTCCTCCATGGCGTCGAGGTAGCTGCCGGCGCGGGGGCCCAATCATGAATCGACTGAACAGCTTGTGCCTGCTATTCACGGTAATACTTCTGACCGGATGCGATGAATTGCCCCTGCAGGCGTTAGGACAGTTGGAATCCCATCGGATCGAGCTGGTGGCCGAAGTGTTCGAGTCCATCCTCAGCATCACCGTGCTGGAAGGTGACCGACTGGCGGCGGGGCGTTTGATTCTACAACAGGATACCAGCCGGGTAGAAATTCGAATCGCGGAAGCACGGGCGAATATTGCTCGTATTGAAGCCTTGCTTGCCGAGCAAGTCAGTGGTCCCAGGACCGAAACTATCGACACTGTCAAAGCCAGCCTCGATGAAGCTGAGATAGATCGGGTGTTCAGGCAGCGTGACCTGAATCGCCTGCTGGGACTGCGGGAGCAGAACCTGACTTCCATAGAGAGCATGGATACGGCGGAAAAATATGTGGAACTGGCCCGCGCCCGCATCGAGATTGTGCAGGCACAACTGGCCGAACTCGAGGCCGGCACCCGCGAGGAGCAGATAGCGCAAACCAACGGCTTGCTGGAGCAAGCCAGGGCACAACTTGCGAGCCTGGACCTGGATCGGCAACGCCATTCGATTACGGCGCCAGTCGATGCCCTCCTCGATTCCCTGCCGTTCGAGATAGGTGAGCGCCCGCGGCCCGGGGATGTGATTGCGGTATTGTTAAGCGGCGATCAGCCCTATGCACGGCTCTATATCCCGGAATCGGTGCGGATTCAAATAGGGCCAGGTTCTACCTTGCAGGTTCATGTCGATGGTATCGATGGCCCGCTTACCGGTACCGTGCGCCGCATTTCTTCTGAGCCTAGTTTTACACCGTACTTCGCCCTCACCGAGAGAGATCGCGGGCGCCTGTCCTATGTTGCCGAAGTCGCATTGCCTGCCATGCCGAATCGACTGCCGGACGGCGTGCCGGTTCAAGTCAACTTCCAATAGGCGCCGGCGCATATGAATTCCAGAGCCATTGCAATCTCCGCCACAGGACTCACCAGGAAGTTTGGTAGCCTGATAGCGGTTAATGAGGTGGATCTGGAGATACCTGCCGGAACCATCTATGGCTTTCTGGGGCCCAATGGTTCGGGCAAATCCACCACAATACGTATGTTATGTGGATTACTGACTCCAAGCGCAGGCACCGCCACAGTGATGGGGATGGACACGGTCAAGGAGTCGGAGGCGTTAAAACAACACATTGGGTATATGACACAGAGATTTGCCTTGTTCGAAGATTTAACCGTGAGGGAGAACCTGCGCTTCATCAGTGAAGTCTATGCGTTACCGCGGGCAAAACGCCGACCGCGGGTCGATCAGCTACTGGAGGAATTCAGTCTTGTTGCGCAGGTCAAACAGCGCGCAGGTACTCTCAGTGGCGGCCAGAAGCAGAGGCTGGCACTGGCAGCGGCGACCCTGCATGAACCAAAAATTCTTTTTCTCGATGAACCAACCAGTGCGGTTGATCCCCAGAACCGACGGGATTTCTGGGAGAAATTATTTGAGATGGCGGAGCGGGGAACCACAATTTTGGTATCCACCCACTACATGGACGAGGCGGCCCGCTGTCACCGTCTTGCGATTCTGGATCAGGGTGTGAAAGTAGCCGATGGCAGCCCCAAGGAGTTAGGTGAAAATATCGGCTACAACGTCATCGAAGTCGTGGCGGATAACCCCAACGGTGCCAGGTTGAGTCTCTCCGACAATCCGGCCTTCACCAGTATTACTCAACTTGGTGTGCGTCTTCGAGTGCTGGTATCCAAGCGCGTTCCTGATGCGCTGGGGCAGGTAAAGTTAAATCTTCGGGAAGCACAGATACGCGCAGAGGCGGACCAGGTATTCCCCGATCTCGAGGACATTTTCATGGCCGTCACCGAAGAGCGGCGCAAGGGTCTGGCCATATGAAGTCCATCATCAGAATCATGGCCGTGCTGCGTAAGGAGTTTCTGCAACTGTCGCGTGATCGCCTGACCTTCGGCATGATAGTCGGCATTCCCTTGATGCAGTTATTGATGTTTGGCTACGCTATCGACACCGACGTGCGCAACCTGACTGCGGCCTATGCCGATGAAGCAGACACCCACCTGTCCAGACAATTCATTGCCGATATTGCGGCCTCCCAGGTGATCAATCTTGGCCGGCGCGTGGAGACGGTCCAGGATCTTAATCGGCTCATGGACGCCGGTGCCATCTCAATCGGAGTCTATGTACCGGAAGATTTCGATCGCCGCATCATCGAGCGTGATCGCTCAGCCGTTCAGTTACTGGTCGATGGTACCGATCCCATCATTCTCGGAGTCGCACAACAGTTAACCGCACTGCCCATTCGATTCGACTCCCAGACTGCCCTGGTGCCGGTGCCATCGATGGAGGTACGCAACTATTACAATCCTGAGAGACGCTCGGCGGTAAATATCGTACCGGGCCTGGTGGGCGTGATTCTCACCATGACCATGGTGATGTTTACCGCCGTCGCCATCGTCAGGGAAAAAGAGCGGGGCAATATGGAGCTGTTGATCAACACACCGATAAAAACACCGGAACTCATGCTGGGTAAGATCATTCCCTATGTCTTAATTGGCCTGATCCAGCTGGTAATTGTTTTGGGGATGGGTGGCTATTTCTTCAAGGTGCCGATCCTGGGCAGTTATTCGCAGTTGTTGACAGCCTCTCTCGTCTTCATCGGCGCCAATCTGGCGCTCGGTTTATTGTTATCCACACTGGCAACGACGCAGTTTCAGGCCATGCAGATGACGTTCTTCGTCTTCCTGCCTTCGATCCTGCTGTCGGGTTTTATGTTCCCATTCGATGGCATGCCCCCCATCGCCCAGTACATAGCAGAACTGCTTCCGCTCACCCACTTCAATCGACTGATTCGCGGCATCATCTTGCGCGGCGCCGATATCAGCAGCATGTGGGATGAACTGCTGGCCTTGCTTGCGTTCATGGTCATCACCCTGACTCTCGCGATCGCGCGCTTTAGCAAGCGGCTGGATTGACACCGGGTGAGGTGTTAGTTTTCTTCGCTAACAAGAATGTCATGTCACGCACGGTCTGCCAGTTTCTTGTATTCGGTATAATCACTCCGTGACCAACGATCCTCTCCCCGTTGTGCGTAAAACAGAAACAACTGATCATCAAATATTTGCCAATGGCGACAGCGCCGAACAAACTCTTGCTCACGGGCTCTGCCGCGAGTGCGAGATCGTTTAATAACACCAGCAATTTACGAAGTTATCAGTCGAACAGCCCACAGGCACAAAGCAGCGGTAATGATAAATCCTACCCAGGATGCTGAATTGGGTATCGAGACCGGCCCGACTATAAAGGCCCAATTATTCAAGGCGCGAACGAGGTGAATAATGGCGACCAGGCTAAAAATGATTGCTGAAACTACGAGATAGATTTGATTGCTGTCCTGAAACATGATTTGTCTCCGGTTTCGCAGGAATTATGGGGGTCAAGCCTTTCCTGTTAGCATTGATTGATATTTTACCGTAGAAGGCGCTAACAGGAAAGACCTGACCCTGACCACCGAGATGGAGTAATCCACATGTCGACTAAGAACAAGAATAACGGCAGAACAATTGCGCGAGCCTGCCAGTTGATGTTGTTTGCAGTTAGTTTGCTCTATCTGCCTTATTTGACTGCCCAGTACGGTACCGGGTCTGGCGACTGGCCCAGTTACGGCGGCGATACCGGTTCCACCAAGTATTCACCACTAGCGCAGATCGATGGGGCCAATTTCGAGCGCCTGGAAGTGGCTTGGAGCTGGACGTCTGTGGATGCCGATCTGGACATCGAAGCACTGCAGGAAGTCAATCCCGATGTAAACATCAACAACTTTCAGGGCACACCGCTGAAGATAGACGACAGGCTTTACATCATCACGGCGCTGAACTTGATCTCGGCAATTGATGCAGCCACCGGTGAGACACTGTGGACTCACAATCCGGAGGTCTACCTGTCCGGTCCGCCGATTAACATCATCGGATATCACAGCCGTGGCGTGGCTTACTGGAGCGACGGCGAGGAGGAGCGCATTCTCGCCGCCACCAACGATGGTTATCTGCTGTCGCTGGACGCCAACACCGGCCTGCCCGATCCCGATTTCAATGGTGGCAGGGTGGATCTCAGTATCGGCATTCCCCGCGCCACCCGTGGCGACTTGGACTACCTCGGTGCGCAGCCGGTCTCCGTGGTCTCCCCACCTATCGTCATCGGCGATATTCTGGTGACGTCCCAGATCACTCAGGCACGTCCGCTGATGCGAGAGCGGCCCCCCATGTGGGTACGGGGTTTCGATATTCGCACGGGGGAAACCTTGTGGACTTTCCATACCATACCCCTGGCCGGAGAGTTTGGCGTCGAGAGCTGGGGAGAAGAATCCTGGCGCCGCACCGGCAATACGGGTGTCTGGTCGATGATGAGCGCCGACCCTGAGCTGGGATTGGTGTACTTGCCGGTGGAAGCACCCACCGACGATTTCTGGGGCGGCAACCGCCCCGGGGATAACCTGTTCAGTCAGAGCCTGGTCGCCGTCGATGCACAAACCGGTGAACGCAGGTGGCATTTTCAGATGATTCATCACGGCATCTGGGACTACGATCCCCCTGCCGCACCCAATCTAATCGACATCACCGTCGCCGGCAGGGACATCAAGGCGGTGGCTCAGGTCACCAAGCAGGGGTTTGTGTACACCTTCGACCGTGCAACCGGTGAACCGGTGTGGCTGCTCGAAGAAAGACAAGTACCGCAAGCGCCGACCATTCCCGGTGAGCGCCTGTCTCCGACCCAGCCGTTTCCAACCAGGCCACCGGCTTTCGAAAAGCAGGGCCTGAGCATCGACGATCTTATCGACTTCACTCCCGAGTTGCGGGCCGAAGCCATAGAGATTGTCAGCGAGTACACCTACGGGCCGCTGTACACGCCCACTACGCTCACGGTTCGAGGTGGTAATCGCGGTACCGTCATCCGACCCAGTGCCGGAGGCGGTGCCAACTGGATGGGCGCCAGCGTCGATCCGACCACCGCTATCATCTACATTCCCTCGTCCGATTCAATCACGGTACCGATCATGGTAGAGACCGATCCGGCGCAATCCACCCTCACTTACCGGCGCATCTCCAACTCCGGCATACGCGGTCCCCAGGGACTGCCGATTCTAAAACCACCCTATGCCACCATCACCGCCATCGATATGAACAGCGGCGACATCGTCTGGCAGGTGCCGAATGGTGACAGGTTTCCCCGCGACGAGAATCACCCGGCGTTAGAGGGCATCGATCTGCCACCCATGGGCGGGGGTGGTCGCAACCCGATCCTGGTGACGCCTACCCTGTTGGTTCATGCCCAAAACTACAGCGACGGTGCATTATTGGTAGCCAGAGATAAAGCCACAGGCGCTGAACTGGCTTCCATACCGCTGCCGGCTGCTGCCCGTGCTGCGCCGATGAGCTACGAGTATGAGGGGAGGCAGTACATCGTGGTCGCGGTGCTAACTGAAGCGGCACCGCAATTGATTGCGTATGCACTGCCGAACTAAGGCATTGTGTAGTTGCCCAGTCCCACAATTCCCACTTGCCCAACCGCCCTGGTCCATGGGTACAATGGTGCCTACACATTCGAGCTCAAACCCGAGCCCACTCTCAAAAAGGATTAGCGGAGAATTCAATTGAAAACGCTGTCGATTACCTCGCCCTATGTAAGCTGCTTGATGGCCTGTGCCGTCATTTTATTAGTTACCGTCAATTCGGCTCTGGCTCAGGTGCCCATCATTCAACCCGGTGCGCCGGGTCAGCCTAGTCGCGTGATCAGTGCCGAAGAGGCATCCGACCTGGCCAATATTCAATACTCGCTGGGTGATATTCAGTTTTTACAGGGCATGATTCCTCATCACGCCCAGGCGAAAGAGATGTCCGCCTTGGCAGAGGGTCGCAGCAATAATGACATGGTGCTGGCAGTGGCCCAGCGCATCACCCTGTCACAGGATGATGAGATTGGCATGATGCAGGGCTGGCTTGAAGAGCGCGATATCGATGTGCCAGATCAGATGGCCCACCATCGCGATGGATTTGAAATGATGCCCGGCATGCTGAGGGCGGAACAGATGGCAGAACTGGAAGATTCCGCAGGCGCTGCATTCGACCGACTCTATCTGGAGGGTATGATTCAACACCACCAGGGGGCGTTGGACATGGTGGAAGAGCTTCTAGACCAGCAAGGTTCCGCTCAGGACCCGCTGTTGTATGAATTCACCTCCGATGTGACCTCCGATCAGACCTCAGAGATCGAACGCATGGACATCGTGCTAGCCAGCCTCAATCCTGACCCTCGGGTTGGGTTAGCAGCCGGCTTCCGTGACGCAGGTGAGGCTGCCCTGAATATGCAAGTCATCGCCTCGCTGCCAAAACCGCCCGGATTCTTCGACCCTGACCGACCCTCCGGTCTCTCGGCGCGACGACTGCAGGAGATAGAAGAAGAATTGGCGACGGCCAACGGACAGGCACCGGAAACGCCTACTGAGGACGAAGAGGAAGAGGAAGATGAAAATGATGACCCCCGTCCGGCGCTGCTAAGATTTTCCAATACCGACCTGCTGTTTGCCGGCAACTACTTAGTGGCAGGCAACTATCACGGCTTCAATACCTACGACATCAGCGACCCGGCGGCGCCTAAGCATATTGCATCGGTGGTGTGTCCCGGTGGTCAAGGTGACGTGTCACTAGTGGGCAACCTGCTAATCATGTCCGTGCAGGAAGCTCGTGGAAGACTGGATTGCGGTCTCGAAGGGGTGCCGGAACCGGTCAGCCAACAGCGCGTGAAGGGCATCCGTATTTTTGATGTCAGCGACTTCACCAACCCTGTACAAGTGGGCGCGGTGCAGACCTGCCGCGGCTCCCATACCCACACTGTCGTATCCGATGCCAACGCAGACGGTAATATCTATGTCTATGTCTCGGGTACTAGTGGCGTGCGTGATGACGAAGAACTGGCCGATTGTTCCAGTGATTCTCCCTTCGAAGATTCGAATTCGGCACTGTTCCGCATCGAAGTGATAGAGATTCCCGTGGACCGTCCCCAGGATGCGCGTATTGTGAACCGACCTTTTATTTTCGCCGATCCTGATTCCGGCACACTGGCTGGCTTGTGGGACGGTGGCGACCACGGTGAAGACACTCAGACCACCAGAGAGACTAACCAGTGCCACGACATCACCACTTTTCCCGATATCGGTCTGGCCGCCGGTGCCTGTTCCGGCAATGGCATTTTGCTGGACATTTCCGATCCGATCAACCCCGAGCGCCTGGACCAGGTCATAGATCCGGGCTTTGCTTATTGGCACTCTGCAACCTTCAATAACCGCGGCGATAAGGTGATCTTCACCGACGAATGGGGTGGCGGTGGTCGACCCCGCTGCCGTGCGCAAGATCCATTGAACTGGGGAGCCGATGCCATCTATGACATCGTCGACGGCAAGCTACAGTTCCGTAGCCACTACAAGATGTCGGCGCCGCAATCAGACACAGAGAACTGTGTCGCCCATAATGGCTCTATGATCCCGGTGCCCGGCCGCGATCTTTTCGTGCAGGCCTGGTATCAGGGAGGAGTCTCGGTGATGGATTTCACCGATTCCTACAACCCGGTAGAGATCGCCTATTTTGATCGTGGACCGATCGATACTGAGGAATTAATTACCGGGGGCTATTGGTCAACCTATTGGTACAACGGTCATATTTTTGGCACCGAGATTTCCCGAGGCTTAGATGTGTTCAGGTTGCAAGTCAGTGACTTTCTCACCGAGAACGAGATCGCTGCGGCTTCGCTACCCGAACTCAATGGCATCGTAAACGCCCAGACTCAGAAGATCATTGTCTGGCCCGATGTACCCGTAGTAGCTCGCGCCTATCTCGACCAATTGCAGCGCGATAACAACATCCCCAGCAATTCGGCCATTGAATTAAACGCGGCATTGGATACTGCCCAATCCCTATTGGATGGTGGCAACGGCAATAGTCGGCGTGCCGCCAATGCTCTCGAAGATTTGGCGGAAAATTTGGCCGATGAAGCAGGTAGTTACAGCGGAATTACCCGTACGCGTTACCAAGGCTTAGCGTCAACGCTCAACGGTATCGCTGAGAACATTCGCTGATAAATGGTGTCAGAGTAAAAATACAGTAGTTTTACTCTGACCCCTATTTATTGCGAAATATCCAGTATGTAGCGGAATACCGTAAGTTGCTAAGTCGCAGGAGTCCCCAGGATTCACACTGCCTTTTCTCTCAGCGCAGAATTACCACCTATATAAATGAATATTTCAGTAATTTCTGTATTGACAGAAATTACTGAAATAGGTATATTGGTGACATGAAACTAAATCCGGTAGCACAACGCTTTGTTCTTCACTGGGGTAAAATGGGCTCCAAATGGGGAGTGAACAGAACAGTTGCCCAAACCCATGCCCTGCTCTACCTGGCGGGTAAACCACTTCATGCCGAAGAAATAGTAGAGACACTGGCAGTGGCCAGGTCTAATGTCAGCAACAGCCTAAAGGAATTACAGAGCTGGAATCTGATTAAAGTTATTCATGTGCTGGGTGACAGGCGTGACCATTTTGAAACATCCACCGATGTCTGGGAATTATTTAAAGTGGTGGTTAGAGAGCGTAAAGAGCGCGAGTTCGACCCTACCGTAGCCGTTCTAAAAGAATGCCTTGCCAGCCCCGATATAGACAAAGAAGACAGCGCAACCAGAAAGCGCATTAAGGACACACTGGTATTAATGGAATCTCTTTCAAGCTGGGGAGACGAAATGTTAAGGCTGGAACCTAAGACCTTGATGAAAATAATGAAACTTGGCGCGAAAATTCAGAATTTGATTCGTTCAAAATAGGCAAGATTTTTTTGCGATTGGTTATTTCTGTTTTGACAGAAATAACAAAAACTTGAGGAAGGCGTTATGAATGTACTCATTTGTGGAGCAACGGGCTTTGTGGGCAGCGCTATCATGGAAGTTTTGCTGCAGAAGGGGCATACCTGCATTGGAGGCGTTCGCCGTCCGACAGAAGCTAATCACATCGCAGTTGATTATCTGGATGCCACAGAGTTGGGATACTGGAGCAAACGTCTCGATGGCATAGATGTAGTGGTTAATGCAGTTGGCGTGTTGCGCGATACGGCAAAGACACCGATGAAGCTTTTACATCATGAAGCGCCGGCGGCCCTGTTTAAGGCCTGTGAAGAAACCGGCGTCAAAAGAATCATCAATATTTCTGCCCTCGGCGTCGATAGTGGTTTGGCTACCGAATATTTCCAGACCAAAAAAGCGGCGGAAGATACGTTGTTCTCACTATCCGACAAAGTGAACTGGCTGAACCTAAGACCTTCGCTTGTCTATGGTGAAAACGGAGCCAGCGCCAAAATGTTCCGCCTGCAGGCTTCTTTACCGGTTCATTTTCTACCTATGGGTGGAATGCAGGAAATGCAACCGGTGCATATTCGAGACCTGGCAACAGCAGTCGCAAACTGGATAGCGCAGCCTGACGCCGAGAATTTACGCATGAATGTAGTCGGCAGCGAAGTCGTCACTATGCGCAGCATGCTGGACAGTTATCGAAGCCAGCAAGATAAGGGGAAAGCATTACATATTCCAGTGCCAGGCTTATTTGTTCGCATGGCGGCAGCGGTGGGTGACTATATTCCTGTCAGCCCCTTATGCCGAGAAACTCTGGCGATGCTTGAACTGGGCAACACCGGAGACGGTAATGCGTTCACCGAATTACTGGGCAGGCAAGCTATGGGCGTAAGTACGTTTATCAAAGGAATCGATGGTGAAGACAGAGAATAGGCGGTCATAGGAGGCGTACTGGAGTATGGGAACGACAAAGGCTATCTCAATTTGTCGATCACTATCATCCTAGGCTCGCCCCGGTGCTTCGAAATTCAATTTCCATAGTCGCCTGCGAAAGCCGTTAATTTTTCCTTGGTGGCAACGAAAACACCCAAATAGCCGCGCCGCCTTTTGGTGAATCGTTGATCGGCATGCCTTCCTGTTCGGCGAACAGGTCATACATCCGGCTCCAGTCGTTTACATAGTAGGAAGTCTGACCCACCGCAACAGCCAGATACTGGATGCCATCGACTGCATAGGTGACAATAGTAGAGCTCGGCACATCGTCGAGCGTAGTTTCCCAGAGTATCTCACCGGTCTCTTCATCGAAGGCCCTTAATATCCTATTCAGATCGCCGGCAAATATTAATCCGCCGGCGGTTGCCATGATGGAACTGATTATCGGACTCGGTTGACGATAGCGCCAGGCGAATTGCTGCTGTCCCAAATCCAGGGCCTGAATTCTTCCCATATTGCCGTTGCTATCAGGGTTCAGGGCCGCAGCCAGGCGGACACCGGAGGTCAATAGTTCGTAGCCTTCTGGACCGGCTTCGATACAACCTTCATTGAGAGAGACATAGAGTCGATTGGTTCGAGGGTTAAAAGCCGAGGGCGGCCAGCTCTTGGAGCCATAGTGAGTGGAGCAAATGAGTCGGGTCTGCTCTGGGTTTGGAATCGTCTCGGGATTAATGGTCTTGTAACCGGTAAGCGGGTCGATGGCGGAAACCACGTTCTGCAAGCCCATATCCATGGAGAACAGATATTCACCGCTTGCCGCATCCAGTGCATCCAGGATGCCGAGCTTGCCCAAATTCACTACCGCCTTCCGGGTCTGGCCCCCATAGGGAATCGTAATGATCTGTCTTTCGAATGCCCAGTCCAGGTCCCACTGGTCATTCGCCAGGTGCTGGTAATACCACACCAGTTCACCCGACTCCGGATTAAGGGCAATAGTGGCATTCGTGTACAGGGCATCGTTGTTAATGCCATCGATATCTACCGGATACAATAGTGGCCCGGTATCGTAGGTCGGTGCCACACCAAAATAGGCGAGATTAAGTTCCCTATCAAAGGCGCCCGCATTCCAGACCGAGCCGCCGCTCCGCTCTTCAATAGGCAATCCATTCCAGCTATTACCTCCCGGCTCACCAGGCCGCGGTATGGTATTGAATCGCCATTCTGCCTCTCCGGTTTCGATGTCGAGGGCTATAATCCAACCACCCTTGGCGATGCGCAGGGAAGTGATTCCCTGCATTACCTTGTCGCCAACAACAAATGGCGCAGATCTCAGATTATAGCCACTCAGCCCCACCTCGGTTTCGATCTCGTGATCCCAGATCAGCTCACCGGTTTTTGCACTCAGCGCCAGCACATGCAGATCAGAAGTGGGGACGAAAACCTTGTCGCCGTGTAGTGCGATACCTTTTTTCTGGCTGGCGCGAACATCCGATTCGTGTTGGTAACGCCACAGCAACGCGCCATTAATGGCATCGATGGCCAGCACGGTGTCAGGAAAGGTAAAGAAAAACATGACACCATCATGGATGATGGGCCCGGGGTTATTGTCTCCAGCCTGCAGCGGCATGCGCCAACTCAGCCGCAAGTCGGCTACGTTTGCTCGATCGATCTGATCCAGGGGGGAGTAGCCCTGGTTGTCATAGCTGCGCTGCCATAACAACCAATCTTCGGCAGGGGGATTATTGAGCATCTCATCGCTTACGGGGCTAAGCTTTTCAAGCACCGCAGCGGCGCCAGCTGCGATTTCGCTGACGATGGCAACTCGTCTCCCATCCGTCATGTCGGGTAACAAATATCCGGATTGCAAGCCTAGCTGGATTGGTGGTGTATTCGAGTTGGCGGCTACCCCGTTAAAGGCCAGAATATAGGCAGCTAGTTCCTCGTAGGCCTGCTCATTCAATCCGCCACCACCCGGCGGCATTTGCCGTAGCTTCGTGGCTAGCTCGGCGACAGGCGCGCCGCTCCATTTCACGGCAAATCCATCTCCCGACAAGTTTGGAACTACCGCCGCACCTTCCAAATTCACACCATGGCAACTTGCGCAACTAACGTCGTAGATAAGCTTGCCGGCAACTGCCTGGGTTTCGGTGTAGCTGACGGTTTTCCCAGCTGTGGCCTGGGCATATACCGATGGGATGAAAGACGAATGGGCAAGAATCATGGTTGTAGCGAATGCTGCAATCGGGGGTGGTATTAGTCGTTTCTTAAACCTGGTCTTCATTAGATCTCCTGCTCTAGTCTCTATTTTTGGAGCACAGCCGATGTGATCAATCCGAATTCGATTTCCCGAGCGCTGCAATCGTGATATTACTTGCCAGCAAAATAATCGGGCTGGGCGCGCGTCAATGGGTACTACCTCGATTCCGGAAAGTCTCTAAATTTATTAGAGCGTATTTTGGCAGTAACAGATAATGGTATTTTTTCTTTGTAAGCCGTTAGCCATGCTATTGCGCCCAATAGATAGATAGACTGAACTGCACCATGTGTTTTTCACGGCTTCATTGGAACTGGAGACAGATGATGAAAGTATTAACCACAGCCCACGGTCGCATCCGCTGGATTCTCTTGGCAGTGCTCTGCATCGGAACCCTGGTGGTAGCCCCGTGGGGACTACCGTGGGGACAGGGTGCGCTGGCTCAGGATGAAGGTGCCTGGCAAGTGCTGCCTGATATGCCCCTTGGCAAGTGGGAGCCCGGCACCGTGGTGCTGGACAACAAACTTTTTGTATTCGGCGGTTACACGCTGGGGGTGGTATCGAGCAAACGCTCCGAGGTTTTTGATCCCGGCGACAACAGCTGGACCAGGATTCAAGATCTGCCCAGCGCAATCACGCACATGAACATGGTGCTCGACGGCAGGACGGTCTGGTTTGCCGGCGGTTTTAAGGATGGCTACAAGGGCCATACGATCGCCGAAGTTTGGAACTACGACATCGACAAGGACCGCTACACGGCGGCACCCTTGCTGCCCGCGCCCAGGGCGGGTGGAGGCCTGGCTCTGGTCGGCCGCAAGTTGCATTTTTTCGGGGGACTCATGGCAGATCGGGATACGGATTCCAGTGATCACTGGATACTGGATCTGGATGCATGGACACAGGGCTCGGCCAGATGGACGGAATCTGTGCCCATGCCGGTACCGCGCAATCAGTTCTCAACCGTGGTTCTCGAAGGGAAAATCTACGCCATCGGCGGCCAGTTCCATCACGATAGCATGCAACTCGATCAGCCCCGGGTAGACATATACGATCCCCAAACCAGCTCCTGGAGTAGCGGACCCTCTCTACCCAAAGGGCACTCCCACGCCGAGGGGGCGACCTTCGTGCACGGCAATCAAATCTACATGCTCGGCGGGCACACGACTCCGGCAGGCGGGACGAAATCTACAGACGCGGATATTCTCAGGCTGAGCGCAGGCGGCCACTGGCAAGTGATCGGCAGCCTGCCGATGCCACTGTCTTCTCCGGCTGCCGCCATCATTGAAGAGACATTGTTCCTTGCCGGTGGCGCCACGGCAGGCAGTAATGTAGCGGCCCGGATGTGGTCTCGAAAACTAATTCCCTGATGATTGTCGGTACTGCCAGCGAGGGAGTTATTAGTGTCCCCCGTTATCTGGAGTAAAACAGGGAGCATCGCAGCTCCCGGTTTTACTCCAGCTCTTAAACCTGGGCTAAAGGATTGACGCGAGAAAAATCGTGGTTCTTAATCGGCAATTCCCGCACTCGCTGTCCAGTCAGAATATAGATCGCGTTGGTCACGGCTGCGGCGATAGGCGGCGTTGCAGGTTCACCCAGTCCGCCCAGTGCTTCTCCGGATTCGACGATATGCACTTCGATTTCCGGTGAAGTCGCCATCCGCACCATCTCGTAGTCAGGAAAATTATTCTGGGCTACCCGGCCGTTTTCGATGGTGATCTCACCATACATCGCGGCGGTTAAGCCAAAGATAATGCCGCTCTCTACCTGGGCTTCCACCGTGTCGGGATTCACCGCCCAGCCACAGTCGATGGCACAGGTTACCTTGTGTACGACGGGCTGATTGTCGGCGCCGATAGACACTTCCGCAATTTCGGCGACGATGCTGCCAAAGCTTTCCTGTACGGCAATACCAAGCGCGTGGCCCTCGGGCAGGTTCTGGCCATAGCCCGCAGCCTCAGCCGCCACCTCCAGCACCTTGCGATGACGAGGGTGCTGCTGTAACAGTTCCATGCGGAACTGGTAGGGGTTCTTGCCGGCACGATGGGCGATCTCATCCACAAAGGATTCGGTAAAGAAGGTTTGTTGCGAATGATCCACGCTACGCCAGGCCGCGATTGGCACATGGGTGTCACCATCGACCACGCGAATGGACTGATTGATAATCGCATAGGGAATATGTGATGCACCCGGTGTCTGTACCGGGCCGGTAAAGCGGTTGTGCCACGCCAGTACATTGCCTTCTGCGTCGAACGCTGCCTTGAAATTACTGGCAACGGCGGGTCGATAGTAGTCCTGCTGCATATCATCTTCACGACTCAACACGGTTTTCACCGGCACATCGAATTCTTTGGCGATGAGGGTGGCGTGATCGATAACATTCCAGTTGAACGGCAGGCGTCGACCGAAACCACCACCCAGGTAACTGTGATGAAAAGTCGCATCGTCTTCGGCGATGCCGGCAATTTTTGCCACCCTGGCCTTGATGCCCAGGGCATCCTGGGTACTGGTCCACACGTCCACCTTGTCGTCATGAATATGCACCGTGCAATTCATGGGTTCCATGGCGGCGTGGGCAAGATAGGGGACCCGGTAATTTCCCTCGATCACATCTGCGGCCAATTCCATCGCCGCCTCAGTATCACCTTCTTCAATAACCTTGCTGCCATTTTCGTCGGCAAGACTGCGCTCGAAGCCAGCATAAATATCGGCGCTGGACGTGTTGTCGTTAGCAGATGTCTCGAATACCGAGGAAACCAGTTTCAGCGCTTCCTTGGCGCGCCAGTAGCTGTCAGCAACCACGGCGACCGAATCTTCTAACTCGACGATGCGTTTGATGCCACGGCGGTTGAGGGCATCACCGGCATCGACAGAAACCAGCTTGGTGCCAAATACTGGTGCGAACCTGATTGCGGCGTATAACATGCCAGCGGGTTTCGCATCGAGACCATAGATGGCAGAGCCATCGACCTTGGCGGGGATATCAACACGGGAGATTGCCTTGCCCATGATGTTGAACTGGGAAGGATCTTTCAATACTGGGTCTTCAGGTGGTTCCAGCAGCGCAGCTTCGGCCGCCAACTCGCCATAAGCCAGAGAGCGACCACTGGCATTGTGGTGCACGTGGCTCAACTGCGTCGTACATTCGTCCGCAGCCACACCCCAGCGGGTTGCGGCACACTCGATAAGCATTTGTCGTGCCGCGGCGCCCGCGGTGCGCATGCCAAATTCACCGGTGAAACGCACCGAAGAACTGCCGCCGGTGATCTGCATATTCATCAGTTCCGCAACCTTTATGGCGCTGACACTAATCAGGCCTTCGAGAAAGCTTGGCACGCCGAATTCACTGGCGAAGCCCTCAATTATATCGCCATTGGCGAACAGATCGATCGCCGGCGCCTGTTCGATATTGACCAACTCCCAATCGGCATCGAGCTCATCGGCAGCCATCATGGACAGCGAGGTGTGCACGCCCTGTCCCATTTCGGAATGGGGCACGTAGACGGTGACCGTATTGTCGGCTTCTATCTTCAGGAGAGAGGTGACATAGTGCTCGCCGCCTTGCGCCAATTCGGTGTTCGCCAGTCGGTGTCTGCTGGGTCGGGTCGCCGAGTAGCCAATCAATACACCACCGCCAACCAAGGCCGAGGTGATCAGGAAACGTCTTCTGCTTATTTTTTTCATGGATAGTCTCCTCTGCCCTTAGGCCGTCGCCAGTGAACGAATGGCTTTGCGTACCCGGGGGTAGGAGCCGCAACGGCAAACATTGGTGATGTTGCTGTCGATTTCCGCATCGCTGGGATTCGGATTCGAAGCCAGCAGCGCGGAGGCGGCCATGATCATGCCGGATTGGCAGTAGCCGCACTGTGGCACCTGGTGATCTATCCAGGCCTGCTGCACCGCAGTCAGGCTCGGCGCCGAAGTATTCGCGCCTGCCGCCATACCGGCAAGGCCTTCGATGGTGGTTATGTCCTGTCCTTCCACCGCGCTCACCGGGGTGGTACAGCTGCGCACGGCACGGCCGTTTACATGCACCGTGCAGGCGCCGCAGGAGGCTATGCCACAACCGAACTTGGTGCCGGTCATGCCCAGCTCGTCTCTGAGAGCCCACAGTAGAGGCATTTCTGGCTCTACATCCAGATTCTGCTCAATCCCATTTACCTTAAAAGTTGCCATTGCCAATCCTCTCGATGCATGTCTCGATTCGAACCGAAGATACTGGATAGGCACCGGCTATCCAGACTCGGATGTCTGGATGAAGAATATAGCAGGCCAATACCCGCATCAACACGAAATTTTGCCATTAGTGAGGCGAGCTCTCAGCGCAATCTGCTCTCCTGGGAAAGCGGCAAAGCCCTGGCTCCGTCACTGAATCCTTGTTTTTAAGATTTGTCGGATAGCAATAGGTATAGTTGCAGGCTCAGAAAAACCACAGCACAGAGAGCGAGTCGGAGTTTATGAACAAGTCCCTGGAGCTGGAATCAATCCAGTTTAATTACAGTGCCCTCGAGTCAGTTAGCAGTGGTGCGGCAGTGACATCGGTACTGCCTGGTCTGGTGAAATTGATGGGCACGGGGCGTGTGTTTCTGGTGGCATCCAAGACCTTGAGTCAGGCGACCGGGGAATTCCAGGCCTTACAGGATGCTCTCGGTGATCGTTACGCCGGGATTTTTACAGAAATTGGCGCCCATACTCCGAGGTCCGATGTGCTAACGGCATTAAAGGCCGCAGCTGACGCGGATGCCGATGTGCTGATAGCCCTGGGAGGGGGGTCAATCATTGACGCCTGCAAAGTGGTGCAGCTGGCAATCGACCAGGACATTCACACCGAAACACAGCTATTGCAATACGCACAACTCGCTGATGGCAGCCGGGGTCCCAAAGCCGGCGACTACAGCCTGTTCTCCAAGCCCTCGAAAATTCGACAGATCGCCGTACCAACTACCTTGTCCGGAGCCGAGTTCAGTAATAATGCCGGCGTACTGGATACGGAAAAATCTGCAAAGGAAGGCTATTGGGGCATCGATCTGTGCCCCCAACATATCATCTACGATCCGGCACTTTCGGTGCATACACCGGAGTGGCTGTGGTTGTCCACCGCGATTCGTTCCCTCGATCATGCCGTCGAAGGTTACTGCTCTGTCGATTCCCATGCATTTCTGGATGGGCACTTCCTGCACGCCATGCGCCTGTTCGCCGAATCCCTGCCACAAACTAAAAACAACCCCGATGATCTGGGCGCCCGCAGCCTCAATCAGCAGGCGGTGTGGTTAGCTTGCTG
>CAJXIY010000056.1 GCA_913054495.1 uncultured Gammaproteobacteria bacterium | reverse complement strand
TTCGCTTGCATTCATGTGCGAATTTAGAGTTTCTTGAGCGAAATTTTACTCTGACCCCATTTATCCTCCCATTTATCCTCCCATTTATCCTCCCATTTATCCCCCATTTATCTCCCTCTCCGACCCCATCTTTCTACTTGCTGCTCTCCAACATGTACTCGACGATCGCTCTCAGGTCTTCATCGCTACAATCGACGCAGAGGCCACGTCGGGGCATGATGCCGTTGAGGCCATCGATGGTGTTCTGAACCAAGGTGTCCAGACCCTTCTCGAGTCGGATTTCCCATTCGATTACATCACCGACCTCCGGCGAGTGAGCAGCGCCAGTGCCGTGGCAGGCGAAACAGGTCGCCTGGTATTTCGCCTCGGCGTCAAAGTTTTCGCCAGCAGCTGCCAGCATATTGCTGCTTGCCAGCAGTGCGGCGCAAGCCAACACCGCGCTAGGTGTCTTGGGGATATTCATCTACTTCCCGGTAATTAAGGGCGCAATAAGTTGTCAGCGTAAAAGATCGCTGACACCTGGGTACAAACTGAATTTCAAGATCTTACTCTAACCCGCTCTCTATTGGATTCAGTATTTCTTTCTCACGATATTAAAAAAATCCAGAAACTTCCCCATGTGCTCGCTGTTCTGGGAAATCACCAGGGAATGGTCGCCGCCGGGAATCTCCACGTACACATGTTGCATTCCCAGCTCCTGCATCTTCGCCACCCATTGTCGTGTCAACGTGACCAGGCCGTCATCGTCGCCCTGTAATACGAAGATAGGCAGGTGTTTAATCTTCTCCAGCGTTGCAGCGATGGGGGTTTCAGGCCGCGGCGCCGGTGCCGCAACGCCCAGGCCGGCAAACAGATCCGGGTGCTTTGCTGCAATGTGATAGGTGCCGGCTCCGCCCATGGAGTGGCCCCAGAGATAAATCCGGTTTGCGTCCACATTAAATTCATCGCGCACCAAATCTAGGACCTGCAGCACATCCGCCTCGCTGTATGTCGCATCTTTCATGGCTTCGGTTGGTCTTGAACCGAACCAACCGCGACGGGTATAGCCCAGCGGTGTTACTACGATGTAACCGTCGGCTTCGGCCTGATCGAGGAAGCCGTGATAGCCCATCAGCCAGTCGTAACTGCGGCCTAGACCATGGAGGGATATGATCAGCGGAGCCCCCTCATCTTCACTATAAGTAGAAGGCACGAACAGGGCATAGGGAATGGTTTCTCCGGTTGGGGAGAAGGAATAGCTTCGATGCTGCACCCGTGGATCATCGATGTGGCTTTCATCATCACTTGCCTGCCGTTCTGCGAATGCGCCGAGGGAGATAAACATCAACAGGGGGATAGCGGCTAGCTTTATTAGTATTTTCATGGCCGGGGTTCTCCAGTCGGATTGCAGTCAAATAGACGGCGGAGTCAGAGAATAAACCAATTCGGCGGTGGGAATCAAAAACCTGTGGGTCAGAAGAAACGGGGAGGGTGCCAAATTTCGCTGAAAAATGGGGCGAGATAAATGGGGTCAGAGTAAAATTTCGCTCAAGAAACTCTAAATTCGCACATGAATGCAACCGAATTTTTACTCTGACCCCATTTTTGAGCAACGTTTCTCAAGTTAGTCGACCAATTGGAGATCCCAGCTTTTCACTTCATCGATGAGTCCGTGAGCGGTCCAATCAAATTTGAGCGGAGTCAATGTGATATAGCCTTGTTGGTAGGCATAGGTATCCGTGCTCTCATCCGTCGATGGAACCCGGATGCGCTCACGCTCATAAGTCTGCCGATTGCCGGATTCATCGATCAACTCGAAGGAGCCGGTTTGCAGGTAGGAATCGCCCATGGGTCTGACTGCGACTCCCCTTAATTCCCCGGCCGGGATGTTGATTGAGATGAGTACACCTTCGGGTGCGCCTTGCCGTTGATATCTGACAACCAGTTGCGCTGCAAATTTTGCAGAGGCCTCGGTATTAACGCCCTCAACTTCCTGTGATATGGCAATGGCGGGGACGCCCAGGTACAGCGCCCGCATGGCGGCGCCTATCGTGCCCGACGCGTGTGACACGTCGCCTACATTGGCGCCCCGGTTAATCCCTGAGACCACCAGGTCGAAGGCATCGTCTCTGCCCAGCACCTGTAAACCGAACATCACGGCATTTGATGGTCTGCCGTGTACGGCATAGCCAAAGAAACTGCCATCCCGGTAATATCGGTCCACCACAGTCGGTCCGCCGATGGAGGACATGCTGCTACCAGACTGGTTGTCGTTTGGTGCGGACACGACCACGTCGACATTCGGCAGTTTTGCCAGTTCCTGCTGTAAAGCCGCGAGTAATGGCGAATCGATGCCGTCATCATTGCTAATCAGGATCCGGTATGTCTGCGCCGAGAGGCTCGCACTACAGATGCATAGCGTTGTAAGGAGAATGAGTTGGCGGTAGATTTTGATCATAAGTCCTCAATATTGCCCACATATGTGTGCGCGTGCGTGAATTGGGGTGGATTCATCGTGATTCTGATGCAATATAGTACAGATAGTATTGTTATTTCCATATCAAACTCAATTCCCGGGAATTCAAGCATGCAATTAGCAATAAGCAGAAAACCACGAGAGAAGCTCATGGTCTTAGCCAGAAATTCCCGAAGAATCTTTTTGCTGTTGTTGATCGCTATTGCAAGCCAGGTGGTGGCACAAAAGGCACAGTCGCAAGCGGCAGGAAGTGAGAATTTGCGGAACAATCTCGTCTATGCCGTCGCCTGGAAGCAAACGGCGGCAGAGCATCGCGCCCTCTTTTATCAGGGCTTCAGCCTGGCGAGGATGCGAGTTGAATTGGCGCTGGCCAGGCGAGAGCCAGGCGCCAAGCCCCTTGCCATAGTGAGCGATGTGGATGAAACCTTACTGCTGGCGAACGACTATTGGGGCTATCTGCTAAACCAGGGCCAGGATTTTTTCGATGATGCCAGCTGGGATCGTTGGGTGCCGGAAAATCGGTTTACCGCAAGTCCTGGCGCCTTGCAATTCCTTCGTTTCTGCGCGGCGAATCAGGTGGAAGTATTCTATGTTACCAATCGGGATCAGGGCGAGGATACCTTCGAACTCGCCCTGGCAAATCTCCAGGCCGTCGGCTTTCCCAACGTGGATGAGGAACACCTCACCGTCTTGCGCGCCTCTTCCAACAAGGAAATCGTGCAACAGCGAATAGCTCAGGAATACGAAGTCGTGGTCTACCTCGGCGACAACCTCAATGATTTTGCTCGCAAGTACTACTCCACCGATGTCGATGCAAGACTTGAATTGATGGAAGCAGATCGAGATTTATACGGCCGCAATTACATCCTGTTCCCAAATCCTACCGATGGTCATTGGATTCGGGCAATTTTCGGTGACTCAGAACCACCGCCCAGCGATGACAACCGACAAAAATTTCTAGAGGCGGCAACTCGATCTGCCTGGGACCCTCGATAGGGATTTCTCAACAGCCCGCTAGTTGGCGACTTCTTTCCACACAAACAAGCGTGTCGCCAGAATAAAAGAGAGGACCAGCCACACGGTGATGCCGATGAGGCTTGGGGCAATGGTGAGCAGCGAGGCGCCATTGTTGGCAATTTCCCGCATCCCGGTGGAAATAAAGCTCAGTGGTAATACGAAGGCAATTGGCTGAATCCACTCCGGCATAGATTCGATGGGATAGAACACGCCGGAGAGGAAGATCTGCGGGAATATGACCAGGTTTCCCACCGCTATCACAGCCTGCTGGGTTTTGGCGATACTGCCCAGGCAGAACCCCAGGCACAGGAAGATAAATGTTCCCAGGATCACGATAAAGTAAAAGGACGCAAAATTGCCGACGATACTCACATCCAGTATCAGCACGGCAAAGGCTATAAGTACGGACAATTGAATGAGTATGATCGTCATTCTCGCCATTACGATCGATGCAATAAAATCCCGCGGTTGAATCGGAGTCACGAACAACCGCTTGAGAATTCCCTTGCGGCGATACTCGACGATATTGAATCCGCTACCGGCGATACTTAGCTGCATCAGGGTAAATGCCACCAATCCGGGAAGCAGAAAATCAAGATATCTCTGGGATCGTGCCTGAACATCTTCGATGGCCAGGGTAAACATCGGCTCGATATTTCTGAATTCACGTTCCATGGAAATCAGCGTTTGTTCGAGCACCGGCATGATAAGACCCAGTTGCTGCACCTGGGCGGCATCGACCAGCAGTTTCAATTCGACGCCATCGCTTTGCTCATCGAAGGACTCCGGCAGTATCAAAACCATGGTCTGATCACCTTCCACCAGTTCTTCGCGCAAACGAGATTCCTCGCCGACAGTGACATTGAATATGGGGTTGTCGATTAATAATTGTGTGAAGTCGGTAGCTACTGGACTCGTGGAGTTGTTAACGATCCCGACATTGATTGGATCTTGCCCGCCACCACTGGCGAAACTAAAAACCGTCATGAAAATGATAGGAAAGAACAGGCTGAAAAAAATAGACTGTCGATCTCGCAGGAATATTTTCAGGAAGACCTTGGCGAGATGGAGTTGCACATTACTAAACATAAAAGCCACTTCTAATCCCTGAGCGCATGGCCCGTTAGTGTCAAAAACACATCTTCGATATTGCCATGTATTGGCGCAACAGGTGGTTCCGGTGCGTGTTTCAGGATGAGGTTCTGGGGGGTGCCTTCGGCGACAATTTTGCCATGATCCATGATGGCTATGCGTTGACAAAGGGATTCCGATTCTTCCATATTGTGAGTGGTGAGAACGATGGTCTTGCCAGCCTTGTTCAGCTCGAGTACCAGGTCCCATAGATTACGTTTGGCCTGGGGATCCAGACCGGTAGTTGGCTCGTCAAGAAACAAAACCTTGGGATCATTTACCAAGGCACAGGCGATGGAGAATCGTTGCTTCTGGCCACCTGACAATTGACTGGGTTTGGCATTGGCTTTCTCAAGCAGGTCTACCTTGTTCAGCAAGTCAGAGACATCTATATCGCACTCATACAGAGCGCCGAACAAAGTAAGTAATTCGTCGAGGGACGAACTATCGAAGTACTCATTAGCCTGCAACTGAACGCCAATTATCTTTTTTACTGCGTAGGGATTAGCGTTCACATCAATACCATCGATGTAAGCGGTGCCGCCATCGATATCAACCAGGCCTTCCAGCATTTCCAGTGTGGTGGTTTTGCCGGCACCGTTGGGTCCGAGGATACCGAAGATTTCGCCTTTCTCGATTTTCAGTGAAATCCCATCGACGGCGAAAAATGATTTTGACTTGTCATCCGGCAGTGGATACTTCTTGCTGAGATTCTCGACATCTATTATTGGCATCAACTTGTCCTTTAGCCTGGCAGCGTATGATACCTGAACCGGGAGGCATTAGAAGCGATTGCTGGCGGACGCGATAGCGGATGCCAATGATCAGATATGCCCTAGTAGTAACGATGCCTGGGCTTGATCGGCGCCAGGAAAAAGTAAAATATCCAGGCAAACCATGACAGGCAGACCATTGCCAGTAGCCAGGCAATTTTTTCAAAGCCGGTGGTCTTATCTGAGGTAGCAATGATCCATATAGGAAGTACCCATATGGCTATCACCATCACCGTACCCAGTATCTCGACGCCTAAGGAGATCAGTGGAATCAGGGCCAGCAGGCCGAGGATGACAAGGAAGATGACTGCTAAATTACCTAGTGTTTTCATATTTTTCTCCGCTGCAGCGGTGAGTTATCTCTGGTGTTTGGATTCCTGAAAGGTATTAGCTGCGAATTGCGTGCCAATCGAAAAAATTCAGTAAAAACAATTAGATAACAACAGACAGCGGTAGAAAAATGTCAAAAATGGCCCAAAATGGTGAATCTCACCACCCTGGCAGTGCCAATGGGGTCCATTCTCAGAAAAAGCGAAAGTTCGAATACCGGCTAATTTGAGGGGCCAGTATAACCGGGCCCATAAAGGATCTTTCCGGGTCGCCTGCCCGTGTGTTGGCCATCCTCGACCACGATCTGCCCGTTCACCAACACGTACTTCATACCCACGGCATATTGATGCGGCTCTTCAAAGGTTGCCATGTCGATTACCTCATCGGCGTCGAACACGGCGATGTCGGCATAGTAATTTTCGGCCAGCAATCCCCGATCACGAATTCCCAGCCGTTGTGCGGTCAGGCTGCTCATCTTGCGCACGGCATCTTCCAGCGTGATAACGCCCCGTTCCCGGACAAAATGGCCGAGTACGCGGGCGAAGGTGCCGTATTGCCGCGGGTGGGGTGCACCGACTCCGAATACGGAGAGCGGGCCGTCTGAGCCGATTGCGGTGGCCGGATGTCGCATGATGCGATCTACGTCCTCAGGGCCAATAGCGTGATAGACAGCCGTCGCGCCACCGGCCGTTACGATATCCATGACCACATCGGCGGCGTTCTCGGGCGTAGGCGACATGCCGGCCTCAATCGTTAGTTCGGCAAGATTCTTTCCTTCCATGGACCGATCCCGGGGATTGCGCGAGATCACGACGTTTTCAGGATTACCGCCGCCACGATCGTAGAGAATCTTATCGACGATTGCCGCTTTCACGGTGCCCCGGGTTTCCGGGCTGGCGATCCTCTCCAGCAGGCGCTCGTTGCCACCCTCCTGCGCCCATTGTGGAATCAGGGCAACGATGCCTGTCTGTGATGCGGTGTAAGGATATTGATCGATGGTCACGTCGATGCCGCGGGCGCGGGCCTCGTCAACCAGACGCAGGCTATCCACGCTAGCCCCGTAATTCTCCTTGCCAATGACCTTGTGGTGAGTTATCTGCACCGGAATATTCGCTTCCACGCCGATGCGAATAGTCTCTTCCACCGAGTCGATCAATTGCGCTGCTTCCTCACGCATATGGGATATATAGATGCCGTCGTAGGCAGCCGCAACTTTGGATAATGCTATGACTTCGCTGGTGGGTGTAAAGCTGCCGGGTACATAAAACAGGCCGGTGGAGATCCCCAGCGCGCCCTGCTCCATGGCCTGAGCAACCATGTCTTGCATGCGCTGCATTTCGGCAGGGGTCGCGTCTCTGTCGTCGCTACCGATGACGATCGATCGGATCGTGCCCTGACCCACGAAGACGGCCCAGTTTGGACTGATCTGTTTTTCTATGATGGCTTGATAGTGCTCGTCGATGGGAAACGGCGAACTGCCGTCATTGCCTTCGGTCAAGGTCGTCACACCCTGAAGTAGGGCGCTCTCTGCCGTGGGTACATCGAATATACCGCGAATAGCATGGGTATGGGGATCGATAAAACCGGGGGCAACAATCAAGCCGGTGGCGTCGATGAGCGTTGTTGCCGAGTCTGCGCCGAGATTACCGATCGCTGTCACCCGCTCTCCGATGATACCCACGTCGGCTTCATACCAGGGATTACCCGAGCCATCGATAATCTTTCCGCCTGCGATGATGACGTCATAATTATCCTGCGCCAGGACATTGCCGAACACTACAAGACTGAGTAGCAGCAGAATTTGGGTCCCTTTCACAATGGCCTCCTTCATAATTGACTCCGTGTTACCAGATTCGAATGCGCTCAGCCGGTGGTAAATACAAGGCATGGTCCGGCTGCACATCGAAGGCCTCATACCATTCATTGAAATTTCTCACCACGCCGTTAACACGAAACTCAGCCGGAGAGTGGGGGTCTGTGGTCAGGCGTTGAATCAGCGCATCCTCGCGATACTTGCGTTGCCAGACCTGTGCCCAGGACAGGAAGAAGCGCTGGTCACCGGTGAAGCCATCTATAACGGGCGCCTCTTCCCCGCCAAGTGCCATATGATAAGCACGATAGGCCAGTGACAATCCACCGACGTCGCCAATGTTTTCGCCGAGAGTAAAGTTGCCGTCAATGAAATAACCCGGCACCGGCTCGAACCGGCTATATTGTGACGCCAAGGCCGTGGTCAGCACTTCGAAATTGGCACGATCCACATCAGTCCACCAATTGCGTTGTACTCCCATCGAGTCCGACTTCGAGCCCTGGTCGTCGAAACCATGACCCATCTCATGTCCGATAACCGCCGCGATGCCACCGTAATTAACGGCTAGGTCGGCCCCCGGATCGAAAAATGGTGGCTGCAATATGCCAGCAGGGAAAACAATTTCATTGAAAGAAGAATTATAATAGGCATTCACAGTCTGTGGCGTCATGCCCCACTCTTCCCGGTTGGTGGCCTGCCCCAGCCGACTTATCTCGTCCTCGTAATTAAACTCACGTACGTTCTGCGCATTGGAGAACAGACCATCCCTGGTAATTTCGATGGAAGAAAGATCGCGCCACTCGTCGGGGTAGGCGATCTTGGGTCGGAAAGACTGTAGCTTTTTGTTGGCCACCGCCTTGGTGGCCGCACCCATCCAGTCTATCTCCTCGATGCTTTGCGCTAGCGCAGTTCGCAGGTTTTCCACCAGTGCTTCCATTTGCTGCTTGGCGGCTTCCGGAAAATGGCGGTCGACATAGACCTGGCCCAGAGCTTCGCCGAGGCTGTTGAGAGAGCCAACCCTGGCCACGCCTCTCTCCCAACGTTGCCGCTGCTCCGGCACGCCACGGAGGACCGTAGAATAAAAATGGAAGGATTCCTCATTGATCTCTTCAGACAGCGTGCCGGCACTATCGGCAATGAAGCGATAAGTCATGTAATTCTTCCACTCGCCCACCGCCAGCTCATTTACCAGATCTATAATGGGCGACATGGCACTTGGGTAATTTACGTTGAGGCCTTCCAGACTTTGAATGCCCGCTGCTAAAAAATAGGCAGTCCAGTCGAAGCCCGGGTAGGCGGCAAGGAACTCATCAAAACTCATGGGATTGTAAGTCAGATCTCGGTTTCGTCGTTGGGCGCGAGGCCAGGTATGCTCGGCAATCTGAGTCTCCAATTCGAGGATGCCCTGTGCCTTCAACCTGCTGTCCTCGATCCCTGCGAAATCGAGTGTGCGCGCGATATGCGCCACGTATTCTTCCCGAACGTCAACAAATTTTTCCGTATCCAGTAGATAGTAGTCACGGTCAGGCAAGCCCAAACCACCAAGCGAGAGAACCAGTTGGTGGCGGTCCGGATCGCTGCGGTCGGCACCGACATAAAATCCGAATGGGCTGGCAGTATTGTCGATCTGGGAGCGGCCGAAGGCGGCGATTAATTCGTCCCTGGTGTCGATCTCTGCCAGGGTAGCCAGTCCGGGCAGCAGTGGACTAATACCCAGTTCATTGAGAATTTCTGTATTCATGAAGCTAAGATAATAATCGCTGATCTTTTGCTCCATGGAACCTGGACTCGGTTCGATAGCGGTGAGGTCATCGATTATTGTGCGCACTCTCTGGTCCGATCTGTCGCTCAGCACTGCGAAGGAACCGTAATTACTGCGGTCGGCGGGTAACTCGTATGTGTCAAGCCAAAGTCCATTGGTATATTTGAAGAAGTCATCGCCGGGTTGGGTGTTCGGATCCTGGTGGCTTAGATCGATGCCGAAGCTTCCCAGTTCAGGACCTGTAGGCGTACCGCTGGCCGATGAGACTGCATTCGCCGTCGTCTCAGAGTTGCTACTGGTAGGACTGGATGGTGTTTCTTCGGCACCACAGCTCAGCAGCACCAGACACAGTGCTGCAAATAGAAATTTCAGGCTTGACGACATTTTTGGATCTCCAGTACGGTCGAACGCTTCGGCAGATTCGGGAGTATACCTGAACTGAACTACCCGATAAGCTCCGGCTCTTATAATTGCCAGAATATGACTGTAAACTCATCGAAAATCGAAAAACCGAAGCACAAGCATACAGACTGTTATTGTTAGCCGGAGTTTATCCATAATGAGAAAAATAAGAGCAGGATTGTCCGCTACAGGGCTGGTGTTTGCAGCCACTATTTCGGCGCCTTCGGTGTTGGCGCAGGACAATTTGACACCGAATGGCATTGCCGATGATCGACAAAACGCCTTCGCCTTCACCAACGCCAATATTTACCAGGGGGATGGTGAGATTTTGCGTGGTGGCACTCTGCTAATTCGCGATGGCAGGGTGGTAGAAGTGCGTGCGGGTGGCGAGGTAGGCAACGGTTTTTTTGAGATCGATCTGGGGGGGCGGTACATTTACCCTGGCTTTATCGATATCTACACCGGCTATGGTATTCCCGAGTTGGAGCGAGAGGATGTCAACGGTGCGGCGGAAAACCTGTTTTCCAGCGACCTGGCTCTCAACGTCAACGATGCAATTCGCGCCAGCTTCCGGGCCAGTACCGTATTTTCGCCCACTGCGGAGACTAGGGACAAATTTCGGCAGCAGGGCTTTTCGACAGTTTTGAGCCTGCGTGCCGACGGCATCGCCCGCGGCACCTCGGCACTGATTACCCTCGGTGACGAGCGCGCGAGTGAGTCCATCATCAGTCCAGATGCTGCCGCCCACTACTCACTCTCCAAGGGCACTTCGACTCAATCTATGCCCTCGTCCCTGATGGGCTCTTTCGCCCTGCTGCGGCAGACCTACCTGGATGCAGCCTGGTTTGCTGCGCAATCACCACGCCCTTTTACGGACGAGTCACTCGAAGCCTGGAATCGCTACCAGGGATTGCCACAGATAATGGAAGTCAGTAACTGGCAACAGGCTTTGACCGTCGACAAGGTGGGCGACGAGTTTGAAGTCCAATACATACTCAAGAGTGCAGGCGACAGCTATAAGCGTGCGGACCTGATCGAGGCGACAAATGCCACCCTGATCGTTCCTATAAATTTTCCCGAGGCACCAGAAGTCGATGACGCCATCGCCGCCGATGACATTTCACTGGTGGAGCTGAAGCATTGGGAACTGGCACCGTTCAATCCCGGCATCCTCGCCGCGCATGATATTGACTTCGCGATTACCAGCGCCGGCAGCGGCGATGATTTTTTGGAAAATCTGCGACAGGCAGTAACCAGTGGATTGCCGGCGCAAACCGCTGTCGATGCCATCACCAAGACCCCGGCTGCAATTCTAGGTGTGTCTGAGCAGTTGGGCCAGTTGGCACCGGGCTACCTGGCGAATTTTGTAATTTTTTCGGCAGAACTTTTTGCCGAGGATTCGCTGCTGCTGGAAAACTGGATTCGCGGTAAACAGCATGTACTGGAAGCCGATTTCGACGATCGCGATGGCCGCTACCAGCTGCTGATGGCTGGCATGTCCTATGATCTCGAATTGAGCTTCGAGGACGGTAAGCATAAGGCCAAGATACTGCCGGCAGACGACGAGTCTGAAAGCCGAGCGGTGACGCTGGAGCTTGGCAACGACCTGATTTCTCTCAGTTTCGCCTTGGAAGAAAACGGCGATAGAACCCGGCTCAACGGTTGGCCGGTAGCGGGGGGATGGCAAGGCAATGGACGCTCGCCTGCCGGTGAGTTGATTAGCTGGCAACTGCTACGAACCGGCGAGATCGAAGCTGAATCCAGTGAGGAGGAGGCCGCAGAGTCTACCGCAGATGCCGCTGTTCTCGGTACCATCCTCTATCCCTTCGTCGCCTATGGGCGTGAAACCATGCCGCAACAGCAGGATATGTTGATTCGCGGAGCCATGGTCTGGACCAATGAGGAAGCCGGCACGTTGATTACGGATGTGTTGGTGCGTGGGGGCAGGATCGCCGAGGTCGGCGACGATTTATCGGCCGATGACGTGCTGGAGATCGATGGCTCGGGCAAGCATTTGACGCCGGGCATAGTCGACGAACATTCCCATATCGCCCTGTTCAATATTAATGAAACCATGACGAATTCCGCCATGGTAAGAATGAAAGATGTGGTGGACTCGGAAAGCATTAACATCTATCGCAATCTTGCCGGTGGTGTAACAACCGCACAATTGTTACATGGTTCTGCCAATCCTATCGGTGGCCAGTCGGCAATCATCAAGATGCGCTGGGGCAGACCTTCCAGCGAACTGCTCATCGATGGAGCAGACGAGTTCATCAAATTTGCACTCGGGGAAAACGTAAAAAGGAGTCGCAGTCCAGCCTCTATTCGCTATCCGCAAACTCGCATGGGAGTGGAGCAGGTCTATGTGAATGCCTTTTCCCAGGCCCGTGAGTATGAGAAAAAGTGGAATGAGTACCGCAGTTTGTCACGATCACAGCGTCGCAATGTGGCCGTCCCCCGCCGTAATCTAGTAGACGAGACCATGCTGGAAATTCTCAACGGCGAGCGTTATGTCACCAGTCACTCCTACGTGCAATCCGAAATCAATATGTTAATCAATGTAGCCGACAGTTTTGATTTCAACATCAATACCTTCACCCATATTCTCGAAGGCTACAAGGTTGCCGACAAGATGGCGTTGCATGGCGCCGGTGGTTCCACCTTCGCCGATTGGTGGGGATACAAATGGGAGGCCTTTCAGGCCATCCCCTATAACGCCGCTCTGATGCAGCAAGCCGGTGTCGTCGTCGCAATTAATTCCGACGATGCGGAGATGTCACGGCGCCTGAATCAGGAGGCGGCGAAATCCGTAAAATATGGTGGGCTGAGCGAAATCGATGCCTTTAAGCAGGTAACCATTAATCCAGCAATGCTATTGCACCTGGATGATCGCATCGGCAGTATTCGGCCAGGCAAAGACGCCGACCTGGTGCTGTGGTCCGATCACCCGCTTTCGATCTATGCGCTGGTGGAAACTACCTGGGTCGAGGGCATACCCTATTACGATCGTGATGAAGATCTGGCGATGCGGGAGCAGATCGCTAATGAGCGCGCCCGCATCATTGCGGCAATCGGCAGGGAGGATTAAGCATGGAGAAGCATATGAAAGTTTTGTTCGCCGGCCTGGGGCGATTGTCGTCCGGATTTATTGTAATTGTATTCGGTGCATCGGCATTCGCTCTGGTGCCACAGCCCGCTGCCGACCAGAGTGAGCCGATCGCAATTGTCGGTGCCATTATTCATATTGGCAACGGCGAAGTGATTGCCGATGGTGTGATCACGTTCAGCGAAGGCATCATCACGGCGGTGGCAGCCGTCGATGACGGTATCGATCTGAGCAATCATCTGGTCATCGACCTGCAGGGATCCCATGTTTATCCTGGCTTTGTCCTACCGAATACCAGTCTTGGCTTGACCGAAGTAGGTGCCAGTCGTGCCACCGCAGACTTCCAGGAGGAGGGTGATATCAACGCCAGCGTGCGCTCGGCTATCGCTTACAATACAGATTCAGAAATAATTTCCACGCACCGCTTCAATGGAATACTCACCGCCCAGGTAACACCCCAGGGTGGCCTGATATCGGGTTCTTCTTCGCTGATGAAGCTGGATGGCTGGAATTGGGAAGATGCGGCACTGCGTACCGATGATGGCATCCATCTGTACTGGCCAGGGCTAAAAACGCGACGGCGCAATGCGGACACGTTTCGCTTCGAGACCGTAGATAACGAGAAATACGCCGGCGCCGTGCAGCTGTTGCACTCCTTGTTCCAGAGTGCGCAGAGCTATACCGGCGAGCCCCTGAATCTGAATTTACAGGCCATGGAGTCTTTGTTTAATGGCTCGGCAAAGCTCTACATTCATGCCGATGAGGCCAAGGAAATTATTTCTGCGGTGCGCTTCGCCCGCCGCTACCCAATCGCGGACGTGGTGCTGGTCGGTGGCCGCGAGGCACTCATGGTCAAGGATCTATTGTTGGCAGAAGATATTCCTGTCATCTACGAGGCGGTGCATGACCTGCCGGAAATGGCCTGGCATGATACCGACGGCCCTTTTCGGATGCCCTACCTGCTCAGCGAAGCCGGACTGAAAGTCGGTCTGGGCGGCGGTGCAACCGGTGTCCAGTCACAGCGGAATCTGCCGTTTCTGGCGGGCACGGCAGCGGCCTATGGCCTCGATCCGGAGCGTGCATTGACCCTCATCACCAAGAACAATGCGGAAATACTGGGCATAGATGGCCGCATCGGCACGCTGGAAGTCGGTAAGGATGCAACCTTGTTTATCTCCATCGGTGATGCGCTGGACATGCGCACCAGCCAGGTCCTCGGTGCCTACATTCAGGGCCGCGATATCGATTTGTTCGGTACTCAGCAACAACTCTACGAGCGTTTTCGAGATAAATACTCGAATCAGGTTGAATAAGCAGGAATCAGTTTGAGCCCTTCATGAATCAGAATGACAAGCTCATAACGGGCCAGACCTGGCTGGGTGTAGTTGGGGTGTTGTTTGCCATGCTGTTATTGGCAAATCAGACTAATGAACTCCTCAAGCAGATCGTAATCGCTCCCGGCTCTGCAGCAGAAATGGGCATGGCGGCAGACTGTCGCGCCGATGAGTTGGCGGAGGAGGGACTGTCTTTACAGGAATGCCGGCTAATGGTCAGCTCGGTGCAAATCATCCTGGCCTCGAGTCCTCCCTGGTTTCGCCCATTTCAGATTGGCTTGTCCTTGCTGGTTTGTGGAGTGGCCCTCGCCTCTATGGTTGCAGGGTTTGGTCTGGTCAACGACAGCCCTCGCTTCATTAAGCTGGGTGTCATCAGCTTTTCCCTGCTGGTGCTGCTGGATGTGGCCGCTTTCACCGCCGCACTGAACACGGGCCCGGTATTACGAGCGCAATATTTGTGGCCACTGCTGCTGTGGTTCTTTATCCATTTGTGCCTGGCTATGGCGGCACTTAACGTGATGCAACGAGAGAGTCGAGCTTGAGCAGGGAATCGGTGGAACAGGAGCGGCTGCCAAAGATCACGGTGATCTTGCATTGGGTGCTGGCAAGCTCGGTGTTTTTTTTGTTTGTATCGAGTTGGTGGATGTTGTCTCTACCTTTGCCATCAGCCGAATTCACCTACCGGGTTTTACCTTTTCAACTGCATAAAAATATCGGCATAACGCTGTTGCTGATCGCCGTAACGATGGCGGCGATTCGAATTGCTAAAGGCAGTAATGGTCATCCTAAAAATCCAGATCGACTGCAAAAGTTGGCGGCGCTCGATCACCTTATTATGTATTTTCTACTCGCCGCTTGCTGCCTTAGTGGTTACCTCTCCTCTTCTTATAGTGGCTGGGAGACCTCCTTCTGGTGGATTCTGAATCTGCCGGCGTGGGCGCAAGAAAATGACGATCTCAATATTCTTTTTTCCGGCCTGCACCTGTGGAGTTGCTGGGCATTGCTGGCGGTGATTGTATTACATATTGGGGCCGCGATTTATCACGGCATAGCCGACGATGGCCTGATTAACAAGATGTTTCGACTGTAACGACTGAAGAGAATCACATGAAAGAGTATCCCACGTTTGTAAGCCACCTGGAATGCAGTTATACCGGCAAGGTCTATCCAGCTGATCAGTTACATGGTCTGTCAGAAGCCGGCAAACCGTTGCTGGTGAAGTATGATCTTGACGCCCTGGGCAAGGCGATCTCGAAGGACGATCTGAAATCGCGGCTGCCTGAATTCTGGCGCTATCGCGAATTTTTACCGGTAAGAAAATCAGCCAATATAGTGAGGCTGGGGGAGGTAATGACGCCGATATTACCAGCACCAAAACTGCAGAGTAGATATGGCTGCGGCGAGATTCTGATAAAGGATGAGGGTAGGCTTCCGACCGGATCCTTCAAGGCGCGGGGCATCGCCCTGGCGGTAGCGATGGCGAAGGAACTGGGCATCACTACAATGGCCATGCCAACCAATGGCAACGCCGGTGCGGCGCTGGCCGCCTATTGTTCCGCCGCCGATATCGAGACCTATGTGTTCTGCCCGGAAGATACACCGCGGGTGAACATCGAAGAAATAGCGTTTCAGGGTGCGAAAACATTCCTGGTCAATGGCTACATCACCGACTGTGGCCGTATCGTCGGAGAAGGCAAACAAGCCATGGGGTGGTTCGATGCTTCCACCTTGAAGGAGCCCTATCGAATCGAAGGCAAGAAAACCATGGGGCTGGAACTGGCTGAGCAGCTGGATTGGCAAGTGCCTGACGTCATTCTTTATCCCACCGGCGGTGGCACCGGTCTGATCGGCATGTGGAAAGCCTTTAACGAACTGGAAGCGATAGGCTGGATTGGCTCGAAGCGGCCGCGCATGGTGGCAGTGCAGGCAGAAGGTTGCGCCCCCATCGTCAAGGCATTTGATGAAGGCACACGTCACGCCGAGCCCTGGGCAGATGCCAGTACGATCGCATCCGGCATCAGGGTGCCGGCGGCGGTGGGAGATTTTTTAATACTGGATGCGGTGCGAGAATCCGGAGGCTTCGCTGTGGCTGTCAGCGATGACGCTATCAATGCGGCACACCTCGAATGTGCCAAGTTAGAAGGTATCCTGTTGTGTCCGGAAGGCGCAGCGACGCTGGCGGCGTTAATACAGGAACTGGCCAGCGGCAGAATCGAGTCAGATGAGCAGGTGATGCTCTTCAATTGTGCCACCGGCCTAAAATATCCCATGCAGTCAGAGCATCACAACATCGACCTGGGCAAGCCCATCGACTACGATTTTATTCGTAATTGTTGATGCCAGATCGATGCAAGAACTACCGGCAGAACGGATTGCTCGTTTCCATCGGACGTTGGGTGCAAACCACACAAAGCTGTTAGCGCTCAGGGGGAGTACGTATCTCGGCAAAGATGGTCCGGTTTATCCAACTTCAAGGAGGTCGACAGTGACAAAACAAGAAAGTGTCAGCAACCCTGACCGACAACTTATTGATCTGTATACATGGAGTACGCCCAATGGACGCAAGGTGTCGATTATGTTGGAGGAACTGGGCCTTGCCTACAGAGTTTTCCCGATCGATATTACCAGTGGAGACCAACACGCTGAGGATTTTGTCGCTATCAGCCCAAACCACAAAATCCCCGCCATAGTCGATCATGAAACTGGGACCGAATTAATGGAGTCGGGCGCGATTCTGATGTACCTGGCCCATAAGACTGGGAAGCTAATGAGTTCGATTGGCCCACAGTTCTGGCAAGAAATGGAATGGCTAATGTTTCAGATGGGGCATATAGGTCCGATGCTTGGTCAGACTCACCATTTCGTCAAGTTCAATCCAGGTAAGTCGCCCTATGCTGAGGCGCGCTATAGCAAGGAAAATGCACGCCTGTACCAGGTGCTGGAAACTCGACTGGGGGACAGGAATTACATCGCCGGTGATTACTCGATCGTGGACATCGCCACCTGGCCCTGGATATCCCGGTACGAGTTCCAGCAAATGGATTTGAACGACTACCCCCGATTGAAAGACTGGTATCTGCGCATCGCGGAGCGTCCGGCGGTGCAGAGAGGTTATGCTGTGCCCCAGACGCTGAGCGTTCCCATCCCGGAATAACAACCACTGCGCCGGCGCAGTATAAGCCAGCTTGACACCACCCCTTGCGACTTGTCAGGCTCCCAGATCATTCAAAGGGCTAATCACTGCCCTTCCTCCTCGATTCAAAACATGCGTGTAAATCTCCGTGGTTCTTACTGTACGCCGTCAAACCATTTTGGACATAATCTCCTAATTGCCTAAGAGACAGTATTGGCTCATCGTTAACTCCAAGAGGAAGTGATGATGAGAAAGAAAAGCAGAGGGAGGCGTTAAGGAGCCCTCACGAAAAAAAGTCTTTCACCACCCGCGATGGCAGTCGCGGCAACAGCGGCCGGATAGTACAGAGCAATATTACTGATAACGACGGCACTAAGATGAATACCTCCCATGGCATATCTAGATTAGCAAACGAAGGCTGGCTGCTCATTGAAGGCGTACTGTCGGCAAAAGAAATAGCTGCGATGCATACTGCATGGGATGAGTTTGAAGTCTCGGAAAACCAGACTTGGGACGTTGCTGGGAAGTGCGAATTTTTACCATGCATCGAATCACCGATTCTATTTGAATTCCTGCCGGCGCTACTGGGAGATGCAATTAAATTGGAATCTCTAAAAGGGAGATCTCCTAAACCTGATTACGGACTACAGGGACTTCATGTTGACACAGTTGGGCCAGTCAAACCTGGCGAACAAATATTGGCAAATGCCTTCTGGATACTCGATGAAATGTCCAGGGAAAATGGAGCGACGCGGTTGGTGCCGGACAGTCATAAGACCTACAGTGTGCCCGCCGGTAATTATGCACAACCCAATGGCAAACACCCAAATGAGATATATATTTCTGCCAATCCGGGAGATTTATTGCTGTTCAGTGCGCATCTGTGGCACAGCGGGTCCAGGAATGAAAGTGGAACCAGGAGACGAGTTGTCATAGCTCAATTTCGGCGAAGGAAATGACACATAGCGAATAGCCTAATTCAGGTCAGACCACGGAGTAGTTTATCGGTTAGCGGGGACATACAGTGCCTGGTCTGTCGATCGCGACTAGAACCGACTCCACTCAACAACAAATTTGGTGATTAACTCTGATTGCCAGCACTCGCCCGCAATGCAGGCTGCTATTTTATTGGGCTCTGGATTCGAAATGGTTCAGTGGCCGCCAAGGTCCTGAATAATCGATAGCAGCAAGCTGAAGGCCTCGGTACCTGGGTGAATCCAATCCATGTGCCCGGCATCGTCTAATAGTATGTGTCGAGTGCCTTCAAGTTGAGCCTGGACCAGTGGAACGATTTCATCTGCGGTTCCCTGCAGGAGATAGGTATTGATGTGAGGTATATTTCCGGTCGGGTTGGCGAGTTCATAATTGTCCGGTAATTCTGCGTAGTCTCCTCCCATAAATTGAGGAGTCGCAGTTTCGCAGTCATTGCTACCCTTGGCGTAGTCTATAATATTGCTGATCGCCGCCAGCCCGATTACGGCAGAGGCATCGGTGTAGGTGGTGCCGGCGAGCAGAGCCAAATGTCCCCCCGCCGAGTGACCGATGAGAATTAGGTCGCCGGTATCCACGCCGTAACTCTCGAGGTTTTCCGCATAGGCCAAACCGGCGGAAATGTCGTCGTATGTCCCAGGCCAACCGCCGCCGACATCCCCGGTACGGCGATATTCCAACGACCAAACTGCGTAGCCGGCCTGCGACAAGGCGGTACTGAGGGGGAAACTGTGGCGGATATCGTAGGCATTTAACCAACAGCCACCGTGAACAAATACTATCAGAGGGTAAGGAGGTGACACCGCTGTCCCAGGCAGCCAGAGCAGACCGTACTGCAGTGCATCATTTCCATAATTCAATTCGATGCCGCTGCCACTGTGAGGCAACGCCATCACACTTTCAAAGCTTACGTTACTGGGTACGTCTGCATAGTCAATAATATAGTCCACTCGACACTGTGAGGTGCCGAGCACGAGAATCAGTAAATAGAAAGTATTATTCCGCAATTTGATCAGAGGTTCCCTAGCGGGCTGTTGAAAAGCTATCTGCGTTGCCGTTGCGAATGGGATTGGCTTAAGCCCTAAGCTAACCAATTACCTCCCGGTACAAGCGCTGAAGATTCAGGCCAAAGAGTTTCTCGAGATCGCGCGCATTCATACCACGCCCTGACAAACCATCCCAGATGGTCTCCATCCGGCGTGGCCCATTCAATTCCTCGAAGTACAGTGGCC
>CAJXIY010000055.1 GCA_913054495.1 uncultured Gammaproteobacteria bacterium | reverse complement strand
CTATACACAGCTAAACAAAAATTATTCTCAGCAGATATCTGAATTTTCCAAGCTTGCCGACAATCATGAAGTTCTATCGAAAGACTTGCAGTCACTGCGTTTGGATTATCATCGATTGGAAGCACAGCATGAGAAACTGGATGCCAGCCTGCGTGAACTACTGGACTCATTTTCCTGGCGCATGACAAAACCCTATCGATACCTCAGCCAGCGGCTAAAAAACTTGGTCGGATCGCTAAAAAAAAACACCGTTAAACTAGTACTAAGAAACCCTGCTCTACATCAGACAGTTCGAGATGTTCGCGCCAAAATACCTGGCAAAGATGGCGATCACCCAGACGCTGAGACATGCACAGATAAATTTCATTTCGGCCTGGACTCGCCTAACGAAGCGCACAAAGTTTTCTCGGAGTCTCTTACCCTGCGTGGCTGGGCGTTGACGGAAGCCGGTGAAGTCGACATTACATTTTTTATCGATTTGCTGGAATTTCGCGTCTTCAAACCCGCCCTTCCCAGACCCGATGTCACCGAGGTCTATCCCTGGCTTCCCCATGCTGCCAACTGTGGTTTTTCGGAGCAGATCAATCTGGATTTTCTGGACAGCGGTGCCCACACCCTGACCCTCGTTGCTAAAAATGCAAAGGGATACAGCTCGGAGTTGAAGCAGGATTTCTATGTCCTCAAGGGTAATCAGCTCTATAGTGCCTGGCTGAAATACAGCCTCGGCAATGACCAGCAGGCAGCCATTGGCAAAGCCCTCAGCAGCGACGAGTTTGTGGTCCATATAATCGTCTACGAAAGCCCTGACATCGCAGCCAACCTGACGACTCTGAACTCCATAGCGGTGCAGGATTGGAGCAGTTGGAGAGTGCATTACCTGGGTACAAACTGGCAGGAAGTTCAAAGCTCCCTGCTGCCGGAAATTCGCTCGGCCCTGCAAGAAAAAACCGATGTTGCTTCAAGCCTGGTCGAGATTTTACAGAGAGTTAAGCTAGATCGAGATTATCTGCTGGGTCTTGATAGTGGGGAGCTGTTGTTTCCTTTTGCAATACGGGAGTTGATTGCCTGTGCAGAAACCATGGGCAGTGACCTTGTCTATTCAGATCACGACACACTCGACAGCGACGGCATTCATGTCGATCCAGTCTTCACCTTTAGCTGGTCCCCCGACCATGTGATGTCACGCAATTACGTCGGGGATATATACCTGGTCCGGGCTGCGAAAATCCCACTGGATTTCATTTCAGCTTGCAAGCCCCCCCACTGGCGCTATGCCCTGCTGTTACACCTTGGAAACCACAGCGACAAGATCCACCGAGTCGCCAGTATTCTGTGGTCGGCACCCCCACTACCTGGTGAAATCCTGGAACGAAGATTGCGGGATGAATCCGCCGTAATCGAAAAATACCTGTCCCGGCTTGAGCCCCTGGCCAACTTAACGGTGGTGGATGGACAGCGATACATCGAATGGCCCATCGCCGGAGAACCGCGAGTTTCAATCATCATTCCAACCATGGCTAAGCTTGATCTGATTAAGCCTTGCCTCGATTCACTCACCGCAATCACCGCCTACAAAAACTACGAAATCCTCATGCTCGATAACAGCAGAGGCAGGAATCCGGAAGGAATTGCATACCTTCACGATAGAAAATTCGAGGTCATCGAATGCGATGAAGCCTTCAATTGGGCTCGCCTCAATAACATCGGTGCCCGCCATTCCAAAGCCGATTACCTGCTGTTTCTAAATGATGATATTGAAATCACCGATGCCAAGTGGCTGCACGAATTACTGCGACATGCTATGCGTCCGGAAGTGGGTACCGTGGGTGGTCTGTTGCTGTATCCCAATGGCGCGATTCAACACGCGGGTGTCTTCATCGTAAACTTCGGTGGTGGCTGCGCCCACTTGTTTCACAAGATGATGCCCAATAAGAAGATTTACCGAAGGCTCGATAGAACTGTCAGGGAGGTCGCTGCCAGCACTGGTGCCTGCTTGATGCTGAGCCGGGAAAAATTCGAGGCTGTCGGATGCTTCGATGAAGAACTTGCAGTAGTTGGCAACGATATTGATCTTTGCCTGCGATTGTCGGCCCTGGGCTATCGAAATATCTGGACACCCCAGTGCTGCCTTATCCATCATGAGAGCATCAGTCGAAAAGCGACCGTGCCAAAGGCGGACGAGAAGGCGATGTGGAAGCGCTGGGCCATCAAGTTCAGCGAAGGAGACAACTACTACAATCCAAATCTTACCCTGGAAAAATGGGACTGCTCCCTTCGCCTCGATATGCCCGCAGAGGAACTCGTTGCCAATCTGCAATTCGATGCGCCATGCGAGGGGGAAAATCGGCAGCCGACTCTGACTCCAGGAGTAAATCTAATTGGCTACATCAGGGCGGAGATGGGTGTGGGAGAAGGCGCTCGCTCGGATGCCAGGGCTCTCGATGCCGCCGCTATCGACTTCGGCATCATCAATTTTGAGACCGCCAATCCCGGTCGAATGACTGATCTGTCCTGGCGACATAAGGAAATGCTGAGCGCTCCCTACGACATCAATCTCATTCACATCAACGCAGATTTCCTGCCCCTGGCGAAACAGGAGCTCCCAGCCCACTTCTTTAAAGATCGCTATAACATTGCTTACTGGGCATGGGAGCTGGAAGAAATTCCCCGAAAATGGATTCCCGCATTCGAGGAAATCGATGAGGTCTGGGTGCCTTCAGAATTTGTAAAACAGGCCATGGAGAAATCTTCGCCCCTACCCGTTATCACCATCCCTCACTGTATCGATCTGAAAATAGAATCGGCGCTATCCAGAAGCTATTTCGGTATTCCCGACACTGCTTTCACCTTTCTGGCCATGTTCGACACCCGCTCTGTCGCGGAGCGCAAGAATCCCTATGGCGCCATTAAAGCCTTTAAACAGGCATTTGAGGGCCACGATAAGGAAGTCTGCCTGATACTAAAAGTAAATAACGCAGAAGAAGAGAAAATGGACAGATTGCTTGCAGCAGTCGAATCTCATCCGAATATTCTAATAATGGGAAAAGCTCACTCCAGACCGGAGATAAACGCCCTACTCTCATTAATCGATTGTTTTGTGTCGCTGCATCGATCCGAAGGATTTGGGCTGGGTCCAGCGGAGGCCATGTGTCTGGGTAAGGCAACTATTATCACCAACTGGTCCGGATCGATTGACTATATGACTGCAGACAATTGCAAGGCCATAGATTATGAGCTGATTCGGATTCGAAAAACGCTGGGGCCCTATAAAGCGGGTCAACGCTGGGCCGATCCGGACCTGGACCAGGCCGCCGCCGCCATGATAGAACTGGCTGCAGATCCTGAACTAGTCGCGAGGTTGGGCAACAGCGCCAGGGACACAATCAGACAATTTTTTTCTCCCGCCGCGGTGGGGAGAAAGATGGTTTCCCGACTCGAGGAAATTCGCCAGGGCCAGAAGTCAAACAATCCTCGCTAAGAGAGCAGGGGGAAGTAAAACAGCGATTCAGCTCTCAACCCGGTAGAAGTCGTAATAATCGAAACAGAATTCTTTGCAGGTGGCCGATTTTTGAACGTAGCCCCATGGTCATGCGCAAGGAAACGCGTTGCCTGTAAGTCAGATTGGTGTGGAAGCGGGCAAGAAATGTCTCAGCCTGAGTTGCGACCTCCGCGAACAGAGGTGTGTAGGCCTTGTAGAGAACCTTCCTCAGCACTTCCCGGCCAGCGAAGCTGGTAGGCCTGTGTTCCCTGGCGCCCAAGGCATTATTTTCATGCTGGCGATATTCCACCAATTGCTCTGGCAGGAAGGCAATCTCGCCAAAGGCTGAAGCGACCAATCCCAACCACCAGTCATGCATGACAGCCTCCGGCGGTACGGGGACAGCCTTTTCTGCGAGCGCTTCATTGATAAACATGGTGCATCCGGTAACCAGGTTACTGATCAGCAATTGCCCGAAACCGTTACGTCGCGCGTCGAGTCCCTGGTAACGAATGAAGGAATCGGCGATTGGCTGCAACGCTGCGTCGACGACATGCAGATCACAGTGAACCAGCACCGAGGTACCGGTTCCTGACTCCTCGACCTGAAACATCAGGCGGGCCTGCCTCTCCATTTTCTCGGGACGCCAGATATCATCCTGGTCGCTGAACATCATGTAGGCGCGTTCGAGTCCCAATTGAACTTTATGCTCGAGAACATAGCCGATCAGAGTCGAAAAATTGTCCTTCGCACCTCCTTGCGTCCCGTCGGCATCGATCCGGTGCACCCGATCCGGATGCTCGCTTGCGAAACTTCGAACCAGTTCGGCCGTATTGTCGGTAGAGTGGTCATCCCGAATCACGATGACAAGGTTCGACCAGGTTTGCTGCAGTATGGAGTCGAGCTGCTGCGCGAGAAACTGGGCGCCATTGTAGGTTGCCAGCAACACAGCTATTTTGGGCTGACTGTTCAATTAAGATCAACCCAGCAACTTGGCATCACGAATGCCGGAACGGATATAGTGCCAGTACTGCTTGCGTTCATGGGACGAAACCAGCAACCAGCCAGACTTAAGAAAAAATCGAACCATATCCCTGAGCTTCCAGCCCAGTGGCGAATAAGCGACACTATATAGATGGGTTCTGTTTCTACTCGAATAGTAGGTGCGGGACGGGTTGTGTTGCGCCATTATCCCGGTACGCACGAGGGGACTTGGGCTTCTCTCGCCGATCGCGTGATAGAGCACAGCCTCGTCGGTTCCTACCAGGTCGAAGCCCATCGACTTGGCGCGAAAACACCACTCCAGATCTACGTTGTCGATAAAATAGCTTTCTTTCATTCCGCCTATTGCGCCGAAGTGCTTGAGGATAAGCATGGTTCCCGAGGTAATTAAAAAGTCGGCAACGAAATGGGTTTTACTCTTGGCAAAGGCTCGATCTGATCGCAACAGCAGTCGGTTGAATAATTTGAAAGGTGTTTGCCGCATCGATTGAGGGTTAATAATCCGGGGCCCAATCGCGGCAATGCCCTTCACACTTTGCCTCTCTGCCTCGATATAGGCAGTGCTCATTCGGCTTACGAAAAGATCACAGAGAGAACTATCCTGGTCAAACAAAAATACGTAGTCACGATTATTCTCCAGCGCCCAGTTAATTCCGATATTGAGAGCCGTGGCGAGGCCTTTGTTTTCCGACAAACACAGCAGATCCAGACAGCGTTCATATACTGTTATAGATTCAGCCAGCTTTTCAATGTCAGGAGTACCATTGTCGACGATGATAAAATCTGTCTCCTTGTTCAACTGACCAAGTAGCGTCAGAAGTGCCGTTATATCCGGTTTGAAGGTAACTACTACGGCACAGCTAGTGTCTGTTGTGGCGATGCTCATGATAAGGCTCCTTCAGAGCCATGGCTTAAAGCTTGTGTCAAATGTCACCTGGCACTTCAGGAGATATCTTGATGAGTTCAGGATTTCTGTTTTCGACAACAACAAAATAGAGAATCGATGCAATTCCTATAGCAAGACCAACCACAACTCCGGCATCAATAATCCCTCGCCATGGCTGTGGTAAGAGACGTGCGATCAAGACGAAACAAATGATCATGATCGTCAGGCCAATCGATAACAATTTGCGCTTTCGAGTCGCATAGATATAGCCCATGCAGAAGAGAGGAGCCAACAGTATGTGGCTAAGTCGCGGATTGTCCCTCAGATAGCTCGCCCGTATCACCACGCGAGGAGCAAAACCCAGATGGAATCCCTTGTAGCCTTCAGCGTAGGCCATATAGGCCACAGAAACAATTAGCGCCGCCCAATGCAGTTGACTCATTGGTGAGCGCTCCAGGTCCAGCGCAATTGGCGCCAGTCTGTATATAGCAAACACCAGCATGAGCAATACTCCACCGATACCCCATGCAAACCCAAATACTTTCATTGACTCTCTTCACCAGGTAAAAACCCTATTATAGCGGCTTTGGCGGCCAAGCTGTAAATCTGAGAAATCCTGCGCTTTCGGAATCCTGGTAGCGTCGCTTCTGCCGATAAAGTGGGATATGATTCCGCCTTCAATTCAGCTCGCGGTAGCGACGTCACCGGGATAGGACCAATTCTATGGGTGTAAGACTTGGTGTGGTGATGGATCCAATCGAATCCATCTCCGTAAAGAAAGACACAACGCTCGCCATGTTATTGGCAGCTCAAAAATGGGGCTGGGTAATTCACTACATGCTGCAGTCAGACCTATACATGGCACAGAGTGAGAGCAGGGCTCAGACACGGACCCTGTCCGTACGCGATGACGAGCAGGACTGGTTTACATTGGGGAGTCAGACCGATATGGCGCTGGCAGATCTCGACGTCATTTTGATGCGCGTAGACCCTCCCTTCGATATGGACTACATCTACACCACCTATCTGCTGGAAAATGCACAACGTGCGGGTAGTCTGATTGTTAATGACCCCCAGAGTCTGCGTGATTGTAATGAAAAATTATTCGCTACGCAGTTCCCCCAGTGTTGTCCGCCATTAATGGTAGGTAGCTCGATGGAAAAACTTAGGGCATTCCATAATCAACATCAGGATGTAATCTATAAACCTCTCGATGGCATGGGAGGAGCCTCGATTTTTCGAGTGAAGCCTGGCGACCCAAATCTAAGCGTCATCATAGAGACGCTTACCTGCGGCGGAGTCAAACATATCATGGCGCAGAAATTCATCCCCGAGATAGTCAACGGCGACAAACGCCTATTGCTAATCGATGGCAAACCGGTTGACCATGCCCTTGCCAGAATTCCAGCATCGGGGGAGACCAGAGGCAATCTGGCTGCTGGCGGTAGCGGAGTAGCCCAGGAACTGAGTGAAAGAGACTATTGGATTTGTGAACAGGTCGCTCCCCTTCTACGAGAAAAGGGCCTACTGTTTGTTGGACTGGATGTGATTGGTGACTATTTGACTGAAATCAATGTCACCAGCCCAACCTGTGTCAGAGAAATAGATCGCGAGATGAACCTGGACATTGCCGGCGACTTGATGGAATGCATCCAGGCTAAACTAGCGTAAAAAGGGCAATTTATGCCAGACAGCGATAAGGATCTTTCCCGGGAACGATTCGGTTTCACCGTCTTCCTGTCCGTCTGCGCCCATGCCATTATTATTCTGGGCATAGGATTTACCTATCTTGAAGAAATAAGTAGCGAAGGCGCCATGGAAATAACCATGGCGCAGTACCGCAGCGAATTCGCACCCGATGATGCCGATTTTCTAGCGCAGGAAAATCAGCTCGGCAGCGGCAGCCTCGATGAAAAAGCCGCACCTAGCTCACCCTTCGAATCGGATTTCTATGATGACCTTATCCAGGAAGTTCGACCCCTGCCTGTGGCTGCAGCGACAGTCAACGATGTGGATGTTCAGGATACGGCGGTTATCTCCTCGTTTCAGGATGAAGACCAGGTGCGACAGCAGTTGGATGAAGTGAAGGATGAAAGAATTCTCTCTGAAAAGTCTACGCCGGAGGAACTTAGCCTCGCTATCGCCAGCCTGCAGGCGCAACTGGATTTGCGACGCCAGAGATACGCAAAACGACCCAGGAAGTACACAATCTCCTCTGCATCAACCAGAAAGAGCCAAGACGCACTCTACCTGGATAGATGGCGTAGACGCATCGAAGCAGTCGGCAATATTAATTACCCGAGCGAAGCACGGCGACGCCAGCTCTATGGCAGCTTGCGCATGCTGGTAGCCCTGTTGCCGAATGGTGAAGTTGAAAGTATTCGAATTCTGCAGTCCTCCGGGCACAGCATCCTGGATCAGGCAGCAGTGGAAATTGTGCACCTCGCTGCGCCTTTTCAACCCTTTCCTGCAAAGCTCCGCGCAGAAGCTGATATACTTGAGATTATTCGGACCTGGCGTTTCCACGAGGGCAACGCTCTGACCAGTTTCTGAAGCCTGGATAGCCTTTTTTTTATGAGTGACTCAAACGAATCAAGCTTCCTCGAGAACCAGTTTCTCATCGCCATGCCGCAAATGCTGGATTCCTATTTTTCCAACAGCGTGACCTATTTGTGGAAACACAATAATGAAGGCGCCCTGGGTATCGTTATCAATAAACCCCTGAATGCCAGCATTGCCGACATCTTCACCGAGTTGGATATAGTCTGTGATTTGGAAGCAGAGCTATTTCAGCGACGACGGGTGCTTGCCGGTGGGCCAGTCGAGCGCGACAAGGGTTTTATCATTCACGACGCCGACAGGACCTGGGAGTCCTCAATTGCAGTGAAGGGCAATATTAGCATCTGCACTTCTAAAACGATCTTGCAAGACATCGCCGCCGGCAGGGGTCCGGACAACTACCTGGTGGCGCTGGGCTGCGCCGGCTGGGATGCAGGCCAGTTGGAACGAGAGATCAGCGAGAATACCTGGCTCACGACCCCGGCGGATACGGACTTGATTTTCTCCCAAGATTACGCGGCCAAGGCTGATGCTGCCGCCTCTCTGCTCGGTATCGATCTACAGCAGATATCTCCTGCCGCCGGTCATTCCTAGCAGTCAATCTGGGAGCAAGATAGATACGTGACTTTGGAGTCTTTCCCCACAGACAGGAATACCCCGGTTAGTGCCCTGGCATTCGATTTTGGCACGCAGCGGATTGGTGTGGCCTGCGGGCAAAGCCTGACCGCTACCGCCGAGGCGGTTACAGTGCTCAGCGCCAAGGACGGAATTCCAAACTGGGATGAACTGGGAGCCTTGATTGATGAGTGGCAGCCAGATCTGTTCGTGGTTGGTCTGCCATTTAACCTCGATGGCTCGGAAAGCGAATTGTTCAGAAGAGCAGTGAAATTCGGCAACCGCCTCAATGGACGTTTTCACAAGCCGATCTACGGCATGGATGAACGGCTGTCATCGCGGGCCGCTTTAGAAAAAGTCGTTGCATCTAGCAAGGGGAAAAAGAAAAAAGCCGCCATAGATGCTATAGCGGCTCAGATTATTTTAGAAAACTGGTTCGCCGAATTAAAGAACATCTGATACCAGGGAACAAGGCAAGCTAGAACGTCTCCGGCATCTTCGCTTTCGAGATCGCTTCTTCCCGATTTATTACTCCCTTCTTGAGCATTTCTTTCAGACATTGATCCAGGGTCTGCATACCGACGGAGGCACCGGTCTGAATCGCCGAATACATTTGCGCCACCTTATCTTCCCAAATCAGGTTTCTGATCGCCGGAGTTCCTATCATAATTTCGTGGGCTGCTACTCTACCGCCACCAGGTTTCTTCAATAGTGCCTGTGAAATAACCGCCTGTAACGATTCCGACAGCATCGAGCGCACCATATCTTTTTCTGCTGCAGGGAATACATCAATTACCCTGTCGATTGTTTTTGCGGCAGAAGTCGTGTGGAGGGTACCGAAAACCAGGTGGCCGGTTTCTGCCGCTGTGAGTGCGAGCCCAATTGTTTCCAGATCCCGTAACTCACCTACCAGGATAATGTCTGGGTCTTCGCTCAGAGCCGAGCGCAGTGCTTCGTTAAAGCCGAGCGTATGGCGATGAACCTCGCGCTGGTTAATCAGGCATTTTTTACTCTGATGAACAAATTCGATGGGGTCTTCGATGGTAAGAATGTGCTCATACCTGGTGTCGTTGACGTAGTCGACCATCGCCGCCAGGGTGGTACTCTTGCCGGAACCGGTGGGTCCCGTAACGACTACCAGTCCACGCGGCACGTTGGAGATTTGCCTGAATACCTCACCCATACCCAACTCTTCCATTGCCAGCACTTTGGAAGGGATGGTTCGAAATACGGCCGCCGGGCCCCGATTCTGCATAAATGCATTGACCCGGAACCTGGCTAAATTTGGCACTTCGAAGGAAAAGTCAGTTTCCATAAATTCTTCATAGTCTTTGCGTTGCTTGTCGTTCATGATTTCATAAATCAGCGCATGAACTTCTTTGCCATCCATCTCCGGCACGTTGATTCGACGGATGTCTCCATCGACCCTTATCAATGGCGGCATACCCGCAGTAATATGCAAGTCGGAAGCGCCCTGCTTGACGCTAAACCCCAGCAGTTCTGTAATATCCATCTGTCTTACCTTCTACCGTAGTCATTTAGATTTGTTGTGGATGGAGCAAGCGAGTCCATCATTACTCTCTGGCCAATAGTGACGGCGTCACCTATAGTACCTGTCCCGTGGCGAATATCTCAGTCCTTGTGAGGGCTAAACTGTGACCGTGTTAACAGAAAAAATTACTGCCCTGAAGCGGCAGATTCGGACACTCGAAGAGCGCTACGATCGCCCGCGGGATTCGGTCAGGCTGCTGGCCGTCAGCAAGAAGCAAGCGCCTGAAAAAATCCGGCGCGCCGCCGCCGCCGGCATCAAGGATTTCGGCGAGAATTATTTTCAGGAAGCCCTCGAAAAAATCGAGGGCTTGAGTGATCTGGCACTAAGCTGGCACTTTATCGGTCCAATTCAAAGCAATAAGACTCGGGGCATCGCCGAGCATTTCGATTGGGTTCAGAGCGTAGATCGGGAAAAAATTGCCCGCCGCCTGAGTGCACAAAGAAGCGACACCATGCCACCTCTTAATGTCTGTGTGCAGGTGAACCTGTCTGCCGAGGCCAGCAAATCGGGTCTCGATCTGCAATGCGCGGCAACTCTGTGTGCACGCATTGCCCAGTTGCCCAACTTGTCACTGCGTGGATTGATGGCGATCCCTGCGCCGCTTTCCAATCTGCAAGCCCAGCGCGAGGGCTTCCGGCGCCTTGCCAAAGAGTACCAGAAGTTACGGCAGCACTACCCGAGCATGGACACGCTTTCTATGGGCATGAGCAACGATTATGCGGCGGCCATCGCCGAAGGCTCCACCTTGATTCGGATTGGCACGACACTCTTCGGCCCGCGCAGTACATCGGCTTAGAGCCCCTAAGCACTGCAAATTCGCAGCTTTATATTTTCCTCATCACCGAGCTTTACAGCCAAACTTCCTGCCCCAGGCTTTGCTAAATACGCTAGAATATGCCGCTGGCGAACCGCCGTCGTAGATTAGGGATAGTAAGGAAGACAAAAAGGACAGCCACGAAAGTAAACTGTCGGGGATAACCCGGCGAGGTTAAATTTTGAATAACACCCATAGCGGCTTCCACATAGGATTTATAGGAGCCGGAAATATGGCAAGCAGCCTGATTCGGGGTTTACTGGCACAAGGTCAGCCAGCGCAGTCAATCTGGGCGACAGATGTGGATGTTGGCAAATTGGAATCTCTGGCGCAGGACTGCGGCATCAATAGCGCCGATACCAGCCAGATTGCTGCGTCGGCGGATGTGATAGTACTGGCGGTCAAGCCCCAGGTAATGCAGAGTGTCTGTGAATCCCTTGCCACTGTGCTAACAGGAACAGACGCGACGGCGCCCCTGGTGGTCTCTATTGCAGCGGGTATTACGATTGCACATATTGAGCATCACTTGGGCAGCAATACCGCGATCGTCCGTTGCATGCCAAACACCCCTGCCTTGATCGGCAAGGGCGCCAGCGCCTCGTTTGCAAATGCCCAGGTTACTAAGGCGCAGAAAGCATTGGCCGACAAAATCATGCAAGCGGTTGGCATTAGTGTGTGGGTGGACAGGGAGTCCCATATCGATACGGTGACCGCAGTATCGGGTAGTGGACCCGCCTATTTTTTCCTGTTTATGGAAGCAATGCAAGATACAGCCACGTCTATGGGACTGAGTGATGAGGTGGCGCGAGCGCTAATCTATCAGACCGCAGTCGGTGCTGCGGAGTTGGCGCTGACCAGTACCGAGAGTATTGATGAATTACGACGTCGGGTGACCTCCCCCGGAGGGACTACCGAACGGGCCATCAAACAGTTTGAGTCCGATGGGATCAGAGATCTGGTCGATCGTGCCTTGAAAGCAGCCCGTGACCGATCCATCGAACTCGCCGATGAGATTGAAAAGTAGACTCTAGCTTTCGTAGTTTGAAGCAACATGTTTTTTATTTTGCAGAGAAGAAGTATGAATGTTTTAGGCAGTTCCGGTGCTCTGATTTTCAACGTCCTTGGAGGACTGTATTTACTGGCTGTGCTGCTGCGTTTTTTGCTGCAGGTAGCCAAAGCAGATTTTTACAATCCAGTCTCCCAGGCTGTAGTAAAGATAACTGACCCAATGGTTAAAATTTTGAGAAGGTTTATTCCAGGATATAAGGGCATAGACTTCTCCACTCTTTTACTTGCCCTGCTGATCGAAGCTGTCGCAATTTGCGTACTAATCATATTGTACGGCGGTAGCATTCCAGGCATTGGTTTCATCATTACCTGGTCTTTCGTCGGCGTAACATATTTTATAGTGAATATTTATTACTATGCAATTATTGGTTCTATCATCATGTCCTTTGTCATGATGTTTTCCGGCAGCACGAACCCTCACCCCTTGCTGCGGCTGATCTGGCAACTAACCGAGCCGGTGATGGCGCCCATCAGAAAAATAGTACCGCCGATGGGTGGTCTGGATTTCTCTCCCATCTTTATTTTCATCGGTATCCAGCTTATCCGAAATTTTTTGATTACAACATTTGGAATAACCGATCAGCTAGCCCTGATAATTATCGGCATCTAGGGAGCCGCTGATCAGGTAATCATGTGCCGCGATGTCTGCATCAATTCCCACAGATTCAGTAGGTCTGGTAACTCCTCAGTCCTACCATTTTGATGAACCACTCGAACTTCGTAGTGGTAAGGTGCTCGATGTCTACGATTTGACCGTGGAAACCTACGGCACGCTCAATGGAGAAAAGTCCAATGCCATTCTTGTCTGCCATGCCCTCAGCGGTGATCACCATGCTGCCGGCTATCATAGCGCCACCGACAAGAAGCCCGGTTGGTGGGATGCCTGTATCGGGCCTGGCAAAGCCATCGACACCGATCTGTTCTTCGTTGTCAGTCTGAATAACCTGGGGGGCTGCGCCGGTAGCACCGGCCCGGCTTCGATTAACCCGGAGACTGAAACATTCTATGGGCCAGATTTTCCCGTGGTGACGGTACGGGACTGGGTGAAGAGCCAGCTCAGGCTCATGGACCGACTCGGTATCGAAAAGTGGGCGGCCGTAATCGGTGGCAGCCTCGGCGGCATGCAGGTACTACGCTGGGCTATCAGTTATCCGCAACGTCTTGGCCACGCTATCTCAATCGCTGCTGCGCCAAAGTTGTCGGCCCAGAACATCGCCTTCAACGAAGTGGCCAGGCACTCCATTATCAGCGATCCGAGTTTTCATGCCGGCCATTATCTGCAGAATAATACCTACCCCAAGCAGGGACTGATGCTAGCGCGCATGGTTGGTCACATAACCTATCTTTCTGACAGCGCCATGCGCGCCAAGTTTGGGAAGACGGTGACCGATTTTGAGGCGACAGGCACCAACTTTGGCCGCGACCTGCGCACCGGTAAATTGAGTTTTGGCTTGAATGTGGATTTTCAGGTCGAGAGCTACCTGCATTACCAGGGTGAGCGATTCTCAGAGAATTTCGACGCCAATACGTATCTGTTGATGACCAAGGCCCTGGACTACTTCGATCCCTCTGTAGATTACGAGGGCAATCTGGCCAAGGCGTTCGCCAACAGCAGCTGCAAATTTCTGCTCATTTCTTTTAGTACGGATTGGCGGTTCCCACCGGAACGATCGCGAGAAATAGTTAACGCCCTGCTTAAAGCCGGAAAAGAAGTGAGCTATCTGGAGATTGAGGCGGATCAGGGCCATGATGCGTTCCTGCTTCCGGTGCCACGCTATATTCGCGCACTCACCACCTATTTGAAGAGGGTACATCAGGAGCTCGCAGCCCATGCGTCCTGAATTTGGAATTATTCAGAATTGGATTGAGCCCGGAAGCCGCGTTCTCGACCTCGGCTGCGGTGATGGCAGCCTCCTGCACTATTTGAAAAGTACAAAACAGATCCACGAGATCGGGCTGGAAATCGATCCAGACAATATGGAAAAGAGTATCTTCAATGGTATTAATGTAATCCAGCAAGACCTCGATCGGGGCCTGGAAAATTTTCAGTCCCACAGCTTCGATACGGTGTTACTGGCGCAAACTTTACAGGCATTGAGTAATCCGGCAGAGCTGGTGGATGACATGCTTCGCATCGGCAAGAACGGCATTATCACGTTCCCCAATTTTGGAAACTGGAAGAGCAGGCTCTACTTGTTCACCAGGGGGCGTATGCCTGTATCCAAGTTCATGCCCCACCAGTGGTATGACACACCAAATATCCATTTCTGTACGGTAAAGGATTTCGATGCCCTGTGTCGCGAAAAGAACATCACTGTACTCACCAGAACGGTGGTTGATTCACAGCACCAGGGTAGCTGGGCCATGAAGGCCTGGCCAAACTTTTTGGGAGAGATTGCAATCTACCACCTCACCAAGAGGAGCGGCAGTCAGGTTTAAAACCATTATCCACCGCGACGTAAGAGAACACAGCAATGCAGAAGATTGTTTTGGCCAGCGGTAATGCCGGGAAGTTGATCGAGCTACAACAGATCCTGGCGCAGAAGGAGATTAGCCTGCTACCGCAAGCGGAGTTTGCCATTGGTGATGTCGAAGAAACCGGCCTCAGCTTCGTTGAAAATGCCTTGATCAAGGCACGGCATGCATGCCTCGAAACCGGCTTGCCCGCTATCGCTGACGATTCCGGTATCGAAGTGGATGCATTGAACGGCGAGCCCGGTATCTACTCGGCGCGATACGCCAAGCTTAATGGTGTCTCTCGCGAGGTGGCAGATAAAGCGAACAATCAAAAATTGCTATGGGAACTGGAGCAGGTAACGGAAGCCGACCGTGGCGCCAGATTCCAATGCGTTATCGTGTTCCTGCGACATAACAGTGATCCGATGCCGGTCATTTGCACGGGCACATGGGAAGGCCGTGTGCTTTTTTCCGAAACCGGTGAAAATGGTTTTGGCTACGACTCCCTGTTCTATGTACCAAGCCATGACTGTGCGTCGGCACAGCTGAGTGCAGAGATAAAAAATTCGATCAGTCACCGGGGCCAGGCCCTGAGAGCACTTATGCGATGCTGGAACTTCCACCCTTAAGCCTGTACGTTCATATCCCCTGGTGCGTTAGAAAATGCCCCTATTGCGATTTCAATTCTCATGAAGCGAAAACGACAGTTCCCGAGAACGATTATGTCACCGCACTGTGCGATGACTTCGATCACGAAATGGATCGAAGTGAAGCGAGATCTCTGCAGTCCATCTTTATTGGCGGCGGCACCCCTAGCCTCTTCAGCGCCGCAGCCTACGAGCGCTTGCTGAATCACATCCAGAAACGCAGCCCATTGGCTACCGATATCGAGATCACCCTGGAGGCAAATCCCGGCACCGCCGAAGCAATCAAGTTCAGGGGCTTTCGTGCTACCGGTATTAACAGACTGTCATTGGGAATCCAGAGTTTCAGTGATCTCCAGTTACAGAAACTCGGCAGAATTCATGACGGCAACCAGGCACGGATGTCCATCGAGATCGCCAGACAATCGGGCTTTGAAAATATTAATCTCGATCTGATGCACGGCTTGCCCGATCAGGAAACCGAAGCAGCCATAGAAGATTTAGACATAGCACTGGGTTACCAACCTGAACATCTATCCTGGTATCAGCTTACAATCGAACCAAATACAGTTTTCTATCGGCGTCCGCCTCCTCTTCCCCGGGAGGAGATCCTGAACGAAATACAGGATGCCGGCGAGCGCTTACTGCAAGATAGTTCTCTACGGCGCTACGAAGTATCCGCCTACGCACTCGCGGGTAGGCAATCGGCGCACAATCTCAATTACTGGCAATTTGGTGATTACCTTGGCATTGGCGCGGGGGCACACGGCAAACATACCCAACTCAAGCGGGCTGCCGTCGTCAGAACCCGAAAATTGAAGCAACCGGACCATTACCTGCGTAGTGAACTTAACCGGGACGCCGAGATTTGTGATATCAGCATGAAAGAGCGGCCACTGGAATTCCTCCTGAACGCTCTGCGCCTGAAGCAGGGCTTCACCACCGCAGTGTTCGAGAGCAGAACTGGCCTCCCTTTTAGCACCATCGGAAAGCAGGTAGAATACCTGATCTCGTCGCAATTGCTGCAGCGAGAAGCTGACCGAATAAGTACCACTGACAAGGGCTTTCGATTTTTGAATAGTGTTTTGGAGGAATTTCTCTGAGATGGAGAATTTGTATCAGCGACATTGCGAAGCCTGCAAACTTGGCGCGCCAGTAGTCACCGACGAGGAAGCCAGCCAGCTCCTGTTGAAGGTTCCCGGCTGGAAGCGATCTTTTCATGATGGCGTAGAGAAACTGATTCGGGAGTTTCATTTTGTCGGTTTCAAGGACGCCTTCAGTTTTACCTACAAGATCGCCAGTCTGGCTGAACGGGAGGACCACCATCCTTCTATCACCACCGAGTGGGGAAAAGTGACGGTGTTCTGGTGGACTCACAGGATCAATGGATTGCATATCAATGATTTCATCATGGCCGCCAAAACCGACCTGATCGCAAAACTCCCCACCGAGCCCTGATTGCAAAGCGGTGCTGTCTGATGCCTGATAACTCTCCCGATCTATTGACAAAACTGGACACGATCATTGGCCTGGCCAGCATCAGTTCTAACGACCCGGCTATCGATTCCAGTAACAAAGCCGTCATCGATCACCTCGCCAACGATTTTGAGTCCATGGGCTTTAGCTGCGAGATCATTCCCTGCGATTCCAGATCTGAAGCTGGCAAAACCAATCTGATTGCGACCCTGGGATCGGGACCAGGCGGGCTGGTGCTTGCGGGTCACACCGACACGGTGCCTCTGGATGAAGATCTCTGGTCGGTAGATCCTTTTCGTCTCACCGAGCGCGACGGCAAACTCTATGGCCTGGGTGTCACCGACATGAAAGGGTTTTTCCCTATCCTGATGGAAGCCGTCAAACCTCTGCTCGATGAGCAGTTCCGTGAGCCCTTAATTATCCTAGCCACCGCCGACGAGGAAACCTCGATGCAGGGTGCCCGCAAACTTGCCGAGCTTGGCAGACCGCGAGCCAGATCGGCAATCATCGGCGAGCCCACTGGCATGAGACCGGTGCGCGCGCACAAGGGCATGATGATGGATTCGATACGCCTGACGGGTCAGAGTGGACACTCATCGGATCCGGCCCTGGGTAATAATGCACTCGATGCGATGCACGCAGTGATCTCGGAACTGATTAGATTCAGGAATGAATTAAAACAAAAATATCGAAGCGATTTATTCGAAATTCCGTATCCGACATTGAACCTGGGCAGCATTCACGGTGGCGACAGTCCGAACCGCATCTGTGGTCATTGCGATCTGGATATCGACCTGCGCCTGTTGCCGGGCATGCATCTGGACACAGTGCGTGCCGAGATTGGGCAACGCGTAAGAACGATTACGGATCCTCTGGGTATAGAGTTTGAACTGGTCACTCTGTTTTCTGGCACGCCCGCTTTCTTCGCCGAAGAAGACAGTGCCCTGCTCGCCGCCGCCGAAAAATTGACAGGTCACGCCGGCATCAGCGTGGCGTTTGGTACCGAGGGTCCTTTTCTGCAGGAACTGGGCATGGATACGATTATTCTTGGACCGGGTAATATCGATCAGGCCCATCAACCTGATGAGTATATGTCCCTGGACATGATAAAGCCCTGCATCGATTTCCTGCAAGAGATAATAAGCCAGCAATGCCTGCAATGACAAAAAATAATGACATGATCGAGTGGTTCAGAGCTTCTACCAGTTACATCAATGCTCACCGCCATAAGATATTTGTGGTGCTTCTCAGTGGCGAGGCTCTGGCAGATAAAAACTTCGCCAATATCGTCCATGACTTGAGCCTGTTGCACAGTCTCGGCGTGAAACTGGTCCTGGCGCACGGAGCAAGACCTCAAATCACTGCGGCCCTGGAAAAGGCAGGCAGCAAATCCAGCTACCACCGAAATCTGCGAATTACTGAAAGCAGCTGTATCGAAACCGTCAAGCAAACCGTAGGTGGCCTCAGCATAAGTATCGAAGCCCTATTCTCTATGGGGATGAGCGATTCACCCATGCACGGTGCCGACATTCGCCTGTGTCGAGGCAACTTCGTCAATGCGAAACCGGTCGGCGTTCACGACGGTGTGGATTATCACTTCACCGGCACGGTACGAAAAATCAGGACCTCCGCAATCGAACAACAGCTGGACCAGGGCAACATCGTGTTACTGTCAAATCTCGGCTATTCATCGAGCGGCGAAGTCTTCAACCTGAGCGCAGAAGAAGTCGCCACCGAAACCGCTATTGCCCTAAGGGCAGACAAGCTGATACTGCTGATTCCGGGAGAAGGCGTCCTCGATAAGAAGGGGGACCTGGTGCCGTCGCTCACCCAGGAAGACGCCAGGCGCTATGTCGACAGCCTGAACCAGGCCGACGATGAAGACTCACGGTGCTTAAGCCAGGCACTGCAAGCTGGGTTGCGTGCTCACGACAATGACGTGCATCGCTCTCATCTCATCAGTTTCAAAAGCAATGGCGCGCTGTTGCAAGAACTCTTTACCCGAGAGGGTAGTGGCAGCCTGATCAGTAATGACAATTTTGATTTGTTGCGCGACGCCACTATCGATGATGTCGCAGGAATTCTTAAACTGATCAGACCACTGGAAGAAAATGGAACCCTGGTGATCCGCTCCCGAGAGTTGCTGGAAACCGAAATCGAAAACTTCAAACTCATCGAGCTGGAAGCAACAATCATCGCCTGTGCAGCACTCTACGAAACAAGTGACGACTGTGGTGAAATCGCCTGCATCGCCATCCATCCCCAATATCATGGCAACGGCTATGGCCACCGCTTACTGTCAAGCCTGGAAACCACGGCGCGTAAAAACGGCCTGAAACGGCTATTCGTACTGACGACCGTGGCGGCTCACTGGTTTTTGGAAAAAGGCTTTGCGGAGGGAGAGTTAAATGACCTGCCCCAGCAGCGCCAGCAACTCTACAACTTCCAAAGAAACTCCAAGGTATTCATCAAGCAGTTGTGACCCCTTGGTTACGACTCTACCGTAGATCAAAAAGGGGATCAATAACCTGAGATATTCCCTCGAAATCTCAAGCTAATTCAAAAAATTCAGAATGAAACGGCCCTGTATATCTTGGCGGGCCTGGCCGAACATTTGTATCGTTTGTCCGCAAATTTGAGTTGCCTAGTCTCCTTGCGCACGCCCACATATCCTTCACTTTAGCCAGCGCTGCGGAACTCGCTCAAATCTGTCTAGAGTGAAGGATATAGACGTGGCCTGATTGTGCGCAAGGGGACTAGGCAACTCAAATTCGCTTGATTATGTGATAAACGACAAGTCAGTGATTTCAATGTAGTTTAAAACCATATGCTGCAGGATTTCACTGAATTGAGGCGAAGATCCTCTACCCTGCTTGCCTTGCAAATCAGACCATGCTTTAGCGCTTTCATTTTTTCAGGTTGAGCGAGGACTGTCTGAGCG
>CAJXIY010000054.1 GCA_913054495.1 uncultured Gammaproteobacteria bacterium | reverse complement strand
TAACTGGCTGCTGTCCAGCAAAATGGGCAAGTCGAAGTTATACAGATCATCCATGTGGCGGATGTCCGCGCGGCTGTCCCTGGCGGTAGAATTAATCGCAAGGAAAGTGACGCCCTGGCGCTCCCAAGTGGTGCGAAGCAGGCGGTACTTTGGCAATCTTTCTATGTTTTCCTGGCAATCGACTGCCGTGGAAATGATGACAACGGCTTTGCTATCCCCATACTTACGCAATTGATGAAAATTGCCCTCGTGGTCGATTAATGCAAAATTGCCGATTTTTTCGGACCCGGCATTTACCGGTGAGTTTGCCACCACGAGCGTGCTTAATAGCAGTATCAGGCTGAATTTGTTCATGCGCGGTATTCCTTGCTTTGGCGTGAATTTCATGGTTTCACGCCGTCGATCTTTAGTTGAATGCTTATTCCGTGAAATTTGTGGACTAACCCAAACCCACGGCTTTCAGAACGGAAATTTTAACCCAAAGCCCTCTTTCTCGGCTATTCAATAGGCTGCATTTTTGTGACAAATTGAAACTACTCAGCTTCGAAATTCAGATCAAAAACCACGGAATTCAATCGGTCGACACAGCGTTGACAACCCAGGAGACTAGCGGCCCGGAGATTCGCAACTCATTTCTGAACGAGAGTTCTGACTTCTCCTGGCCTCTGGATCAGCTATCCTTCTGGACGCTCTTGATTGCACCATAACCGGAAATACTTTCGACCAGGGACCAGCGTCGAAACAATTCATACATACCCCAGAGAATTGCCACGATGACAATCAACAACATTCCCCAGCGCATAAGCGCCGCGAAAAACAAGGTGTCCAGGGGCGGCATCTGCATTTGATATTGGTTGAGTACAAACCCTCGCTCCAGCATCCAGTGCCAGGCGCTATGGGCGAGCAGTGCAGATAGCAATATTGTGCCTACGCGTTCCTTCACGAAAAACTTGAATAGAATATTTAAAAGTGGAATGACCAGAATAAGAACCAGTATTTGCCCGATCTCGACGCCGACATTGAACGCGAGCAGGGAGGAAAACAAATGCCCACCTGCGAACTGCAAGGTGTCGGAAAATACGAAGGAAAAGCCAAAGCCGTGGACCAGACCGAAACCGAACGACAGCATCCAGCGATGCTCCAGCCTGGCGCCGACAATATTTTCAAACGCCATGTAGACGATGGATAGCGCAATCAATGTTTCGATCAGTGGTGGGAACCACAGTGCACTGGGCGCCATGCCAAAGGCAGAACTGATCAGGGTAATCGAATGGGCAATCGTGAATGAGGTGACGACGGGAATTAGTGCACGAATACTGCGCAGTGGTATTACCAGGCAAAACAGAAACAACAAATGGTCCAAGCCATCCAGAATATGGTTAAAGCCCATGTCCACAAATCGCAGTGCGGCCTGGTGCCAGCGGGGATCCAGTATCACCAGACCCGGATTACCAAGATAATTAAATACCCGCTCGGCGCCGCCGGGAACCAGGAAACGTAGAACCGTCGTCGTCTGATTTGAGAGCGTGCCAAGCTCGGGGTTGACGGAGAAATCTGATTGTTCGGACGCAATGGGATATCTCACCAGCACATCTAGCTCACCCTGACGCCAGAACAAGTCGACGCTGTCATCCAGTGGCGGGCTCAACACATTATCCAGGGCTTCTTCAAAACTGGTAAAAGAGCGATTGGATGGCAGCGACACCCTGGTGGCTACCAACTCCTTCTCGGTTAGCTCTTCGCCGTTCTCGAAAAAATGCATGGATTCGGTGATGTAAATCCGGGCGGCATCATTGAGAGAAAACTCGGCCTCGGAAAACTGCAGATAGCCCGGTCCGCGCAGAGGGAAGCTGATCTCGCTGAAGGCTTCCATGGGAATTCGCAGCAACGCCGTCAACTGGTTTCCTTCCGGCTTGACGAATGCATGTACAGTGACACGAGATGGAATGTCATGAGCCTGGGTCAGGGACGGTAATAAGAACAGTCCCAAAACCAGCCAAAACCAGGTGAAATTACGCCCCCTACCCAGCGCAAAAAGTGCTTTAAAATAGTTCATTAGTCCTCATTATGTTCCTTATTAATCAAATGCTTAGTCCATACTACATAAGCACAAACCCCAGCCCGATCGCAAGCAAAAAACCACCATCTCCAGAGCTGTTACAAATTCTTACAAGTCCCCCTCCTAAAAAATTGCTTGTGAGTATACTGTCCTGGATTTAGGCAGTATACTCGGCCTTGCTCTGAGAGTTTAAACCCCCCGCAATTCGGGCATCGAGAGGAAAATAAGAATGAAGAATATCAAGTTATTCATAGGCGCAACTCTGGTAGTTGCACTGGTTGTGCTGGGAGTAGGCCAATCAAAATTGCAAGAATCCAGTATCGCTGCCAGCAACGATATAATGGCACCTCACTTCCTGGTCGACCCTTATTGGCCGAAACCCTTGCCAAACATGTGGGCGATGGGCAACACCATCGGCGTAGAAGTTGACGACAGAGATCACGTTTTTGTCGTGCATCGCAACGACGCCTCTCAATTCGGCGGCAATACCGAGATCGGCCTCCAGGGTGGGGTTTCAGAATGCTGCACGCCAGCGCCACCCATCATGGAATTTGATCACGCAGGCAATGTGGTGAATGCCTGGGGCGGACCGGTTGAGGGTGCCGAATACACCTGGCCGGCATCTAACCACGGTATTGCAATCGCAGGCAATGGCAATATCTGGATAGGCGGTAACGGTCCCGGAGATTCCCACGTGCTTGTCTTCACGCGTAACGGTGAATATGTCCGCACTGTTGGGGTTCCAGGCGAAGACCGGGACAGCAATAGCGAGATTCACTACGGCCGCGTAGCAGAAATCGCCATAGACATCGACGCCAATGAAGCCTATTTCGCCGATGGTTATCGCAATAAACGCGTCGCGGTTATCGACGTGACCACCGGTGCCCTCAAGCGCTATTGGGGTGCCTACGGCAATACCCCTGATGACAGCGCCGATGTCACCTACACACCTGGGGAGCCAGGACCGCAACAGTTCCGCGGACCAGTCCACTGTGCACAGCCTTCCAACGATGGCCTGGTATATGTGTGTGACCGTGGTGCCGACCGGGTTCAGGTTTTCCGCAAGGACGGTACCTACGTCAAAGAAATGGTGTACAACCCGGCCACATTGAATCAGGGCTCCACCTGGGATATCGCTTTCTCGAAAGACGCAGATCAGGAATTCATCTACCTCGCAGATGGCCAGAACTTCAAGATCTCAGTAATCGATAGGGAGTCCATGGAGGTGCTTTACACCTTCGGTCAAGGCGGCAGACAGCCGGGTACGTTCTACGCGCCTCACAGTGTCGCCACCGATTCTGAAGGCAACTTATATACGACTGAAACCTATGAAGGTAGCCGCGTACAGAAGTTCGTCTATCAGGGAGTTCGAGCCGTTACCGTGCGTGAGAACGCCCCAACCTGGCCCGCTGACAAACTGTAAAACTCTCTAGAACGATATAAATCAAGCCGTATCGGAGCAATTCGATACGGCTTTTTTACTGTTAGCGCAAGTGGACGCTGGCGCCACGCTATAGCCCTCAATATTCGTGTTCCGGAACCTAAGATTAACTATTAATTTCTTCGAGATTATTTTGGTGGTACTGTGAGCGGCCTGACTATCGCAACAGCGCAGTTAGCAACAGATTAGTAGTTTCAATTCGCCTTCAACTCGCAAGGAAACCGCTATGTTCAAAACAAGAAGAACATTCCTCGGGGGCCTCTTGGCCTTGGCTATTTTTTTCGCCGCCCTCAACGTAGGTCAATCCGAACTTGAAAAATCTGCCAACGCCGTCAGCAACGAGCGCATGGTCCCACAATTTATAGTCGATCCATTCTGGCCACAGCCGCTACCCAACAAATGGCTGCTTGGACGCACCATTGGCATAGCGATCGATGCCAGAGATCATATCTTTATTGTGCACAGAGACCAGGACGAAATGTTCATGAGTCAGGAACTGGGCCTGGACCGGGGCGTGGCAGAATGTTGCTCCGCCGCACCGCCCATCCTCGAATTTGACCTCGATGGGAATTTGATTAACGCCTGGGGTGGACCCGGAGATGGCTACACCTGGCCGGCGTCGAATCATGGCATCGAAGTCGCACCCAATGGAGACATATGGATTGGCGGCAACGGTGGCGGTGATTCTCATGTATTGGTGTTCAATCGCGATGGCGAATTCGTACGCGAAATCGGCGATCCCGGTGAAGATGTAGACAGCAATAGCCTTACTCACTTTTCCCGTGTGGCTGAGATAGCAATAGATGCAGAAGCCAATGAGGCATATATCGCAGATGGCTATGGTAATAAAAGGGTAGCCGTTGTCGACACCGCAACTGGCGCTTTCAAACGCTACTGGGGCGCCTATGGTAATGAGCCCTCAGATGATCGGGTTACCTATGTTCCTGGTGAACCCCTGCCGCAACAGTTCGTTGGTCCAGTGCACTGCGCCGAACCCTCCAACGATGGCTTAATCTATGTCTGTGACCGTGGTGCTGATCGCATTCAGGTGTTCAGACCCGATGGTACTTTCGTTAAAGAAGGCCAGGTAGCTGCCCTTACGACTGCCTCAGGTTCTACCTGGGATATCGCCTTCTCGCGGGATGCTGATCAGGAATTTATCTACGTTGCAGATGGTTCGAATCACAAGGTGCATATTCTCGATAGAGATACCCTGGAGGTGCTGGCAGAATTTGGTGATGGCGGACGCCAGCCTGGTCTGTTCTTCGGCACTCACAGCATCATCACCGATTCCCTGGGCAACATCTATACCACCGAGACCTATGAAGGCAAGCGCGTGCAGAAATTTTTGTACCAGGGTCTGAAGCCGTTGAATACGGCGCATGTAGGAGCACCGTGGCCAGCTGAGGATCTGCATTAACTAGAGCAGCCTAGGGTTTCATGGGAGGATTGTGTCAGAGTCCGAAATAGCAAAAAAATTGCGGGTTTTCAGTATCTTTTAAATGTTGAGGTTGAGTGGCACTGAGTTCAGTTATGGCCTAAGAGAACGCGCTGGGTGAGAGGCCCCTATTGTCACAGCGGCTTGCCCCCCTCCCGGGTGCCCTCATTCGGTCGGGAGCCCAAAAAGCGGTCTCCCTCTGTCACTCGGTGCGGCGCCTCGATTGCTGAGTCAACAGGGGCCTCTCACCCATCGCTTGCAGTTCCCACTAAAATCAGTGCATCACTCACCAAGTACATCTGCACAGTTATAAACAATCAAGAAAAAAACGTCCTTGGTCGTGGTTTTGTGTTGTATGCCAAGCCGTTAGTGGCTTGATCATCTGTGGGATGTCCACTATTCTGCTCCAAAACTCAACTCCCCAAGAGATCCAACACCATGAAGTTCAGAGAATTACTCCTGATATGCGCCGCCCTGCTTTCCTTCTCAGCCTTCGCAGCCGAAGAAGTTACGGTTCAATTTAACTATGAAGGCAATCATGGGGTCGATCTCAGCAAAATACGCGGCAGCTTCCGGGTGGCCGAGTTTACGGATGACAGAGGCCAGGACAATCCCCGGCTAATCACCGCCAGCGATCTCGGAAATAGCGCTGCCGCAGGTGGTTATCAGGCACAAGCACCGGTAACTGAAATCATACAGGACGCTTTTAGGCAGGGCTTTGCCAGTGGAGGTGCCGAGCTTGTCGAAGCCGATGAAGCCATGAGTATCTCTGGCAAACTACTCAGCTCCGAAGCGCAAATTGTCGAACGTGACGGGGTTGAGATGATCCAGCTAACCTGGCGAGTCAATGTTCAGCTGCGCAAAGGCGACCGTAACATCTGGCAGATTACATTGTTTGGCAGAGGCAGAACACCTGCGGCCGATGGCATGACTGCCACCGTGCACGCTGCGCTAAATCGCCTGATCAACGAACTTCTCGGAGACGATTATTTCCTGCAGGAAATACTTTAGGACGGCAGCTACCCGGCTTATCATTCCCTACACCCCACCAGCGAGCCCAGGGAATCGAGGACTAGCCAAGGGTTTTGGGGAAAAAAATCCAGCCCGGTGAGGGCTTCAATCTCGGCGAGCGTGCTGCGTAGTTCGCAGTGGTGAACGTGTACCGGCGTATTCTGATCGAATAGAAATACGCTTCCCTGTCCTCGCTCGGTAATGACAATTTTGAAAAATGCGTCCGGGACTCTGTGGGACTTTCTGGTACGCAAGGCAGATACTTGCGGAGTTGGTTTATAGACAGGACCGGCTAATACAAATACGTCACTGCCTCTATTCACCAGATTTCTAATAGACCATTCCAGGCCATACCATGCTCCCCGATTTAGTGCCCGCTTGCGGGCGACCGCATTGGTCAAGTAGTTCACATCATCCCAGTAGGGTGTTCCAGCAAAATCAACCAGTGCCACAAACTGTGCACGTTGAAGTTCGGCATCCTCAGCACTGGAGAAATCGGCCTCGCTGAGTGTTTCTGCAACATAATTATCTGGCTGCGGCTGCCGGGAAAGACTGGTAGCAATACCGATGGAACCGGCAGATATTTTATAGGCGACCCAGTCGGCTGACTTGTTCGTGGTGTTATAGGAAAGCGCATAAATCGGTCTGAGTATCAGGTGGTTTTCAGGGCTCGCTCCCTGGGGACAGCCATGCAGACAGTGGCCAATTCTGTACTCACCGGCAAAGGCTGGCGCTTGCAGCATGACGAGTAGTGTAAACCAGGCGATAAGCCCTGCGGCGGCCTCCCACCGATAACTCGAGGCGAGCGCTGAATAAGGATTCCTGTATCCACGGCGCGCGCTGATTCCGATTCCCACCATAAATTGGCCTCATTAACCTGGTGCGGATCATACCCCTGGATGTCCAGGCTGTGCGACAAAAATCCACCGAGGGATTTCTATCGGAGCCAGGAGCCAGGCTCACCGTCAAATCCAATCGACAGAGCGCGGTAGGACTCACCAGCAACTTGAGGTTGTGGCCTTGCAGCGGAAGATCAATTATTACCGCTTCTCCAGTAACCAAATCGCTGCTGCCGCCGTCTAATCCATGCAGGCCAGAAATGCCTGTTGGTTAGTGTTTGCCTACTAAATTGGCGATCGCGAGAAGAAAATAGCTAACCGATTATTGAAATTCAGCAATTTTTCAGTTTTCAGGAAGCAATCTTCAAGCGGCCTATCTAGTATGCGACGCTAGCAATTCGAAGCTACGATCATTCTCAGGAGAGCAACATGCTTAAATATTCGACTATGGCCAAACTTGCAGTGGCGTTTATGCTGACAATGTTTGCTGGTATGTCAGCCAATGCCGCCGATCGAATCAGCGATTTTTCGCTAATTGATCATAATGGCAGGTTTCACCAAGTAAGCCGCTATGCAGACCACGACGCCATTGTACTGTTTGCACATGAAGATAGCAGAGACGTACGCCGAGCCGCCCGCGATCTGGAGAAGCTTGTAGAACAATTTAATGAGGACAAAATTGCCTTCTTCATGATTGACTCCACCGGTGCCAGCAACAAAAGCGAGATGCGAGAAGTAGCAGCCGATGCGAAGATTTCCCTGCCAATCCTGATGGACGATACACAACTGGTGGCAGAGGAACTGGGCATCACTCGAGCTACCGATGTGATTATCATCGTCCCGAAAGCGCAGGAAGTTGTCTATCGTGGCGCGCTGAATAATAGATTCGCTGAGGGCAGCCGGGCTCGCCGAGCTAGTGAGCATTATGTTGCCGATGCGCTGGACGCAATTCTCGCGGGTGAGGAAATTACCGGCGAGCAGCTAGCCAGCAAAGGCAATGCCATTGAATTTGCAGCCAGAGACAATCACGCCGAATCATTATCTTATGCCAGCGACATCGCGCCAATTCTTGAACAACGTTGTGTGAGTTGCCACATGGAAGGTGGAATCGCGCCCTTCGCCATGAGCAGTCATCAGATGATCCAGGGCTGGTCGCCGATGATTCGTGAAGTGATTTACACCAAGCGTATGCCCCCGGGACAGATCGACAACGATTTCGTCGAAGACTTCCACAATGTCAGTTTCATCTCCATCGAAGAGAGTCAAAAATTAGTCCATTGGATAGACAATGGTTCCCAAAACAAAGATGGAATTGATCCGCTCGCAGCGTTACGGCCTAAGCTGGTTAAGTGGAATTATGGCGAACCTGACATCGTTATCCCCATTCCTCCGCAACAGATTCCTTCAACCGGAGTTCAGGAATACCGAAATTTGCAGGTACCCCTGAATATAACTGAGGATATCTGGGTCAAGGCAGTGGAATTCGTTCCCGGTGATCCCACTGTGCTTCACCATATTATCGCATTCGCCTATGGCCCCAATGGAATAAATGAGTTTGAGATCTTGAATCAGGGCATCGGTCTGGGAGCTTACGCCCCGGGTAACTCCATTAATACCTATCCGGAAAATTCGGGATTCCCGCTCAAAGCTGGCGGTGGTCTGATGCTGCAGATGCATTACACCGTAACGGGCAAAGAAGCTGTCGATGCTTCCGAAATTGGACTCTACCTATGGGATGAGCCGCCGGCGCGACAGGTCCTGGGTGGTTCCGCCGCCGACCTGGATATCTATATTCCTCCGTTTGAGGCCGGCCATGAAATGATTGCTACCAAGAAATTTCGCAAGGACGCTTATTTGTCTATGCTGGGACCCCACATGCACTATCGTGGTTACGATGCCAATTTTAAGCTGGTGTTTCCCGATGGCAGAGAACAGGAAATCCTCAACGTGCCAAACTACCAGTTCAACTGGCAAAAAGTGTACGATTTTAAGGAGCCTATATTCCTACCTGCAGGAACTGAAATGGTTTATAGAGCCACGTTCGATAATTCAGCGATGAATCCATTCAATCCGGATCCCTCGGCAGAGATAACATGGGGGGAACAAACCTGGCAAGAGATGTTTTTCGGCTTCTTCCGTTATGTAGACGCCGAATAATCTTACCAGAGACTTTGTTCTTATTTGGCCCGACCACTGCAGAGTGTGTCGGGCTTTTTTTTGAAGTCGAGCGCTAGCGACCCTGGCTACGTACCCGATTATTGCAGACAGCCCGGGCTGTCACAGGGCCCGCCGGTCATGACACTGCACGACATTGTTGATAGTATCGATGCCTTGTCGAATTCTGATTAGACCCCTAGACCCATGAAAAAACTGGCTCAACTCTGGATTACACTGTGCCTGGCATTGCCTGGCCTGATCGCCCACGGGGACACCACCTTGGTGGCCAATATTAATGGCTATAGCCTGGATGCAGATCGTGAACTGATTCAATTCACAGCTATTCAATTTTCAGACGACCGCGTAGACCGCCTATTTTCAGACGGCGACAGTCTGCCCGAAAACGTCGATACCAGGATCGATGGCAATGGCCTGACCCTGATTCCGGGGCTGATTGACGCCCACGGCCATGTACTCAACTATGGCTTGAGCCTGCTTCGGGTCGACCTCATCGGCACCCGTTCGGAGCAGAGTGCGGTGCAACGGGTTGTGGATTTCGCCGCAGAGAATACCGAGCTTGACTGGATACAGGGCCGAGGCTGGAACCAGGTGCTCTGGAATAGTAATAGCTTCCCCAGTGCTGCCTCCCTGGACACGGCGCTAAGTGACCGGCCGGTCTGGCTCTCAAGAATCGATGGACACGCGGGATGGGCTAACAGTGTCGCCATCGAGCTTGCAGGGGTGACCGAGAGGACCGAGGACCCCCCCGGAGGGCAGATAATTCGAGACGATGACGGCAAGCCCACGGGTGTTTTCGTAGACAATGCCATGGCGCTTATTCGATCCAGGATTCCGCCGTCGAGTACTGCGGAATTGAGGTTTGCGCTCAACACCTCGATGCAGAAACTGGCCAGCTTCGGCCTCACCAGCGTACACGATGCCGGTGCCGGTAGCCGGGTCGTGCAAGCCTATAAGGACTTGTTAGAAGCAGGCCCCCTGCCGATCCGAGTAAACGTCATGCTGGCAGCCACCGACCCGTACTACGAGCAGCGCCTTGCCGAGGGCCATTTCCGCAGCGACGACGACACCCTAACCATTCGTAGCGTCAAGATTGCTGCCGATGGTGCCCTCGGTAGTCGTGGCGCCGCGCTCATCGAAGAGTATTCAGACCTGCCCGGCGCTACCGGCCTGCTGTTACACAATCCCGAACGCCTCGAGTATTTCATGCGTGCAGCGATGAACGCGGGTTTTCAGGTTAACACTCACGCTATCGGCGATAAGGCCAATAAAATAGTGCTGGATAACTATCAACAACTAATCGCCGAATCCGGAACCCGAGATTTACGTCACCGCGTCGAACACGCCCAGGTATTACGCCATGAAGATATTCTCCGCTTCGCCGAATTGGGTGTAATCGCATCCATCCAGGCCACCCACGCCACCAGCGACAAGAACATGGCTCAAGATCGTCTGGGTGAGGTGCGGATCCAGGGCGCCTATGCCTGGCGTAAATTGAGAGATGCGGGGGCCGTCATTGCTAACGGCTCCGACTTCCCGGTGGAATCCCCGAACCCGTTTTACGGACTGCATGCCAGCATCACCCGTCAGGATCACGGTAATGAGCCGGCAGCCGGCTGGTTTCCGGAAGAGCGCATGACAATTGAGGAGGCCTTCGCCAGCTTCACCATCGATGCCGCTTATGCCGGCCACCAGGAAAACCTGTTAGGCACGCTGGAGCCGGGCAAGAAGGCAGACTTTATCCTGTTAGACCGGGATATATTTACATCACCGGTCAGTGAAATTTGGCAGACCTCGGTTTTGCAGGCCTGGGTCGATGGCAACCGAATCACACCGTTCTAGCCTCAGTATCCCACCACCGCGCCATCCCCACTTCGGGAATCTGACGAACCCAGAAACAGGCTGTTTACACGATCATGATACACACCCATGGCGGCGCCCTGTGCCTCTCTCTCCATGAATCGGTGGCCCTTCGCTTCATAAAGACGAATGGTATCCGGCGACAGGGAATTGGTTTCCATACTGGTAACATCTGGCAACCACTGGTGATGAATTCGCCCGGCCTCCACCGACTCTGCGATATTAAAACCATGGTCGATCACATTGAGTATTAACTGCAAGGTGGTGTTGATGATGGTCTTACCACCGGGACTCCCGACGGCGAAAACCGGTTTCCCATCTTTAGCGACAATAGTTGGTGTCATACTGGAAAGCATGCGTTTTTCTGGCGCCACCAGATTCGGCGCCGTACCGATCAGACCGCGTCTATTAGTGACACCTGGCACCGAATTGAAATCCCCCATCTCGTTGTTTAGCAGATAGCCACCACCTGCGACGACGATGCCGGAGCCGTAACCAAATTCCAGTGTATAGGTCATGCTGACCATGTTGCCGTCTTTGTCTACGATTGAAAAATGCGTGGTTTCCTCACTCTCGTAAATATTCGCAAACTTCTCGGGGTCGCTCTCTGACTTTCGATCCATATCGATAGTCTCTCGTAACTCCGCCGCGTAATCTTTGTCCATCAGCTGAGCCAACGGCATGCCCTCATTAAAATCCGGATCACCCAGGAATTCTGCCCTGTCGGCATAGGCCCGACGCATGGACTCGGTTACCACATGCAGGTACTGCGCCGAGTTGTGACCCATGGCTTTGAGATCGAATCCTTCAAGAATATTCAGCATTTCTACCAGCACCACGCCGCCAGAGCTGGGTGGAGGCATGCTGATAATCTCGTAGCCGCGATAACTGCCACGAATCGGCTCCCGCTCAATCGCCTCATATTTCGCCAGGTCCTGAGCCGTGATGATGCCGCCATTAGCCGCCATGAACTCGGCAAGGCGTTGCGCATTCTCGCCCTGGTAAAAACCATCCCTGCCTTGCTCTTGAATCAGTTCGAGAGTATGTGCCAGATCCGGCTGCACCCAGGTATCGCCCAGCTCGTAGCCAGAACCATCTTGCCGGGAAAACTTGGCCGCCGAAGCGGGGTAGCCGGCAAATCTTCTGCTGTTGCGGCTGAATCCGGACTGCAGCGCATAGGTGATTGGAATGCCTTCCCTTGCCAACTGCACCGCTGGAGCAAGCAGATCTGCCCAGGGCAGGGACCCCAGATCCTGGTGTGCCTTATAGAGTCCTGCCACCGTGCCCGGCACACCGACGGCGAGAATGCCTATGTGATTCGAATTGCTAACGACAGTGCCATCCAATCCCAGATACATACGCTCGGTAGCAGCCAGAGGTGCTTTCTCTCTGAAATCATAGGTAGTCGCATCGCCGTCTTCTCCGTGGTAAACCAGGAAACCACCGCCGCCGATATTGCCGCCAGATGGCCATGTCACCGCCAGCACGAATGCCGTCGCAACAGCCGCATCGATGGCATTGCCGCCCTGCTTCAGCGCCTCCACGCCAGCCTCGGAAGCGAGCCGGGAAACACTGCTTACGATTCCATTTTTCACTCGCAGCGGAGTTCTACCACCTTCGGAGAAGGAAGTGGAGACTAGCGCCAGGGCAATAAAAAACACCAAACTCTTAAGTAATCGACAATCTAAGTGACGAAACATCATGGTTGTACTCTCAAATAATTCAAAATTCTCACAAATCTACAGCTGCCGAGGTGGCCATGCTAATAGCAGGGCCAATGTTATGTCAGCGCAGCCCTGATTAGCAATAATTCGAGAGACTAATTGCAGGCTCGGTGAAGGCGCGCCGCGCTCCCATACTCTTGTGCCGAATTGCGGGATGGATAATAAGTGGGATATTTGCCACTTTGCGCTGTAATTACGGGATTCTAAGTGCTAAGTTTTAGCATCCTGCGCTGAGCCGTGGATCATCTATGATTCTGCGGACAGTAAATTTCAATATTAACGACCAATCGAAGTAGAGACTGTGCTCATGTGTTCGAAACTCAAGTTTTTAATGCCACTTATGATCGCCTTGCTGTTATTTGCGTGTGGCGATAATAGTCAGCCCACACAATCCAATACCCCCACTCAAGAATCCCAGAATGAAATAGCCGAGACCGAAGCTCAGCTCATAACGAGAGCGCGAGGAATTCACGATCGCGTGATTACCTTGGACACTCACAACGATATCAACACCGACAATTTTACTGCCGATAAAAATTACACCGCAAATCTGGACACCCAGGTGAATCTGCCAAAAATGGTCGCCGGTGGGCTGGATGTTACCTGGCTCATTGTCTACACGGGTCAGGACACGCTGGACACGGCGGGCTATGCGGCCGCCTACGCCAATGCCATCGATAAATTCGATTCCATTCATCGCCTGGCTGAAGAAATTGCGCCGGAGCAGATAGAAATCGCCTACACTTCCAATGATGTTCGTCGCATCAACGCCGCCGGCAAAAAGGTTGCCATGATAGGCATTGAGAATGCCTATCCGGTTGGTCTGGACATGACCAACATCGAAGACTTTTACAATCGTGGTGGCCGCTATATGTCCCTGGCTCACAATGGCCATAGTCAGTTCGCGGATTCCAACACCGGAGAAAGGGACGATGTCTGGTTGCACAATGGCTTGAGTGACATGGGCCGGGAAGCGGTCGCCGAAATGAACAAGTGGGGCATCATGATCGACGTGTCACACCCCTCCAAGGCCGCCATCATGGAGATGTTGGATTTCACTCGGGCACCGCTGATAGCTTCTCATTCCTCTGCACGGGCAATGAGCGAACACAGCCGCAATCTCGATGATGAGCAGTTGCTGCGTATAAAGGAAAATGGCGGCGTCGTGCAGACAGTCGCCTTCGGCAGTTACCTCAATGCAGACAAGAATACGCTGCATCGAGACGCGCTGACCAAACTCAACGAAAGTATTGCCGCAGACCTGGGCATCGAACTCTTGAGCTTCGCTCAGAGAAACGCGTTGAGCGAGCCTGATCGAACAGCCTATGTCGCGAGCTTGGCAAAAATCGATGAACTTGCCGCGCCAAGAATGGATGCCGAAGTCAATTCGGTGGCTCCGCCCGTCGATGTGGGAGATCTGGTAGATCACATCGATTACCTGGTGGAGCTCATCGGCCTGGAGCATGTCGGTATCAGCTCTGACTTCGATGGGGGTGGCGGTGTCAGCGGCTGGAACAACGCCGCGGAGACATTCAATGTCACCCTGGAATTGGTACGTCGCGGTTATACGGAAACCCAGATCGGGATGATCTGGAGCGGCAACCTACTACGGGTTCTCGATGATGTACAACGCATCGCAGCAGAGATCCAAGCCGAATAACAGCTACACCCCGATATGGATAAGCGACTGAATGGAAAAACAGTACCCCTTGCCAAGCACCGTTAACCGTATCAACTACCGACAAATTGCTCCATATTTTTGTAGGGATACATCAGGGACAGACCCCAATCGATTTACAGATCGTTCCAATTCAGAATCGCATTGTAGACGAAGGCATGGTCATGATGATTGATGTGTCGATGCATCGGATTCCAGCTGAATAGCACGACGTGACCGGCGTCCAGTGCCTTGCTGACGATTGCCGGTTCTCCGTCTATCACATCTGCTCCCTGTACGATCCCACCGGAAATTACCAGGGGCGGTTTGGGATCGGATTCTTCCCCATCGTCGGTGGCAGCCTCGGTATCGCTCTCATCTTCCGAGCCATCATCATATGCCTTGACGCCAAACTGGAGGGGTGAATATTCCCGATCATAGTCGGCGACTGAAAATATTGGCGAGTTACCACGGAACAGGTGAGTAATCTCATCATAGCCATACACCAATGGTGAACTATGATCGGTAATCTTTGCCGTCATGATAGAGCCAGGTGTGTTCATGCTCCCGGAGCTGCGCTTGCGGATGCCCCGCAGAATACCGGAATCCGTCACCAACACGCCGGCCGAGCCCAGGGTAATGAGAGTGCCGCCTCCGCGAATAAAGTCATCGAAGGCCGCCATGCCATCGAAACCCAGGCCGCCGGTGATGTCTTCCGAGCTGAGAATATGGCCATGACTCGGGGTCTCGGCCGTATTGGTATAAGGCAATGGCGACCACTTCGGGTCTATGCCTCCCATAATCGAAGCCAAACTGGTGCCACCACTCATATGGGGTACCAGGATCACATCAAACTCAGAGAGGAGATCCCCGGCTTTTGCCCGATCCTTTGAGAACAGGGTATAGGGGATATGCGCCTGATCCAGGCTATATCTAACCCAGCCTGCGTTCTGTGTCGATGTCCAGGACTGATAAATCCCCAGGCGCGGCAGGTCCAGATCGTGGCTGGCGACGGTCGGCATGCTCTGCAGACTCGCCACTTTCAGGCTGGAGGCCCCCAACACCTTGACGACCACTTCTCTATCCATCTCATCCAGATCGAGAATCAGGGTGCCCGCAGGATAACTGTCGCCTTCGGCTTCGAATTCTGCTTCCGCTACTAACACCGGCACATCACCCAGGGCAAAGCGAACTGGACCCAATTCCCGCTGGCCGTGGTGGGGTATCACCCAGACATTGCCACCGAGGGGTAATTCGGCTGCCGGCAAAAACTGCCCTGACTGATCGTATGCTTCAGCTCCAATCTCCAGCACGGCGTCGTCGTCGATGGCGATGACATCCACGCCGTAGATTAGACCGAAAGTCCAGGAGACATCGTCATAGGGTGGCACTTCGACGTCGGCGGGAAACTCCTGATTTTCGAACAAGGTCCGCGCCAGGGGTCCGTAGGGTTGATTCAGTTTAACCAGCAGATCTCCTGCCTTGACCTCCACTTCATCGTACTCTGCGTCGGCCGTGACACGCTGAATTTCGATGGCGTGCCGACCCAGAGCACTCACCATGTAATTGGCCGAGTCCGGATCACTCTGCTGCTGTGGGATCAAGTAGGCGTAGGGAGCTTTCTCAGTCCCCTTCTCCAGGGCATCGACACCCTTCTGGTAATAGTTGGACAAAAACATCTTGCCATTCTTTGCCACCATCTCCAGGGAAGCGATGACCCCTGTTTGCATATAGTTGGTGTTGTTGCGCATCGACCAGGTCATTTTCTCGGGGGGCGGCGCGGCTCTGTACCACTGCCTGCTGGTCACATCCTCGCCGGCAAATCTCACATCGCCGATATCACGCTCCATAGTGTCGGCACTGCCATTGCCGAAAGTTTCGTAAAATCTACCCATGCCGTTGTGATTATTCGTCGCCCACAGCATATAACCGGGATACCAGCCGGTGTAGTAACCCCAGGTCCAGACCCCTTCCAGGCCGAGGCCTGTGAGCCGCGAAATTTCATAGTTGGCGAGCAATTGCCACTCGCTTATGGTAATCGGACTAACACCTTCGTTATAGGGACCGGTGCCGCCGGCCACATACAGCAGTGGCACCGACTCATGCAAATCCAGGCTAACAGTAGGCTTCCAGTCGTATACACCGTTAATATAGTTGCGGGTGATATCCTGGCTTATAGAAATGCCATCGCGGTTATTGTCATGATAGGTGTAGTGTCCCCAAAACGGCACACTGCGCGGTGGCATGTCGAAGTAGTCGGTGTGGCCCTTGATATTGCGCCGGTACCACTCAACCTGGCGCGCCCTACCATCGACCTCGAATACCGGTGTGATCAAGGTAATCACCTTCTCCCGAATCTCGGCGAAGGGCTCTCTGGTTTCCACTGCCAGTCGGTAGGCCAGTTCCATCACCATCTCCGGCGGACCCAGCTCCGGCGAATGCAAGCCCGCCGTCATCCAATAAATAGGCAATGCCTGCTCGATAATCTCCTCGGCGGCAGCGCGAGTTGTCACTCGCGGATCTGCCAGCTCACTCAAATAAGTTTTATAGGTTTCGATATCGGCCAGATGCTCAGGCTCGGCAATCGCCACCAATATCATATCCCGGCCTTCGAAGCTCTGGCCTAATTGGAAAATTTGAACGCGCTCAGAGGCCGCCGCCAGGGCTTCAAAATATCGATAAATATCGTCTACCGAGCTGAGTTGCCCTTCGGCACCGATGGTATAACCGAGCACTTCCCGCGGACTGGGTACGGTAGGATGGTCGGGCAAAACCCCAACCCAGCGGGTGAGAAAGTCAGTATCGGTGGTGGAGGCAAGTATAGAATCGGTCGCGACACTATCGATGTTTAACTCCCCTACCGTGGATTGTGCTATCCCGCTATGGCAGAAAAACAGAGCAATCCAACACCCGAAAACCGCTAATCCAAATCGTGATTCTTTCATTGTTTTACCTTCTTCGTTCACTACAAATTGTTGCCGTCAGGCCATTAGTTTGGACTCTTCCTCAAAGCAAACTCCGGTTTGTTGGTCATATCCCCCAGAAAAACCCGATTATTGTCCAAGCTCTTGATTAATCGCAACTATTTGCATGCTTTACTCCTGTCGCCCAGCACAAGCCCGTTATGGACTAAAACTTTAGGATAATTCGGGAAATTTTCGAAAAAGCCGGCAATTAGTTGATTGTTGCTAGCCATATCACACAATATGGCGGTATAGGCAGTGTTTTTGCGATTGCGATCACGCACTTAATTCGCCACTGAGCGTAGCATATCAACCTCGTAACGAGAATCAGCAGTAACCCGGCTCTCATGTGGACCCGGGAGATATGACCAGGGTGAAGTTCCGTCGTATGAATCTTCAATTGACACTCGAGCTTCGACTTGAATTGACCGCAAGAAAAAGAAGAATAATACCCATGAATTGGGCGAACCACCAAACCAAGAAGGCTACTTCAGATCATACACAGCGTCTGCGGGCTTTCTTGCTTGCAATTTTGTTCGCCGTTTCATCCCCCTTAAGCATGGCTCAAGCCAATTCTGCGCCGGATTCCGAGCAGGCGGGCCACATTATTATGGTTACCGGACAGGTAATCGCCCGCGACTCGAGCGGTAGTGCAAGGCAGCTTTCTCGTAGTTCAAGTATCCTCGTGGGCGATACGATTTTGACCGGGCCGGCAGCATCGACCCAGATTCGTATGGTCGATCAGGCGCAGATCTCACTCAAAGCCGATACCCAATTCACCATCGTTGCCTATCAATATGACGAGAATATCGTCACCGATGTAGTCTCCCTCTCACTAATTCAGGGTGGGTTTAGAACCATCACGGGCGTCATATGGGATCAGAACAAGGAGGCCTACGAAGCCACTATCAGCAATTTCGCCACCATAGGAATACGTGGTGCGGATTATGAGGTCGTCATCACTCCCGCAGGTGAAATCTTTACCGGTGTATATGACGGTGGAACTACTATCGCCAATGCTGCCGGAGAGTTAGATCTCGGTCTCGGCGTTCTCTTCGATTTCGCCACGGTTCCCGACCCGCAGACACCTCCACAGGGACTGACTGCGCAACCGGCCGAACTGGGTATTATCCCAATCGCTGTGCTTGACCAGGACACCGATGAGGAAGACACCGGCTCGGAAGATGACGGCGGTGATGCCGATGGAGACGATGGAGATGGTGGAGACGATGGAGATGGTGGAGATGATGAAAATGGTGTAGACGATGGCGACGCTGGCAATGATGATAACGTAGACGGCAACGATACTAACGCCGATGGCGCAGATACAGATGGCGCTAACCCGGACGATGCTGATGCCGACGTCGCAGATGCGGCTGGCGCTAACCCAAATGCTGCTAACACCGATGGCAATGATGGAAGCGGTAATTTGGCAATTGTCGATAACGCCGGCAGCGATAATGCCAACGCCACCGCACCGGTATCAAATGCCGACAGCTCTCAAGACACGACAGATACCACTACCGAAATCACCATTGCAACAGGGGCGACAACCTCCAGCAACACGGTTTCGGTCACAGGATTTTAAAATACCACTGACGATTCAGCGACTGGCATTACAGCACTTAGTCTCATATCGGCAGCTTCCGATGTCGGTGCCGCAGCCTCGCAACAGGCAACCACAACATCAGCCTTATCTGTTAACCCCAATGAAAGCAGTGGGGATGGTTCCATATCCTGCTCTGTCGATGCCTCATGCCCTGAGATTGAAGATGGCAAGGCCCAGACTCCGGACGCGGATGTCAGCGATGACGACTCGACATCTACCGACGATGGCACCGATTCCAGTGACGATGGCGACTCCAGCAACAATGGCAATGGAAACTCCGACAATAACAACGGCAACGACAATAATGACGACGAAGATGCCGATGCTGACTCCGGTGATGACGATAGTCCAGGCAACTCAGGCGATGCCGGCAACAACGGCGTAGGAAACTTCGGCAACGACGACGATTCTGATAATGGATCAACCGCAGACACTGGATCCAACGATGATAGTGGCGATGACTCCGTAGATGATGGTGGCGATTCCAGCGCTGACGATGGCACAGATTCTAATGCTGGCGACGATTCTCCCGTGGACGACGGAACCGGTGCTAGCGATAACGAAAATACCGACAACAATGACGATGCAGATCTCAACCAGGACGACATTGTAGTCGACGCGAGTGGGGTCGAATTCGGTGACTTTACTGCAGAGCAGCTCGCATTGTTAGCATCCGTTGGCATCACCCTAGATGGCGACAATGACAATATCTCTGTCGCAGCGTCCCTGATTGCCGATCTTAGCGATGCAGATCTAGAGTTTTTGAAATCACTTAACATTACCGTTATTAACGATATCGATGACGACAGCAATACCGGTAACAACGGTAATGGCAATGCTGGTAATAATGGCAACGACAACAATAACAATAGCAATGGCAATAGCG
>CAJXIY010000053.1 GCA_913054495.1 uncultured Gammaproteobacteria bacterium | reverse complement strand
GAATAGAAGTTATCTCTGTTTAAGTCCACGTCTTCAAGAAAAATGGGGACAGACCGACTACTGACCCACAAATTTTCAGGACTTGAATCTGGTGCTCAGTGTAGTGACCGTCGCCCGCAGGGAACGGGCGCCGAGCCTACAAGGATGTATTCACGGCGTGTCACGGAAGTGAGTACCAGATTCATGTCTGTCACCATTTATAGAATCAAGAGTCCAGCTCTAGTTCCCGATGAATATGTCCAGCGGTAACACCGCGGTGACGCCCACATTGGGTGCATCCACGAGCTGGCTTATCCGAATATCCACGGCGACGCTGGCGATTACATAAGCCTGTTGCCGGTTGTATCCATAGGTACTGGTAATATAGTCGACGATGCCATCGATGGCGTTGCGCGCTGCCAGGTTGATATCGTTAGACAGGTTTTCCAGGCCGGCAATCACATCGGAATTCAGATAGCGCATGTCCGGTGGCACGTCCCCGGCATTTTTCACAGGAATACCGGTTACTGCATAGAAACGACGGGAAGGAATGTCCAGCAGCTGGGCCGAACCTTCGAAGTGAGGACCGCGCGACAGGTCGGGACCGTCCTTGAGAATCTCTGTTGTTACCCAGACATCCGCCGACATTTCGATTGCCGTGCCCGAGACTTCCCCGTCGCCCTGGGCATAATGCAGGTCACCGATTGCCAGGCCACAGCCATCGATGAAACAGGGCAGGTATATCGACACGCCTGTCTTCAGGTAGCGTATGTCCATGTTGCCACCATGCTCCCGCGGTGGAAGTGTGCGCAGGCACTGGTCACGTGCGCTACCATTCGGTCCGCACAGAGCCGCCGGGTCGGCGCCGTTGGCCATAGGCAGTGAGACGCGCCCGCCGGCATCGGCCAGCGCCTGCTCCCGTTCTAACATCACTCGTAGCTGATTGGGTCCAGGCATGGTCGTGATGACACCAGGAAAGCTGCCGTTCGGAATACGGATGCCAGGGAGGTCGTCGCTCTCGGCGTAGATTCTATTCAGTCGCCAGATCACCAGGCTCTGCCCATCCACAAGGTCGGAGATGAAACCGGAACTGCCGCCCATAGTCCAGGCATAAGGGCCGGGATCGATATTGTTGAGGGTTACCTTCAACACATCACCCGCCACCGCACCTTCGATATAAACTGGCCCGGTTATGGGATGCACCCGGCTGAAGTCGCCGTTGAGGGATTCTGGTTCGGTGGTCTGAGCCGTGGCAGCACCGAGAGAGTCCCGTGCATCACGTGTTCTAAACAGGATCGTCTGTCCCGGCCTGGCTCTCGCCGCCATCGGTATATCGGGATGCAATCGATTCACGCAGCCGGGATCTTCGATGCAGTCCGCACCCTCACCACCAACGACGACTATGTCGCTGTCTGCAGCCACAGCGCCGCTCGACATCAATATACCGATAACACAGGCGAGCAGACCCAATAGTGCCTGAGGTATTTTAATCATCGCAGGGTTCCTCCCGTACTTTTTATTGACTGTAGAATAACAACAAACACAGCGAAATAGCGAAATTGAAGACAGCGGACATTTCGGGGGCAGGTCTTGCAATATAGCATCGCGCAGCTTTTGCCCGTGATTGACGCAACATTCAAGACCTGACCCCGACTTGCCATTTATTTTTGAGCATAGGTTATCATTCTTCTGCCCGACCCTCTGTCTTACACAGCGTTAGCCACCATGAACCAATCAACTCCAGATCTCGCACCCCTTTGGACACCATCAGACGAAACTGTCGCCAGCGCAAATATTACCCGTTATATCACCTGGCTTGCTGCCCGTGGCATCGAAGTCTCCAATTACGAAGAACTCTGGCGTTGGTCTGTTGATCACATCGAAGATTTTTGGGAAGGCCTATGGGACTACTTCGGGCTAACCTATAGTGTGAAATGGTCTGCGGTATTAACGCAGCGAAAGATGCCTGGTGCCGAATGGTTTCCCGGAGTTCGTCTCAACTATGCTGAAAATATCTTCGCCCGGCGCGATGACAGCAAGCCCATGATCCTGTTTAAAGGCGAGAACAGCTTGCTGCAGGAATACAGCTGGGCGGAAATAGAAGAGCAGACTCGACGATTGGCCGCGGTTCTCAAGGAGTTGGGCGTAGAAGAAGGTGATCGCGTCGTGGCTTACCTGCCAAATATTCCCGAAGCCATTGTGGCTTTACTGGCCGTGAGCAGTATCGGTGCCATCTGGTCGAGTTGTCCTCCAGACTTCGGAAAAAGCAGCGTACTGGATCGATTTATCCAGATACAACCGAAGGTGTTGATAGCGGTCGATGGTTATGACTTTGGCGGCAAGACCCATGATCGCCGAGCTGTGGTGACAGAAATTCAGCGGGAGTTACCCACAGTTGAGAAAACATTACTCATCGATCACATCAGCGAAGATACTGCAGGTCTGATCAATACAGTGCTCTGGTCACAAGCGCTGAGCGATGCAGACGATTCAAGCCTTACTTTCGCGCAACTGCCGTTCGATCATCCCTTGTGGGTTCTTTACACCTCGGGCACCACCGGTTTGCCTAAACCCATTGTGCATGGCCACGGGGGTATCGTGCTGGAACATTGCAAAGCACTGGTGTTTCACAATGATATAAAACCCGGTGATCGTTTCTACTGGTATTCCAGCACGGGATGGATGATGTGGAACTATCTGGTCGGTGCCTTGTTTGCCAGGGCGACGGTGGTAATTTACGACGGCAGCCCCGCATACCCGAGCATGAGTGTGCAATTCGAACTGGCAGAGAAAGCTGGTGTGACTTATTTTGGTACTTCGGCGGCATTTATAAGTGCGTGCCTGAAGGCCGGTATTCACCCTAATCAGGACTATGACCTGAGTGCGATTCGTGCAGTCGGCTCCTCTGGATCACCCTTGTCCATTGATGGGTTCCGATGGATTTATGAAAACATCAATAAGGATCTGGCGCTGGAGTCGCTCAGTGGAGGCACCGATCTTTGTACCGCCTTTGTCGGTGGTGCGCGCATATTGCCGATCTACCCGGGCGAGATTCAGGGCGCGTCCCTTGGCGCCAATGTGCAGGCTTTCGATGAGGAAGCCAAGCCGGTAAGGAATGAGCTTGGGGAACTGGTTATCACCGACCCCATGCCGTCCATGCCACTCTATTTTTGGAATGACGAAGGCATGACGCTGTATACAGAAAGTTATTTCAACATGTATCCTGGCATCTGGCGCCATGGCGATTGGATTCGATTTAACGATCGTGGTGGCTGCGTGATATTCGGCCGCTCCGACTCAACCATAAACCGCCAGGGCATCCGCATGGGAACCAGCGAGATATATCGGGTGGTGGAATCTTTCGATGAAATACTCGACAGCCTGATTATCGACCTGGAGTTCCACGGTCGGGATTCATTCATGCCACTGTTTCTGGTATTAAGAGAGGGAGCGAACCTGGATGAAGATCTGAAAACCCGAATACGCAATAAGCTACGCCGCGATGTTTCACCGCGCCACGTGCCCAATGAAATGCTGACGATTGATGAAGTGCCTTACACCCTAAGTGGTAAAAAGATGGAAGTGCCCATTCGTAAAATCCTGCTTGGCATGGAGGTCGATCGAGCGGCGAACTTGGGTGCGATGCGCAATCCGGAAGCAATCAATTATTTTCTAGAATATGCCAGAAAAAAATAGGGACAAACCACTTCTTTCCAAATAAATGGGCACAGACCACGTTTTTCTGGTCGTTAAGCAAGATAGTTGGCGTCAAAGACAGAAAAACGTGGTCTGTCCCCATTTATTTAGCAGTAACCAAGTTATACAAAAGGGGTCAGGTTGCCCCTAAACGCCCTACCCAAGTCCAATCACGATCAAAACCGAATAATCCTGCTTACTACAGCCATCAACCCCAGGCATGGTCGCCCCCGGCCTAACAGGAAAGTCCGACTTCTTAGCGTTGGCGGGGGAACACGATGCATTGCCGTCGGTAGCCGGTGTGTAACGGCCGGAACGGCAGCGCAGATGGGTCACGTCATAGATCGACGCGTCGTTGTCTAACTCCCACTTCTGAGTACCGTCGCTGGCCATGGGATGCACAGTCAGCGCAGCTTGAGCCCGGCGGTCACCCGTGACCAGATAAAGGCCAGCAGGGAGAGGAAATTCAGGCTGTTCCATAATCAGGCCGTGTTCCTCCAACCACCAATCCTCGTTATCGAAGGTCCATTTTGCCGGGGCAACACCGCCGTTGGCCTGCAATCTGTCATAGTCATCCAGATCAACACCGCGGGGACCGGGGTCTTTGCGCCATAAACCCCATTCCTGGGCATTGCTGCCGGAGTGTGCCTGGGGATCACTCAGAGCGGCGATGTACTGGGGTGGAATCCGTCGGAATTTTGATCGGCCCAATTGTGCCAATACAGCTGGGGATAGCATGAGTGTTGCTGCCGCTGCGGTGCCGACGACCAGCAGGTCACGTCGACTAACTCTATCATCAACCGGACGATCTGATTTGGCCCGGCCGAACAAATCCTGTTCTTGCTCTCGGCTCACAGCAGTCTCCTCCCTGGGGTTATAAATGGGGTCATATAAATGGGGTCAGAGTAATTATACAGTACTATATATTTACTCTGGTCTCATTTTTATTAAAACGTTGCCTGCAGGCTGAGGACATAGTCGGGTATTACCCTACTATCCTGAATATCTACCCGCCTGATAACACCATCGGCAATATTGCCGTCATAAAAAGTTTTGTCGAACGTGCGTCCATCTTCATTTAGAAAATGCGCCGCTTCAAAACGAACCCTGATATTGGAACTGAAGTTATATTCGGCAAAGGCGCTGGACAAATGAATTTCGTAATCGGTTATCTCGTACAAGGATACATCCTGGCGTTCCTGACCACTGCGCCGGTGAGTACTGAAGCCATAGGCGAAGTTAGTATTCTCCACGTCATGGCGGAAACTCACCCTGATGTAATGGGGGGTTGATCTACGAATTGGGCGCTTTTCTCCCGTGAACGGATCGGTGGTTTCTGATTCCCCATAGGTGTACGAGAACGTCAACACCGCAGACGGAAAACCAATAAAGCCAAAGCGGGTATTTAGATCAGCCTTGAAGTTCCATCTCCAGGCAGAACCTATATTTCCAACACCAGAGTCATCCTCTCCAATCAAAATTTTGTCGATATGGTCAGAAATACTCTCATACAGAGCCTCCAATTCTAATGAGCCACCATCATTGGCAAAACGTCGTTCATAACCCAGGGAATAGGACCAGGTCGACTCCGGCTCCAGGTTCGGATTACCGAAATTGATGATATCGTCCTCGACATTACGGCTGGCAACAAAGTCATTGAGATTAAGCTGGCTTACAGTACGCTCTGTTAGCAGTCGGAATTGGTCGGACGGAGTCAGATCATAGCGAAGTTCAACACGCGGCTTTAGATACCGGAAACTGCGTTCGTTGGTCTCACCCTCCCGGTCTTGAAATATAGTAGAGAACTCCTCGGTCAGGGCCGATTGCAGGCTGATCTTATCTGTCAGGAGAATGCTGTGAGTGACGAACAGTTCATAGCGATCTTCCTCGACGATGGCATTTTCCAGCGGATCGTCATTGAAGGCAAAGGTTCTATCCAGCGTGTTAAAGGCGGCCTCGGCGCCATATTCCAGGGTATGGCGGCCAAAATTACTGGTCATGGCAGAGCGCACAATGGTTTCGCCTTCATCATAATCGGCGATGCTTGAGAACAAGCGAGTGCTGGCGCCATTGGCTATCGTATCCTGGACAATTTCATCCCTGTTCTCGGTGCGATTCACGACGAACAGCGTTTTAAGCCGACCAATGTTTCCCACATCGAATTCCAGATCGCCGCCAATTTCAAATTCCTGATTCTCGAAGCTGAAGTCACTGTCTTCAATCGCAAACGGATCCTGGGCAGCACCGCTACCGACAAGGAACTGGTCCTCCAATCTATCTTCAATTTTTTCATTATCGGAATACAGTGCATTCAAACGCAGACGCGTACCATTTAGGAATTCGTAACCGAGCGTACCGGTGTAGATATGGTTCGCTTCCTCTTCTTCTGTAACCAGTGCACGGAACTGATTGGGCGTACGATCTGGATTCAATACATCCTCGTTAACATTTCTGAGCCGCGGGCGGGTGTCGTACTGGTAACTGAGACCGTAATCAAGCAGTCCGCTACTACCATTAAATGAGGCCAATACCTTTGGCTCCATCGACATCTCATCGATATTAGTGACACCGACATCCAGGAAACTGGAGGATGAATCGTTTGCCCCCTCTCGCAGAATCACATTATAAATAATCCCTTCATTGCGAATATCGAGACCTTCCGCGTTGCCCCGGATCAGTTCAATTCTTTCGACCTGTGCAGCCTGAATTCGCGCCAGGGCTGTGGACATGTTATTCACCTTGCCGGACATACGGCGGCCATCGATCAGGACCTGCACATCGGAGGAGCCAAAACCCCGGTTATTGTTGCCTCGTGATCCACCTCTACGACCTAGAATGGACGCGCCACCGGGTATATTGCGGATCATATCAGTCAGGGTAACCGGGCTGTATTGCGCAAAATACGCCATATCGTAAATGACAGTTGACTGATCCTGTTCCTGCGCAGCCACCGAAGTCACAATAGAGACCGACAAAATCGAGACCCATAGAATCCAGGACACAGAATTTATGTGAGGGAATCCTGCAGAAAAAATATGGCTACGATCATGCATTTTTCAGTTCTTCCTCCCTTTTATTTCAGCGTGCCTGTCTGGCCAGGGTGGGTTAGTGAATATTGGAAGACTAATAGCTATATTCAATCAAGTCCACGCCTTCCGTTCCGGGAATTATCATCCTGATTGGACCTGACCCCCAATATTCCTTATTGTAATTCCGCGACAACTTTGAGCAGACGATGGATATCGTCAGCGTAAACTTCGCCGATATTTCCGATACGAAATGTATCGACTTCCGTCACGTTGCCTGGATAGATCACGAAGCCTCTGTCCTTAAGCGCCAGGTAGAACTCTTCGAAACGATATCCCGGATGTTGGGGGCTGATGAAGGCAGTGATAATCGGGGACTGACAGTCATCTGGCAGTAGACACTCAAAACCCAGTTTGCGCATGCCGTCAACCAGCAGGCGCTGGTTTTCAGAATACCTGGCGGCGCGGGCTGCAATGCCACCTTCCTCTCGCAACTCTTTCAGCGCCTGGGAAAAGGCGTGAACCACGTGAGTCGCCGAGGTAAAGCGCCATTTGCCTTGGTCTCGCTCCATGGTGCGCCACTGCTCGTACATATCCAGGCTCAGCGAGCGGGCTTGCCCGGCTGTGGACTCGATTGCTTCTCTTCTGGCGATGACAAAGCCAAAGCCGGGAACGCCCTGAATACATTTGTTCGCACTGCTGACAAGATAATCCGCCTGCATTTCCTCCATGGACATAGCCATGCCGCCGAAGGAACTCATGGCGTCGACGATATAGGTTTTGTCAAACGACTTTACCAGTTTACCGATGGCCACAATGTCATTGAGCCGGCCGGTAGTGGTTTCACAATGCACTACAGCAACAGTTGTGATTGCCCGGTCATCTTGCAGAGCGGCCTCTATCTGCCTGGGATCTATAGCGCCAGTTTCACCGAAATCGATTACAGTCAGGGCAATATCCAGATATCTGGCAATCTCGGCCATACGGGAGCCATAAGCACCATTAGCCAGCACCAGAAATTTGTCTTCTTTACCCAGCGCCGTACCAATCACGGATTCCACGCAGAATGTTCCACTTCCTTGCATCAACACCGCAGTGCAATCCAGATTACTGGTAGCCAACGACACCAGTTCAGCGCGTATCTCCTGGACCATGCTGTTGTAGTCCCTATCCCAGGTACACCAGTCCTGTAACATCGCGGATTTTACGGTCTGACTGGACGACAGCGGGCCGGGAGTAAGCAGGAGATAGGGGTTTTCTGGAAATTCTGGACTCGCCATTACCGGGTCTAGGGTCTCTCGCCGCGAGCGAGGCGGGCATTGATGTCATCGATGACTGCAGGCAGATCTACGATGCTATCGATCACATAGTGGGCACCGGATTTGCGTAACATCTCCCGTGTTTGTTCCGTGCGGCGCTCAATTTCTGCCTCGGCAAGGCTGTTCGCTTCGTCGATACTGTTGATGTTCAAGTAGTTGCTGTAACGCGCCACACCCACCGCCCAACATCCCGCATTCAGGCCTTCGCCCACCCCGGAGGCGGTGTCATCGACTTTTACCACCGACTGGATGGTGGTGATATCCATCAGGTCCAGATTCTTGTAGACCATATGCGGTTTCGGGCGCGCACCATTTACCACCTCATCACCGGCGACCGTGGCATCGGGACTGAATCCCTGCTTGCGGGCATCCGCTAGCAAAACATCTACCATCGAGCGCAGGAAGCCGGTAGATACCCCAAGCCTGATGCCGTCTTTTTGCAATTGCTGGGTCACTTCCGCGACGCCAGGCAGCAGAGTTGTGTACTGGGGAAGGCAAGCCAACTGCGCAGGTACGAACTCTTTGAACATGTGGGCGACGTCATCATCGGTGGGATAGCCACCCTTGATTGAATTCCATCGCTCCCGGATTACCGGGTCTTCGGTGAGCGCCTTGATGTGGAGATCCTTGCGCAAACCCATGGGGCCACGTGCCTCCAGCATGCTGATCTCAACACCCTGGTTATTGAATACTTCGACGAAGACTACGGCAGGTGCTATCACGTAGGCATCGGCGGTGGTGCCACTCCAGTCCAGGACGGCGGCTTTGACTCTGCCACGGTATTCCCTGTTGTAGTTAAAATCTGAATTGCTGCTCATCGCCTGCTCCCTGGATAAATTCTGAATTTGCTGGTGGCGGCACCGCCTTCTGAAACGCGGGTGCCATGGTCGCGAGGATCATCATTGTGCGACAGTCTAGGGTATAATTTGGGGTCAGACCACGTTTTTCAATTACCGAGATAGGTTAACAATTGTACTAAGGGAAAACGTGGTCAGTCCCCATTTATTTGTCCTCTTTTCAATTCACCCCTTTGCGCCTAATTGTCGCAATCGTTAAAATCAAAATCAGTACCAATGCGATCAATCCTGACCATAGATTTCGAGCAATCCAGCTGGCGATGGGCTCCTCTGCCGATTCAGTCAAGTCGCTACTCGCCATTCCTTCTGCTGCTGAGAGTTCGTCTGGCAGCGTCGGCCCCTGGATCAGAGCCAACACCTCAGGAGCTAACTGGTAGTCAACACTAACGAATTCTGAGAATTCACCCGTAATTGGACCGGTATCGTAGATGACACTGAAAGGCTGGGCAATATCTATTGCAGGATCGAGAATCATCACAGCGGCGAACTGAACCTGGCCCGCAATCTTGCCTTCCTTGCCGCTGCCAGCGAAGACAAACCGATTTCTGCGATTTGGATAAACGCTACCGTTTTGCAGCACCGCCAACCTCAGCTGTCGCAGCCTCGGGGCGTTCCCACCGATACCAATCAACAGCATACTGCCTTCGTCAACACGAATGCTGGCTTCCCGATCGGCGTTGGAATAATCCGTCGCACCTACTAATAATTCACCGAGCCGGTAGTGGCCCATGTAGGCCACGAAGAGACGCAATTCAGTGCGATCATCGAGAGGGACACTAAGTTGTTTTACAAAACCACTCTCTATCAATTCCTCCCAGGATTTCTGCTGCAGTGAAAACAGCGCTTCTGTCTCGAAGTTTGCTTCGGCCACGAATGTGGAATCAGCAAGATACGTTGTGGCGACCCGGCGAGCTGCATTACGTATGCCTCTAGCAACGGCCCAGCTGGAAATTGTGGCCCGTGACATGCCATCGATGTCTCTGCCGACACGAAATTCTTCTTCGATGGTCTTGTTTCTGAATTGCTCAGGGAAACCCGAATCCTCAATGAAATCGCCGCGTAAAGTCCGGTAAGACTCCCGATAGTGCAGAATCTTGACTCCGGTGAGTCTTCCCTGCAAGTCCATGCCCACCAGCGTATCGATGGGACCGCTGAAACCAAGCTGTACCGGCGGTAAATCCGGTGTGGTAAAAACATAGCCGATCAGTTCCGGCTCCGCATTTTCTGCTGCTGTTTTAAAGGCTCTGAAAACAGGCGGCTCACCTTGCTTGCTGGAAAATCTGTCAGCAGCAGGCATAACCTCTTGCAACCAGCCCACATCCGGGTTCTGCCATTCGGTCTGAGCGAAAACCGATGGCTGCACAATCCAGGGCAATGAAATACACAGGGCGAGGAATGAAAAGCCTAGAAAATTGGTGAGTCGCCGAGAGGCTTGAGACCACATAGGGATGCACTTCAGACTAGTTGAGTGGAATCTCATACTGCACTAAGAATTGGGCACAAACCACGTTTATAGAAAAAGAAGATATGGGGTCAGGTCTTGCGTGTTCGCACTCACAAAATCTCACGCTATCGTGCAAGACCTGACCCCCTTTTCCGGTTATCCTGTCTTCTTTATTTCACCGCTGCGGATTTTTTCCAGGTACTGATTAACCTCCCGTTTCACTAGCGGTGCGAAGAAATACAAGCCGATAATATTGGGAATCGCTATCAGGAAAACCATGGCATCGGAAAAATCCAGAACAGCAGTTAACTGGATCATGCAACCCAGCACGATGAAGCCACAGAACACCACCTTAAAGCCGAGTTGTGCGAGGGAAGAATCACCTACTAAATAGATCCACCCCTGTAATCCATAGTAAGACCATGCCAGTGTTGTTGAGAAAGCAAACAGCAGTCCAGCCAGTGCTAAAGGGTAAGGCGACCAACTTATATGATGTTCAAATGCGGCTGAGGTAAGTTCTATTCCCTCCAGCCCGGAGTCCATTAATCCGGCGGGGTAGGCGGTGGCAACAATGACCAGGGAAGTTAGCGTACAGATCACCACGGTATCTATGAAAGGTTCCAGTAAAGCAACCAGTCCTTCAGAAGCTGGTTCGTCAGTTCGCACAGCAGAGTGAGCGATAGACGAGGAGCCGATGCCGGCTTCATTGGAAAACACCGCGCGCTGAAACCCCACCACCAGTGCACCGACCATTCCCCCTGTCACGCTCTGAGTGGAAAAGGCTTCACTGAGTATCAGTGAAATAGCCCCCAGCAAATGCTCTGCACTCATGATGAGAATCACCAGGGCAGAGACCACATAGAGAATCCCCATAAACGGCACGATCTTGCTCGCGACCTTGGCAATCGAGCGGATACCGCCAATGATCACGGCGCCAACCGTGAGCGCCATCATCAAGCCGAATAACCAACCGCGTTCGCCGAAGAAGCTTTGCTCACCACCGGTTATATTGACGAACTGTACATAGGCCTGATTCGACTGGAACATATTGCCAATGCCGAAACAACCAATGACCAGGGCCAAGGCGTAGAAGCCCCCGAGAAGCTTGCCAACTCTGGGAAAGTGACGCTCGGCTAACAACTTCTCCAGGTAATACATGGGACCACCAGAGACCGAACCGTCGGGGTTAACTTTGCGGTACTTGACACCCAATGTGCACTCAACCAGTTTGGTCGACATGGCCAGGAACCCTGCCAGTAGCAACCAAAACGCCGCCCCGGGGCCACCTATACCAATCGCCACGGCGACGCCGCCGATGTTGCCGATGCCCACGGTGCCGGATATCGCAGTGGATACTGCCTGAAAATGTGAGATTTCACCCTCGGCAGCGGGGTCTGCGTAGTCACCTCGAATCAGCCTGACGGCCTGACCGAATCCACGAATATTTATAAAGCCCATATACAAAGTGAAAAACAGCGCGGTGGCGACCAACCACAGCACGATGAGTGGCGTCGCCTGGCCGAAGAAATTTATCTCGAAGAAAACCACAGACGACAGCGCCGTAGTGATCGGGCGAACCCAGAGTTCTACGGTTTCATCGATCGAAGCGGCAGACGCTGATTGAGTAACGGGCAGCATGAGCAGGCTTGCAAAAAAGCGCTGAACTAATGGCATGTGGCTAGTCTACCTTACAATTAAATTGCTTGCTGCGTGCCATAGCAATCACTGTAGGATATCCGTTGAATATTACACTGAGTTTGGAATGGCCGTGTTGAATGAAAAAGAGTGTATGATTTACAATTGTGTCTGGCAGTCAGTTGATGAATGACCATAGCCAAGACCATTCTGAATTCGATGAGGAACACATGATTACGAGTAAACCACTGGCGGGCGCTCTCGGTGCAGAGATCGAGGGAATCGATCTTACTCAGGAACCTTCGGCCGTCGATTACGAACAGATCCGTAAATTGTTGGTCGAGCACGAAGTCATTTTCTTTCGTGACCAGGACGTTACGCCGGCTCAACAAAAAGCCTTGGCCGAGTCCTTTGGTCCCTTGCAGACCCACCCCGCCTACGGCACCGTCGAGGGATTTCCGGAAATTACTATCCTGGAAAGCACAGCCGAAGAACCTACCAAGATCGAAGCCTGGCACAGCGACATGACATTTCGCCTGCATCCACCATTGGCTACGGTTCTGCGTTCGAAAATTATTCCCGAGCGTGGCGGTGACACCCTGTGGGCGAGCATGACTGCAGCGTATGAAGATCTTTCCAGTCATATGCAGCAATTATTGGACGGGCTCAAGGCAGTACATGATTTTCGATTTGGTTTCAAAGAAAGCCTCGAGGAACCGGGTGGAGCAGAACGTCTCGCGCAGGCAGTCGAAGACAATCCACCGGTTGAGCACCCGGTGATTCGCACTCACCCGGAAAGTGGCAAGAAAGTAATATTCGTCAATAGCTTGTTTACTACTCACATCGTCGGCATGAAGAAAAAGGAAAGTCGAGCGGTGCTGGACTTTTTATTTGCACACATCACCACGCCGGAATTCACTTGCCGGTTTAGTTGGGAACCGGATTGTATTGCACTGTGGGACAATCGCAGCACCCAACACAAACCCATCAATGACTACTTTCCGGCACATCGGAAGCTGCACCGAATCACCATCTATGGCGATCAGCCCTATTAAGGCACCTCTGACGAGATAAAATCTGTCATCCATTTGCCCACTTGATAGGCATCTGTTGCGTGTGCAAGCGACTCCAGGCCTTGCTCATAACGGGATTCACCAAAAACCTCGCGTCGCAATTCCAACAGAGATCGAGAAAACTCGCGTTTGAATTCCGGATGGCCTTGCAAGGTCAGTATATGATCTTCGATCTGGAGCATTGAAAAAGGGCAGAAATCACTGCTTGCCAGCACCACACTGGATGGGGCGGGTTCAACGACCTGGTCCTGATGGCTGCAAACCAGATTAAAGGTAGATCCTGCCTCACCATATTTTACTGCGGCCTCTGTGAATTCCGATCGATGCACGCCAACCCCCCAGCCGTTGTCAGATTTCTCGGTTCGACCGCCTAGAAAATGCGCCACCATCTGATGACCGAAGCAAATGCCCACCAGCTTTTTCTTTGCCTGATGTAAACGCTGCACGAATTGTCCGAGTTGTTTGATCCAATCGACATCATCATAGACACTCAGCTTGCTGCCGGTAATCACATACCCATCGACTTCATCGATGTCGCTGGGATATTCACCTGACATGACCTCGTAGCTGATAATTTCTACATTCGGATCGGCAGCGAGCAATATTTCACGAAACATCTCCGGGTATTCCCCAAAGTGATCTACCAACTCGGGCCGAACGTCGTCTGCTTTGAGTACGCCGATTTTCATGTGAGAGTCTTGTCTGATTTCAGCCAATCTTAGTTGAATAAAAAGGCACAGACCACGTTTTTCGTTTGGTGAAGCCGTCGACCTATCTCGGTAGTGAAAAACTTGGTCTGTCCCCTGCTATAATTTGAACATGGCCACACCCACACTGATTGTATTTGCGATCTCACACTATTGTGAGAAGGCGCGTTGGGCGCTGGATTATCTGGGCGTGAACTATGCTGTCAAGCATATTGCCCCCGGTGTACACCACCAGCTCGCGAAGAAGTTGGGAGCACCGGGTTCCTCCCTGCCCATACTGGTGTTGTCGGGCCAGGGCGATCAGGAATTTATCCAGGGTTCATCCGCCATCATCGATTGGGCCGAAGCCAATAAAGCAGCCGATGCCAGGTCGCTGGCACCACAGATAAACCAGCAACAGGCGCTGGATATGGAACGGCGACTGGACGATGTTCTCGGCGTGCATGTCCGGCGCTTCTACTATTCCGAAGCACTGGTGGACTATCCACAATCTGTGCGACCCATTTTCACCAGAGATTTAACGCTCCTTCAAAGGTGGCTGGTTACGGCAGCCTGGGGCGGCATTCGAAAACGGATGATTAAGGGCATGGACCTCGGTCCCGAACAGGGGATGCAATCCAGGGAATTGGTGGTAACAGAGATGGAATGGTTGGACGGTCTGTTGGCCGACGGTCGATCTTTTTTGTCGGGTGACACGTTATCACGGGTCGATATCACCGCGGCCAGTTTGCTGGCACCGCTAGTTCAACCCGAGCAACATCCTGCCTACGGTGATATCCAGATAGGCCCGAAGGTCGCTGCTGCTTGTAAGCAATGGGAACAGCAAACCTGTCTTCAGTGGACCCGTGCGATCTACCAAAAGAATAGGGGATAGATCACGTTCTTCTGTTAGCGCAGCAGCAAGCCCCTCTATGTGATCGAAAAACCTGGTCTGTCTCCATTTATGCTAGTATCGAAGCCATGAATAATACTCACAAGTTTCTTGGCATCGCTGTAGCCACGCTCCTGGCCGCAACTGTACAGGCACAGCATACGGAGCCCGTGGTCACGTACAACGGCGAGGCCGGCCGCATCATCAACGAGAATTGCGTGGTTTGTCACCGCGAAGGCGGCATTGGCCCGATGCAATTCGAGAGCTACGAGCAGGTGCGTCCCTGGGCGCCCCTGATTCAATTCAAAGTAGCGAATCGTGAGATGCCTCCCTACGCTTATGATCAGGGCATAGGCATACAGGATTTACAGGGTGATTGGCGTCTGCAGCAAGCGGATATCGACACGCTCGTCGCCTGGGTAAATCAGGGCGCGCCCTTGGGAGATCCTGATAGTCCATTGCTAGCGCCAGAGCTTGGTGACCCCAGTGAATGGAATTTCGTCGCGGAATTAGGCGCGCCAGACCTGGTCATTGCCTCCATCCCTATAGACATTCCAGCCGACGGCAATGATATATGGGACAATCATTACGTGCCCAGCGGCGTCACTGCCGATCGTTGCATCAAGGCAATCCAGGTCAAACCAAGAGGTGAAGCCAAATCGGTCGTCCACCATGCAAACTCTTCCATCGAAGTATTTAATGAGGAAGGCGAACTCGAGCGACATAGTCAGCTAACCGAATATGCCATGGGGAAATGGGGTGAGCTGGTTCCAGCAGATGTCTGCCGAACCCTGCCGTCCAATTCGATGGTGCGTTGGGGTATTCATATGTTTCCCGGTGGACTGGGGTCAATTGCGCCCGGCACAGTTATCGAAGACAACGTGGTGGAAATTGGCCTGTGGTTGCACCCCCTCGGTTATGAAAAAGAAGTAGGCTACTCCCAGGATCTGCGCCAATACAGTATCCAATTCGAGCGCAGCGAGCGTGAAGTGAAGCTTGTGATCCCACCCAACGGCTATCAGATGACCCAGGGATTTCATTCCTTTGACCACCCAGTGAGAATAGACAGCTTTCAACCCCACGGTCATCTACGCCTGGTTGCGGCTTCACTGGAAATTTTTCACCCTACCACTGGGGAGATTGAAGCGATCAGCCAGATCTCCAACTGGAGCGCGACCTGGCACCACAGTCACCTCTATGAGCCGGACGTGGCACCACTTTTACCTGAGGGCGACGTGCTGGTATTGAAGCAATGGTATGACAATACCGCTGCCAATCCTAACAACCCGGATCCCGACCAATGGGTTGTCGGCGGCAGTCGCACTGCCGATGAGATGACCCATGCCTGGATTGCCGTGACGCATCTTGACGACGAGGGCTATGAAAAGTTGCTTGCCGAACGCAAAGAAAAATTGACGCGGGCAGTGGCAGGTAACGACTGAAATTTGAGGGACAGACCACGTTTTTCTGCTGGAACAGCAATTTATCTGATTCAGTAGTGAAAAACGTGGTCTGTCCCCTATTTCGAAGAAGCAGGAAATAGCCTGCGGCCTGGCAACTACAGCCACAAGAGGCCTGTCATGGACAAGCGATCATTTCTCAAAAAAGCCGGTTTAATGGGTCTTGCGGCACCATTAAGTTTCGCTCATCTGCGCAGAGCTGTTGCTGCTGTGGAGCATCTCGCGCCGGCCGACCTGGCGGTTGACGAGGATTTCTGGCTCAAGGTGCGCGGCGACTATGATCTCAAGCCGGATTACATCAATCTCGAAAACGGTTATTACTGTTTCATGCCCCGGCAGACCATGGATCACCTGGTCGAGCATATGCGTAGCATTAACTACGAAGGCTCGTACTATATGCGCACCGTGCAGGGTGAGAACAAGCATAGGGTCGCCGGGAAGGTGGCCGAGATTGTTGGTTGCAGCGCCGAAGAAGTCGCCATCACGCGGAATACCACCGAATCACTGGATCTTATAATTGGCGGCCTGGAATGGCAGGCGGGTGATGAGGCAGTGATGGCGGAGCAGGACTATGGCGCCATGCTCAATCATTTCAAATTTATTGCGAGACGTTTCGGTACGGTTAATCGATTGGTGTCTGTGCCGAATCATCCCAGAGATGATCAAGAAATCGTCGACCTTTATGCCGCAGCGATAACTGACAAGACCCGACTATTGATGGTTTGCCACATGGTGAACATCACCGGGCAGGTATTGCCGGTTCGCAAGATCGTTGATATGGCGCACGCAAGAGGCGTCGAGGTCATGGTAGATGGCGCCCATGCGTTTTCACACATCACATTTCAGATGCAAGACCTCGATTGTGACTATTATGGAACCAGCCTGCACAAGTGGTTAAGCGCGCCGCTGGGTTCGGGCATGTTGTATGTCAAGAAAGAGAAAATCGACAGTGTGTGGCCGTTATTCGCAGAGCGCGATCTCGGGCCCAATGACATGCGTCGGCTGAATCACATCGGCACACATCCGGTGCATACTGACCTGGCGATACTGAATGCGATCGAATATCAGAACGCGATGGGTCTTGATCGCAAGGCCGCGAGACTACAGTATCTGCAACATTACTGGACCAGTCAGTTACGCGATCATCCGGGTGTTATTGTGAATACACCGGTGGAATTGAGCCGACACGGCGGCATCGGCAACGTGGGCGTTGCAGGCATAGCACCAGGCGATCTTGCGGACGCGCTGATGAATGATTACGGAATATTTACGACCGGAATCGATCGGCCCGGAGTCAGGGGTGTGCGGGTCACACCGAATGTGTATACCACCACCGCCGAACTCGACGCACTGGTTAGCGCAATTAAGAAGCGCAGTGCTTGATGGAATAAATAGGGACAGATTTATTTTTGGAAGAGAGTAGAAAATAAATCTGTCCCCAATATTTCCGAGGATATCTATATGTACATTCGCGCCCTCGCTATCGCACTAACTGCCTGTATTTGCAATTCATTGAGCTTCGCCCAGTCAGCGGACACTTACGTTCCGCCGAGAACAGAGCACGGTCAACCCGACCTACAGGGTGTATGGAGTACCCGGTTCAATACCATGCTGGAACGCCCTGAAGGCCTCCCCCTGATATTGTCACCGGAGCAGGCGACGGGATTCGCTCAGGCTGTCCATCAAGCGTTTGAGGGGAATACCGACCCGGATATTGACCGTCTTGGTGCACCGACACTGGTCATGGTAAAAGGTGAATATCGTAGCTCGGTCATTGTTTACCCAGAGAATGGCGTGCTGCCGTACAACGAACTCGGTATTCAAATGTCTTCCTACCAATACTTCGACGGCACCGGTTTCGATCACCCTGAGCAGAGACCTGGCGTGGAGCGCTGCACCGAGGCATGGGGTGCCCCGCCCATGCGAGCCTTTGCATATCAACTGTTTCACGGCATAGTACAGACTGCTGACACGATCGCGTTGATGAGTGAGGAAGTCAATCCTCTACGCGTCATTCACATGGACGGACAGAGTCGGCCAGATGTCATCAGAACCCTGGAAGGGCATTCCATCGGTCACTGGGAAGGCGACACGCTGGTGGTAGAAACCGCGCACTACAGTAGTATTAATCCAGCCCGTGCAACCATGGGTCGGCCCATGTTAATCAGCGCTGACGCCCGTGTGACTGAGCGCTTTACCCGGGTGTCGGAAACCGAGCTGTTTTATCAGTACACCGTAGATGATCCTGTCTATTACACCGAGCCCTGGCGCGGTGAATTCTCATTTACCCGAGACGATAGCGGACATATCTACGAGTATAGCTGCCATGAGGGCAACTACAGTATGGTGGGAGCCCTTCGCGGCGAACGTGCCCAGGAAGCACGAGCTGCTCTGGGGCAAAAAGAATGATAGTAATTGTGAGACCCCTATTTCCATAAACGTAGTCTGACCCCTATTTAAATCACTATGGTAAAAGTAAGTCCAATCGATGCTCCTTGTGGGGCCGTAATTACCGGTATTGATTTGTCGTCAAAACTTTCGGATGAAGCGGTGGTGGATATTCGCCAGGCCTGGTTGCAAAACCATGTGCTAGTGTTTCCGAAACAAGTGCTAAACCCTGCGGATCTCGCGCGTTTCACCTTAAGTTTTGGTCATTTTGGGGATGACCCGTTCTTCGATCCTATTGAGGAACACAATCACGTTGCGGCAATACGGCGCGATGCGAAAGAAAAGACCCCGCTGTTTGCAGAGAACTGGCATACCGATTGGAGCTTCCAAGTTAAGCCCCCGATTGGTACTTGCTTGTATGGTATTAAGATTCCTCCGGTTGGTGGTGATACGCTTTTTGCAAATCAACACAAAGCTTTTGACGAACTGCTGCCTTTGCTTAAAAGCAAAATTGAACACTTAACGGCCGTTCATTCAGCGGCCTCTGCATACTCTCCAGAGGGTATTTACAGCGATGAACTCAAACAGAACAGCGGGCGAAGCATGGATATCAAAGTCTCAGATGAAGCCAGGCGCACACAGACTCATCCTCTGATCCGCCCGCATACAGAAACAGGCAGGTTGGCTATTTATTCCACGGCGGGTTATATCCAGAGATTTGAAGAGCTTGAAATAGATGAGAGCAAACAGCTTTTGAATGAGCTCTATCAATATCAGGGATCCCCACAGTTCGTGTATCGTCATAAATGGCAGGCGAACATGTTGGTGATGTGGGACAACCGCAGTGTATTGCACAAGGCAACGGGTGGCTATGATGGCTATGACCGTCTGCTGCATCGCACCACGATTTCTCAATTCGACTAGTAAATAGGGACAGAACTATTTTTCGCGACAGATTGTCGCCGGACGGTAGGGCCAAAATAAAATAAATTTGACCCCCTTGATTGCGCAATCCAGTGGTCCCCGTTTTTCCTGTGAAGTGTTTGGTATAGTGGCTTAGGAGGGCGTAACTATGGGTTTATTCATCGCTGGTATTTTGATCTACCAATTTAGCATGCACTGGGGCTTCTACGTGAACCCAATAAACATATAAAATAGTTATATATCAATAATTTATATTGAACTTACCCTCAGTACCAAACACAGTACCAAACAAACTCCAAACGCACCCTGCCGTTTTCTAGCCTGATTGTGGCTGATTTACCCCCCCCTGAAACGCATTGAAGGTGCGGTGATATATTGGGTCGGGGGAGCCTTTCCCCCTCCCATAATAATTACAGTTGCCAACCCCATACTTAAAAGCTAATTTAGGATAACCAGTAAATAACAAGGGGTAATCCAATGAGTGAAAAAGT
>CAJXIY010000052.1 GCA_913054495.1 uncultured Gammaproteobacteria bacterium | reverse complement strand
CTCACCGGTCTTTGGACGCAAGGCCACGGTTGAATTTGTGTACAGCGCATCGGTATTAATGCCAGGCTTGTCCACAGGATATAGCAGTGAACCGGTATCATAGGTGGGCGCTGTACCGAAATAAATCAGGTCCAGAGAGGGATCATAACTGCCCGGTATCCACACCGAGCCGCCACTGCGCTTAGCCAATTCCAGGTCATTCCAGGTATTGCCGCCGGCCGCATCGGGTCTGGCTATGGAATGAAAACGCCAGACTTCGGCGCCGCTTGCCAGGTCCAGACCGACGATAAAACCACCCTCCGGAATCATGGTGGCGGTGATACCCTGAATTACCATCCCATTGGCGACGATGGGTGCGGCTCTGAGAGAATAGGGAATGGGGCCAGATTGAGTGGCGATGATCTCGGTGTTCCAGATGACTTCGCCGGTTTTGCTATCGAGCGCCAGCATGCGCATGTCGCCCGTGGGCATCAATACCTTGTTGTCATGCAGCGCCAGGCCGATCTTGGCACTGCCGATACCTGCCCCTTCGTGCTTATGACGCCACAACAGTTCACCTGAAGTGGCATCCATCGCCAGCATGGTGTCGCTGGTGCTCAGTAGATACATGACGCCATCGTGGACCAGGGGAGTGGCTATGTTGGAACCACTCTCCAAAGACGCTGTCCACGCCAGTTCCAGATCCGCGACATTGGCTCTGGTGATCTGATCGAGGGGGCTGAAGCCAAAGCCGTCGTAGGTGCGACGCCACATGAGCCAGTCACTAGAAGGCGGCGCCGCCAGCATAGCATCACTTACCGGGGACAAATTCGCCAGCAAGTCGTCGTTCGCTGCCTGGGCAACACCCACACTCTGCCAGAATCCAGCGACGGCGGCACAGGCTATTATCAACTTGATTGGTTTGATTATTGACATGTTTACTTCTCCCCGTGGTTCCTTGAGAAATGAGTCCTAACTGCTATGTGATGGAATTTCTAGTTAGACGAGAAAACCAGTTCGCCCCCAACATAGGTCTGTTCAATTTCAATATCCATGATGCGTTCTGCATCGACGCTCAAAATGTCCGCCGACAGCACAATCATGTCGGCGAGTTTGCCCGGCTCGATCGAGCCCTTGATGTCTTCATCGAAATTTATGTACGCGCTATTGATGGTATAGCCCCTCACCGCCTCTTCCACGCTGATGGCTTCATCCGCCCCGAACACCCGACCACTCATGCCTTTTCTGGTAACTGCCGCGTATATGCCCACAAAAGGTCCGATGGGCAATATGTCGCTGGATATGGCGACGAATATCCCGTGGTCCATGGGCGAACGCAGCGGGTTGTTATGTTCCAGACGCCAGCCATCGAGGTTCTCCACATAACGACCTTCCAGGGTGTAAGTAAAATTAGGTTGCTGGGTAATCAGTATATTGTGCAGCGCCATTTTCTCCATGGTGGCATCGGTGGGACGCATGGTGAAATGATTAAGATAATTACGATGATCCTGCCGCGGATTACGGGTAAGCGCATCGGCGAGCGTGTCCACCACCAGCTCAATTGCGGCGTCGCCAATCGCATGGATTCCCATCTGCCAGCCGGCATCGTGAATCTCATTAATCAGGGCTACCAATTCCTCTTCCGGCATATTCAGGTAGCCACGGTAATCGCCCTGATTCAAATAGGGCTCGTTGGTGAATGCCGCCGGGCCGGTAAATCCGCCATCGGCAAATATCTTGATCGGACCGATCTTGAGGAAGTCATTACCATCACCAACGCGGGTCTTCAATTCCTCGATGGCTTCCGGGTTGCGCCACTGAAACTGTAAGGTGGAGCGTGGCAGCTTCGCGCCGGGCCGACCATATATCTCTTCGTACATGAGGAAGTCACGCGGGCTCTTGGAGGCATCGGTAATACTGGTGATTCCCTTTGCCAGCAGGGCATTAAGATTGAGCGCCAGACTCCCGATCAATTCTTCGTAAGTGGAATCCGGGACGAGGCGACCCACTATACCTTGCCGCTCTCTGATGACGCCGTTGGCAACGCCGTTTTCATCGCGCTCGATGACACCACCCTCGGGGTCTGGAGTCGCATCGGTGATGCCGGCGAGTTCTAGCGCCAGGCTGCTGACCACGGCGCTGTGTCCACCGGCGCGGGTAAAGGTAATTGGATTGTTAGGCGCAGCAGCGTCCAGGTCCTGACGCACTGGTTTACGTCCTTCTGCCAATACGTCTTCAGACCAACCATAGCCGGTGATCCATTCGCGGGGACCGAGCACGTCGGCCTTGATCCGAATCAGTCGCTGCATCTCGGCAATTGAAGTGACTTCGCCCAATTCGATGTAACGCTGGGGTCGGCCGCGGATGTGGGTATGGGAATCGATGAAGCCAGGCATGAGGGTCTTGCCCTGGAGATCCACCAGCGTCGCTGCCTGGTATTTGTCGGCGATGGAAGCGTCCCCCACTTCGAGGATGCGCCCATCATTCACCACCACGGTATCGGCTATGGTGAAAGCCTCATCTACGGTGACAATCTTGCCGTTGCTCAGAATCAGATCCACCGCGGTTCGCGCTTCCTGGGTCTCTTCAGATTGGGCTTGCTGCTGCTCTGGCTGGCAACTCATCAGCGCCAGCACGGCCAATGTGAACACGGTACTTATTATTGGTTTTCTCATGACATGAAACCTGTAGGCATGGCTGTGTGGACTAGATCATACGAGATTATTCAGAGTCATTGAATCAACAAATTTTCTTGCCGGGCGAAATCCAGTGTCGCCTCCAGCGCAAGGCTGAACTTTTCGACCATTTCATCGATCTGTGATTCCGTGATGATCAGTGGCGGGCAGAATGCAACGGAACTGCCGGCAACAGCTCGCAATAACAAACCATGGTCCTGGCAACTACGTTGGGCGAAGGCGCCGACACGACCGTCTGCGAATGCAGCTCCAGATTTTTTGCACGCAACCAGTTCTACCGCACCGATGAGCCCCGCGCCTCGCACCTCACCCACCAGGGGATGCTCTGCAAACTCCCTAAGTCGACTCTGCATATAGACCCCGGTTGCGGCGGCCCTCTCATACAAATTATCGCGCTGGTAAATTTCCAACGCCTTCAGCGCGGCGGCGCTGGCCACTGGATGGCCGGTATACGTGTAACCGTGACCGAAGATGCCGACTTCGGCACTGGGTTCGACCATGGCCTCGTACATTTCACCGGGAATCACGGCAGCGCTGATAGGAATATAGGCGGATGATAACTGTTTCGCCAGGCTCATCAATTGCGGCGCTATGCCCATGGTGGTCGATCCGAAGTCGTTGCCAGTGCGACCGAAACCGCAGATCACTTCGTCTGCCCAGAATAAAATATCGTGCTTTTTAAGCAGGCCCTGCACTGCTGCGAAGTAACCCTCTGCGGGTATCACCACGCCGCCGGCACCCATGACCGGTTCCGCAATAAAGGCGGCGATGGTGTCGGCGCCCTCAGCCAGAATCAATTGTTCGAGATTATTGACGATGCGCCGGACAAATTCGCTCTCCGACTCAGCCTCGTTATGGCAGCGATAATAATGGGGACAATCGGCTCGCAGGATGCCCAGCGCCGCCATCGGTATATCGAAATGTGTATGCATGACCGGCAGACCGGTTAACGCGGCGCTGGCAAGGGTGACCCCATGATAGCCACGATCCAGCGCGATGATTTTTTTCTTCTGCGGATTACCGGTGACATTGTTGTAATAGCGCAGCATTTTTATGTGGGAATCGTTAGCCTCACTGCCGGAGTTACTGAAGAAGATTCTGGCGTCTGTTACCGGCACCATCTCCGATAACTTGTCCGCCAGGTCGATTGCACTCTGATGCGTCCTGCCACCGAACATGTGGCTGTAGGAGAGCGTCTTTAATTGTTCGGTAATGGCGCTAATAAGCTCTTGGTTACCATAACCCAGCGCCGAACACCAAAGCCCCGCCAATCCTTCCAGGTATTGATTGCCGGCCTCGTCATAAACATAGACGCCTTCGCCTCTGGCGATGCTGAGCTGTTCCACATTCTTAAGATTGGTAATGGGATAAATAACGGAAGACATAGTGATTTTTCTCGTATGGCGTTATTGGCATGGAACGCAGAATCTTACCGTAAATATTGGAAGTCTGCTAACCACCGGGGGACAAATCCTGCCGCGATGGATGGCTCATCTGGCCACTCGAACAATACCCTTGCACAGTATTGCAATCTTTCCAAGCCTGCCAAGCTGTATCGCGCCCAGCCGCGTACTCATAGACTTTACTCCAGTACGGGTTTACTCTTCTCCTCTCCTGGCCCATGGCCCGGGGTACTTCTGCTACCCCGCGACGTACAGGGAAGTTAGCTGTTGAATAACACCCCACCACAAACAAAATTCTTACGCGTGCTCGGGCGCAAGGAAGTTCTGGCCCTGGCTTTCGGCGCCATGATCGGCTGGAGCTGGGTAGTGTTATCAGGAACCTGGATCGAATCGGCCGGCACGGTCGGTGCGATCCTCGCCTTTCTCCTGGGCGGCGTGGCGATGCTGTTGATCGGTCTCACCTACGCCGAATTGGCTTCGGCACTACCCTTTGCCGGCGGCGAACACGTATATAGTCATCGCGCGTTGGGGGCAGGTGCCTCTTTTATTTGCACCTGGGCAATTGTACTCGGCTATGTTTCTGTCGTTACCTTCGAGGCTGTCGCGCTGCCAACCGTTCTGGATTCGCTAGTACCCGGTCTCGACAAATTCTACCTGTGGCAAATTGCTGGCTGGGATGTTTACCTCTCCTGGGTGTTAACCGGGGTATTCGGCGCGGTGCTGATGACCATTCTCAATGTGCTCGGCGTGCGCATGGTGGCCCTGGTGCAAACCGTGGTGGTGCTGGCAATTCTCATCGTCGGTGTGTTGTTCGTTAGCGGCGCCCTGTTTACCGGCGAGATCGGTAATATGCAGCCGTTGATGAAGGACGGCTTCTCGGGCATGACCCTGGTGCTGGTGATGGTGCCATTCATGTTCGTCGGCTTCGATACCATTCCCCAAGCGGCGGAGGAGATCGATCTGCCCTTCAGAGATATCGGCGCGGTGTTGATGCTCTCGGTAGCCCTGGCGATCATCTGGTACGGCCTGATTGTGCTCGGTGTCGGCCTGGTACTGGATGCTGCCAGCATCGCCGCTTCCGATGTGGTGACGGCCGCAGCCAATGCAAAAATTTACGGCGAACTGGGTGCCACGGTGTTGTTGATCGCCGGTCTCGCCGGCATCATTACCAGCTGGAATGCCTTCATCCTCGGCGGTAGTCGCGCAATCTACGCCCTCGCCCGTGCCGGCTTACTACCGGAATTTCTCGGCAGGCTGCATCCAAGGTATCACACCCCGAAAAATGCCATTTTACTGATCGGCGGATTATCAATTATCGGTCCCTTCTTCGGTCGACCGGCCCTGGTCTGGGTGGTAGATGCCGGCGGCCTGGGCATCGTCATCGCCTACGCCATGGTGGCCTGGTCGTTCCTGGTGTTGCGTCAAAAGGAGCCGGAGCTGGAGCGACCCTATAAAGTACCTTACGGCAAGCTGGTGGGCCGCCTGGCGTTAGTGTTGTCAATTGGGCTAGGCCTGCTATACCTGCCTGGTAGCCCGGCGGCACTGATATGGCCACAGGAATGGGGCATCGTCATGGCCTGGATCCTCCTTGGGGCCATTCTCTATACCGTTGCGGGGAAGAAATAGGGTACGAAGCTTGAGGTATCCCGGCACCAGCCTCGCCCTTCCGGATTAGCTTGCGAAGGCTTCGCTTGTTCCAAAGTCGGAGTAGTGTTGTTCAACCATTTAAAGAAGGCGTGGTCATCAATCTAGATAGCCTTCACCTTCCCTATACACTGTATAGACAAGGTGTTAGCTTGTAGTCGTGGTGGATCTTTAGCCCCACCTTATCGAGCTGATCATTCGTATTTAGCTGTTCTGACAATCTATCAATACTAATAATTACCTGCCTATCGCCGGGACATTGGTTCCTGTAGGTAAGCGTAAAACTGAGGATCACAGAAATGAAAATATTAAATGTACTCGGCTTATTCGTAGCGGCCTTAATGCTGAGCTTCTCCGCTTATGGACAACAAATGCCCGTGGGTACTGTGATGTCTACAGTATCCTGCAACTTGAATGAAGGTGTGAGCATGGGTGAGGTTGTGGAGTGGGCGCGTGCCAATCCCCGAAGTGGGGGTTCCACTAACCTGGTGTTCTTTCGTCAACCGATAATCGCAAACCCTAACTTCGCTAACAACTACGACTTCAGGATTGCAACCTATTTTACTTCCTATGCCGAGATGATCTCCCAGGGAGAGGCTCGTGCCAATAGATCCAGCAACGCACCAAGGGTGCGACCGACACCACTACCACGGGACATGTTCAGTTGTAATGGGGATACCCTCGCTGTCTCGCTAGTTCGGAACCTTCCGGACGGTGACGTCTTTACTGGCGACAGTAGCTTGCTGTCATCAAGATTATGTTTCTTGAACGAAGGTAACACTCAGGCCGATGCCTACAACTTCGTCGAAGGAATTGCCGCAGGGTTTAGACGTGGCGGAGACAATACACTCATGCAGGTTGCTACCCGTGCATTCGGTCCTATTCAGAGTGCAGCTACAGGCCAAGTAAGGGCAGGCGGAGCGGTAACAGTGAGTTCTGTGTCCGCGACTGCGGACTTAATGGCTGCAAGGCTGGACCTTACCAGAGAAGGCCTGAATGTAGGAGCGGGCCTCGATGCTGTAATGGCTTGTGGCTTCCCGGAATTGTGGCGAACCCATGCCGTATATCGGGGAAACAACTAGGCAGTAACAGAGGAAAAGATAGGGACAAATTCTTTTTTCGAAGGGAAATTAAATCTGTCCCTGTTTATTGCAACGGATCGATATCCAGTTTGTTCACTTCATCGATATCCTTCTTATAGGCACGAGCCACCGCTTCCAGGCTACCGACTGTTCCGATTGGATATGTCGGGGTTTAATGTTCTCACGTGTTCTGCCAGCGCCCTGATCTGGCCGGTAGAAAACATCGTTGAGAATGCCGGCATGTTGTTCTGGCCATTGCGAATAATATCTGCCACGTAAGTCGAATTGAACGCGGCCAATCCTTCTAGCGGCATGCCATCATGCCCGCCCTCACCATTCAGTCCGTGACAAAACTGGCAGGTGTTTCGGAACAGGCCTCGTCCTTCCGGATTGGCTTGAGAAGGATTTACCTGCGCCCGGGCAATACCCCCTTCCTGCTCGTCATCCAACAAGGTGAACAACCATACGCTGTCTCCTCGATTGGTTCTGCCTAATAAATTCCCCGCAGAGAAGATCGCAACGTATTGCTTGCCATTGTGTTCGAATACCGTGGCCGGTGCGTTAACACCCGCATCGGTCATGTACTCCCACAGCTTGGTACCGTCTCGGGCATCCAGCGCAGTTAAACGGCCGTCGTTACGGCCGGCGAACAGCAGGTCGCCTGCTGTCGCCACCAGGCCACTGTAACAGCGACTGGGCCAGCGCTGGCTCCACAGCCTGCGATTAGTTCGCAGATCCATGGCGGAAACAATTCCAGTGATAGGAATGGGCGCAAAACGCATGCCGCCACCGGTGTATCGGTCACCGGATTTCGCTGGCCGCAGATTTTCCCTGACGAAATACGCAGCCTGCCGCTCGCCGGCGCAGACGTACATCACCCCTTTGTTTGGGTCCACGGTGCTGGGTGGCCAATTGGCATCGCCACGACGTAGCATCACTGGTTCATCCCAAAACGGGGTAAAGATGGCGCCATTGTTGATGAGCCGATAGCCTTCCGGCGCTACATCCAATGTTTGCACAACAAAGGGCTCGCCAATAGGATAAGGCTGGGTGGCGGCGGTCGCCTGGCGAGGTTCCTGTGGAACCGGTCTTTCTTCTATACCTACCAAGGGCTCTCCGTTGCGGCGATCGAGAATATACAAGAAACCTGTCTTGCCGGCCTGGGCCAGGCCTTTACGCGGCACGCCGTTGTAGTCCAGATCAAACAGCACAACCGGGTTCGGTGCATCGTAGTCCCAGATGTCATGATGCACCTCTTGAAAGTGCCAACGGTACTCACCGGTGTACGCATCCAGCGCCACAATGGACACCGTGAATAAATTGTCCCCCGCACGCACAGCACCGTTATAGTCGGGGCCGGGGTTACCGGTTGAGAAGTAAATCATGCCCAACTCAGGATCGACCGCAGGTGTGTGCCAGACTGTGCCGCCGCCGGTTTGCCAGGCATCGTTGTCGGCGGGCCAAGTCTCAAAGCCAAATTCTCCGGGGCCTGGCACGGTATAGAAAGTCCACAGCAAGCTGCCGTCGTCGGCGCTGAAAGCTTTTACGCGCCCACGGGCGGCAAATTCAGCCCCTGCGAAACCGGTAATCACCATGCCTTGAAAATACAAGGGCGCGCTGGTGATGGTGTAGCCTTCTTCCCAGGCTTCGGCTTGAATGGACCAGACCTCTGCGCCGCTGTCTTTGTCCAACGCCGTAAGCCTCCCATCTAATCTGCCAACAAAGATCTTGTCTTCGCCAAACCCCACTCCGCGACTGGTCCAGCCACAACAGATAGTCGAGATCTCTTCATCAAGATTAGCCGAGGAGCGCCACAAAATTTCCCCGCTATCGATACTCAGGGCGAAGACATCATCGGCGCCGGTTATGATATACATGACCCCATCATGAACAATGGGCTGAGCCTCTCCTGAATACTTCGCGCCGACTCCAGAGCCGTCGAGGTGAGTGCGCCAGACTGGGCCAAGTTGATTGACGTTGTCGGTGTTAATCTCCGTCAATGCCGAGAAGTTTCGGTTGAACAGATCCCCGCCATTCGTTAGCCAGTCGGTAGTAGGCAGTGCCGATAGCGTCTCTGCATCCGGTCTGATCTGTGAAAATTCTGCCGCATGTGAGGTGAATTGTGTGGTCAACGATGAACCGAGAATAAGTATTCCCGCGAGAACTGCCGACATGTTGGAGTTCATTTTTTCAGGCTCCATGGTTCTTGTTGCTCAGGCTAAAGGGACGCCTGCAACTTGGCAAGCCAAAAAATGAAATATAAATTCCAAGGCTTCCGGTGTGAGCGAATGGATATGGGAATTCTGTAGCTGTGTTTGCACTTACTGCCATAAAGCTTACAGATTAATCCGGAGACATCGCTTAGGCATCGATGTGCTTAGAAGGCGTGAGAGAGGAGAGAGTGCTACTTTGCCGTCGTGGTGAGCAACCCCTTGAATGTCAATTTCTGCATGCCACGGGTACTACCCGCCACATAGATATTCCCCTTCGAGTCGGTGGCAATCTGGTGGCCGCCACCAATCATTCCCTCGAGTCGAATGCTGGAGAGGATCTCCAATGTCTGCCGATCTACGATGACAATATCGTCGCCGCCGCCGACATAGAGAAATTGTTGCTCAGAGTCAGATGACAAAGCCAGATTACGCGCAAATGGCGCCTCCCGACGTACCAGTTGTTTGACAAAACTGCCGGCAACAGTGAACACCTGCACGCGCCGGTTTTCCCTGTCGGCAACGTAGACCAAACCATCATTACTCACTCGTATGGCATGGACAATGCTGAATTGATCGGGCCCGGGACCACTGGGGACACTGCTCAAGGCCGGCGGCGGGCAACGATCGAGATCCCTGGGTGTGTTGCCGAATGCACCCCACATGCGTTTATAGTCGCCGCTGGTGGCATCGAAGACGATGACACGATGGTTGCCATAACCGTCGGCGACAAATATCTCGTTGCTGGCAGGGTAAACCGCGGCATCGGCTGCCTGATGCAGGTTCAAGGTGTCGGCGTTGCCACCGCTTTGGTTGCTACGACCAATTTGTAATATGAACTCACCCTGGGCAGTGAATTTCAATATCTGGTCGTCCCCGACCGGGCGCAGTCGTGGCAGTGCTCTCTGCGCGCAGTAGTTTCCCCCCAGCCAGACATTGCCCTGGTAATCGATGTGCAGAAAATGCTCCCGCTGCGGCCATTCGTAGCCCGGGCCTTCACCACCCCAGGCCTTGAGGAAGTTGCCGCTGGCATCAAACACCACCACGGCAGGTGCAGCAGATTTGAAATCTTCAGCGGCGAGGGTGCGGGGACGGTGCAAGAGCCAGATATTGTCATCCGCGTCGACGGCGAAGCTGCTCACGTCACCCAGTTTCCGTACTGGTGGCACAGATGGCCAGCTTGTATCTATCTCGAATTCAGGTACTTGTATCTGCGCGGTAGTAGATTCAGCGGCAAACAGGTCGGTCGGTAGCAGTAATCCTTGTATCGCTGCAAGCAGAAGGAAACCCAATAAGCAGTCATGCGTCGAGCGCCAGTGCAAGATAATCTGGCCGCCGTATCGGCGAGGAGATGGGTGACGGCAAAAACACAGAACAACGAAGACAGACCATATTTGTTGTCTGAAGAAGGCAACCATCCAACGTGGTTTAGCTCTCATTGGCTAAGAATCACTGGCGGTTGCTGCCATCGAACCCGAGCGATAGAGGCCTGCGCCGCTTTTTTCCATGTTTTGCATTTCTTTCTCAACATGTGAAACAAATTCGGGAGAAGCCAAAGCCATCCAGGGGCCGCCCACAAGCCACGCTTTATGCACCATCTCCGAGCCAAGGCTTTCCGCCGCTATACTCTTCGCAGACTGATCGGCCAGGCCCCTTTCTCCCACGAGTATAGCCCGTTCATAATTCGATCGTTGCGTGTTGTTGAATACGATCCACAGGTTATTGAACCGTATATGATCGATATCGGACAGCTCTTCATCATGAATGGCCGCCAGCCAAATGCGCGCCAGGTCTTCGTTCTCCGACAGACTGCCGCGCCAGCGGTTCACCGAATCGGCGTGTCGATCAATCGCGGTGGCTCGTTGCAGACGGTTTGATTCATCCATCGATCGAGTGCTATATCTGATCTGGATAGCGAGAAATCCCAGGGTAATGACAACGGCTATGGCGCCGATGATTGCGCCGAGCGCGTCCCAATTCATAATTCAATCCACCTTAGCCGACTAGGTGTCGGATTACTAAGTTTACAACCTGAGAGAAATTCACCAACCAACTGCCTGGCCGTCTTTACGATGGTCGGAACCTGCTCGGTAGAGCCCATTCACCGGATGATCTTCGGCTATGCTCTGGGGGCCGAACACCGGTTCTGGCAGGGAACTATCTTTTGTGAAGAGAATGCCCTGGTAACCGCCGACACGACTGCCATCCACGGAAGCCACCCTGTGACCCTTGGCGCGCAACGCGGCGCCAACCAGATTATAAAGGCTAGCCTCCATCGACAGCACATTACTGTTCTGGCTATGGGTGAATCGAGCAGCATCGGTAGTCATCTGTATGTTCATGCCATTATCTATAACATTCACCATATGTTGAACATGCGTCTCCGGTTGTACCGAGCCACCCATATTGCCAAAAGTCATTAGCGGCTCGCCATCTTTCATGACGAAGCCTGCGATGATGGAATGAAACGGGCGTTTGTGGGGGGCGACCACATTGGGATGGCCTTCTTCCAAAGAGAAGGCAACGCCGCGATTGTGCAACATCATGCCATAGGGGGGAATCGTCGCACCGCTGCCGTACACCGAAAACACGCTGTGGATTAACGAAACCATGTTGCCCCAGCGATCGGCGGTAGTCAGATAGATAGTGCCTCCATCCAGCCCACCGGTAACCGATGGCACCGAGGCGACGTCCATATCGATACGATCGCAGAGGCTTGTGGCATAGGATTTCGATAACAACTTTTTCACCGGGATATCGCTGAAGAGGGGATCACCGTTGTAGGCCTGCAAATCTGAATAGGCGAGCTTCTTGGCTTCAACCATGAAGTGCCAGTAGTCCGGATTCGCCGGTCCCAGTGTCGCCAGGTTGACGTCATGCACCGGTGCGCACACCTCCAGAATATTCAGCATCTCCAGGGCGGCGAAGCCCTGCCCCGGGGGTGGCAACTGAAAGACATCATAGCCATGATAGTTTGTCGTCACCGGCTCTATCCACTCCGAGCTATATTCCGCCAGATCTTCATGGGTCATCACGCCGCCGTCCGCCTGCATCTTCGCTACGATGGCGTCGGCGATGGCGCCCTTATAAAAAGCATCGCGTCCCTGTTGCTGGATTAAGCGCAGGGCAGAGGCGAGATCCGGATTACGAATAATGCTGTACAGCGGAGGAACTTCGCCGTCATTCAGAAACACCGCATTGGAATCGGCGTCATTTCGCAGTTTGGTTTGTACGCTGGTGAGATCTCGATGACGGCGTTCCGCTTGCCCCCAGCCTTCTTCCGCCAGCTGTGCCGCCCGCGCGAAGGTTTGCTTGAAGCCCATGGTGCCGAAGCGAGTCAGCAAGGCATCATATCCCGAGATCGCGCCCGGCACCGTGGCCGAATTGATGCCGGTTCCCGGTACTCTTTCCACTCCAAGCTGTTGCTTGAAATATTCTGGCGTCCAGAGCGCCGGTGCCCAGCCCGCCGAATTCAGGGCGTATAACTTCTTGTCCCGAGCACTCCAGACCAGGGCGAAGAGGTCACCGGCGATGCCGGTATCATTTTGTGAGGTCACGTCCAGCACCGCCGCCGCGGCTACCGCCGCATCGATGGCGTTGCCACCCTGCCGGAGAATTTCCAAGCCGGCTTGCGCCGCCAGCGGGTCGCTGGTTGCCACCATGCCATGGCGGGCAATCACCTCCGAGCGGCCCTGCCCCAGCCAGCCCTGGCCGCGAGAACCCGGCGCGGCGACAATATTTGCCGCGGGGTTGGGTGTTTTCTCGGTGGGAACACCGAATGGGTTCGCGGATTGGGCGCTAACAAGACTGCTGCCAACCGCGAAGCCAACTACTGCTGCCGTGAGAAGTGATCTGCGAACTATCGAGGTACTGGTGTTATCAATTTTGATCACGTGAATTCTCCGCCTGGCGAATACCGGTTGGGTCAGATTTCCTAATTAATGAGGATGTGTCGCCAGATGCTGCGCCAGCAAATCTTTGCCGTAGTCGTTACCGTTCGGTGTTCTGACCACAGTGTGAATATGATCTCTAGTTGGCGTGCCAGGTGTATTTTTCTGACGCGTACCCACCGGATTCTCATGATCGAATTCGATAAGGATTACGGGGCTGTGAATTCTATAGTAAAAAACCGAATCACCTTCCACCTCGCCGACCCAGGCGAAATAGGTATCCTCGATATGCTGGCCGATTTCATCCATGGTCACCTGCGCATGAGCATCTCGCAGCTTGCCGACGAAGGAGCGAACCACCTCCAGCAAGCCCAGTTTTTGTGCGCTGCTGAGATCGCTGCCGGCGATGCCTTCGAAGTCCAGGGTCAAGTTATCCTTGTTTGCCTCTGCCTGATTATCATTGCCGGTCTTGGCCTGCTTGATGGTGGCGCGCTCTTGCTGTGACGGATTCAGTGACTGCATCAGCGCTAACCCCAGGTTCTGCTGCTGCTGCAGGATCTCGTTACCGGCATACTTGCCAGTTTCCGTGAACACCGGTTCACCGCCGTAAAACGCCGGTGTCATGACGACCTGATCTCCCAGCACAAAAAAATTGACGACGAGGTGGTGGCCATCCAACTGAAAGCCCCAGGGCTCACTCGCCGACGGGATGCCCATAAACGTCAGATAATATTTCTCCTCGCCATAGCGGATCGGCTCGCCATTGATTTCCAACAAGGCCTGCTCGGTTCTCATGATTTTTTCGGTCTGATCCAGACCTTCGGCACTTAGTGCGACCCGCAAAAGGTCCCAGGCTGCCGTTTTTTGCGGAGCCGTCATCTCCTCCAGACTAATGCCGTGTCGCGCGAAAATCCCCACGTCCACGTTAGACCAGTTACGCCATTCCAGGTCGTCGATCGCGAATTGAGCCCGGCTGAGCTCTCCGGAATCGAGAGTCGCCAGAAAATTCTCCGCGGCGCTACGCACGGGCGCAGTAGATACACCCGTACTATGAACCGGGAACAAGCCCTCGACAATGCCGGCACTAGTGGCCACCCCACGAAAGGGTTCCGACATAGCAGCGGCGGCGCCACGGGCAAAGTTACTCTTCTGAGTTAACAGAGCCCGGGGGTATTGCACTGAATTTTGAGATTGAGACAAGATAGCGGTCAGCGACGACAAGGCCACGACCGCCAGCACTGCGATGGCGGAAAATATTCGGAATCTTTTCATAATCAACTCTCTGACAGGAGTTTCAAGGCTTTAGCCGGAAAGGCTATCTGCTTATGGGCCTAGCTGCAAGTGAGGATGGCATAAAAGCGGATCGGAGCCGACCGGCACCGGTGTATTCTGCCGGCGGCAAGCAGGCTGTCGGGCTGCCTGTAGAGAAATGCTTCAAACCGGCGCCACCCGGGCAGATTCAAGCTTCCGCCATGACTCGGTCTAAGGCTTCTGCATTGCGCCAATGTCCACTCTGTAGCCGCCATACATAGACCACGGCGATAACCAGAATCAGCACGACAAATGCAATCCAGGATGCCCTGGGGCCCCACTCAAACACCCGGATAATAAAATACTGCGCCACCAGCATCACCCAGTGCAGAGAGACCGATGCAACCATCAACCAGCGAGTGTCCCCCGCTCCGCGCAGGACGCCACCGCAAACTTGAATAACCGCATCTGCCATGGCATAGCTGGAGAGCCCCACCATCATAAAACCAGCGAGCTGCAGAATTTCACTGAAATCCCCCACCGGCGGCGCAAAAACTGACACCAGCGCGAACCTGAAGGTGATATAGATGGTAGCCAATACCGCCGAGTAGGCAAGGCCCAACATGAAGGCGGCAGAGATCACCTCGTTGGTGCGCTCCATGTCCCTGGCACCGACGAAGCGTCCTATCAGGCTGACCACGCCAATATTCAGTCCCACCATCGGTACGAACGACAGAATGTCCCAATTGAAGACGATGGCCGCGGATGCGCCTTCGACGATGCCATAGCCTTGGAACATCAGCAGGAAGATGTTGAAGGCGGCCACATTCAGAAATAATTCCGCACCGGATGGCAATCCCAGGCGCATGAAGCGACGCAAGATTCCCCTGTCGAGTTTGAACGACTGCATGACCTTGAATTTGTCTCTATGCTCTTTCTGCAGATAGAAATAGACAAACAGCAGGAGTGCAAACCCGGTGGCGATAATGGTCGAAATCGCGGCGCCTTCGATACCTAGTTCAGGAAATCCAAACTCGCCAAATACCATGGCATAGCTGAGCGGTACATTGAGAATTAATCCACAGACGTCACATATCATCACTATCTTGCTGCGACCGATGCCGGCGAAGTAGGAAGAAATACAAATTTTGGCGAGGATTATCACCACGCCCATCATCAGAATCAGGTAATAACTACGCTCCAGCTCCACCTGCACCGGATCGTGGTCCATGCCCTCAAATATTCCCGCGACGAGTACTGTGATGATGGCGAGCAGTGGAACGCTCATGAGAGTCATGATAAGCCCCTGGGTGACGACCTTCGGGCACTTCTCAATCTCACCTGCTCCCAGATACTGGGCAGTCAGGGCGTTGGCATAGGAAAACATCCCGGAAAAGAAACAGAAGGAAAAAAACACCGCCACGCCGCCGCCCAGTGCCGCCGCCATATGGGTTGGGTCGATCTGAGACATGAAGTAACGATCGGTAAAGATCATTACTGCGAAGGTGCCCTGGGAAACCACCATCGGAAGCGCGATATGCATGAGCTCCCGGGTCGTGTCTTTATTAAAATGCAGTCGGTCTAATATCATGGGTCGGGCATCGTAATTCTGATAAGGAAGTGTTAAGACACCTCCAAATAATGTCATATGATCTATGGCATTCAGGCGGGTTTGCAATCAAGGCAGGTACGATCGGGGCATAAAACAGGCAGTGATCAGAGCTGCCGGGAAGCCGGCGAGCATGGTACGTGATTGGCCTGGTTAAAACAACTAGCGCAGGTCATGATTTTGAACGGGTTTTCTCGAGGAACGCGACTCGCTGTTTTTCATAGTCATCGCTCTGACTCGCGAGGGCAAACTGGTCGCCATCCATATGCATGATGCCAACACTCGCTGCCGACTGCATGGCGTTTAAGCCGCGCTTGATCATCTGTGCCGCCATGGCGGGTCGATCGGCATAGAATTGCGCCATCTTCTGCACCGCCCCGCCCAGATCATCTGCTACCACCAGTTCATCCAGAAATCCCCACGCCAGCAAATCCTCTCCTGACTCAAGCTCGCCGCCGATTACCATGCGCTTGGCCCTGGCCGGTCCGACCAGGTTGTAACACAGTGGCAGGGCGCCCCAGCTCAGGTTCATACCGAGCTTCACTTCCGGGTATCCAATTCGGCAATCCCCGGCGCCGATTCGAAAATCGCAGGCACTGGCAATACAGGCGCCTCCACCGGCTGCTGCACCCTGCACGGCGGCGATTGTGATCTGGTTTATGCCCAGGATCGCTGCGATCAGGTCGGTCCCAAGCTGGGTCGCCCGTGAGCGCTCAAGTAGATCAGCCTGATCCCGCGACTTTCGATCCGGGTCTTTCAAATCTGCACCGACACAAAAGTTCTTGCCTGCGCCGCGGAAGATGACGACCCGCGTCCCGGTATCGTATTTAAATGACTCGCATGCCTGAATGATTTCCTTCATTAACTTCAGGCTGAGGGCATTGCCACACTCCGGGCGTTGCAATTGAATGTTCGCAACAGAGCCATTGCGCTCGACGCGGAGAAAATTAAAATTCATAAACTACGGGCTCAAATATTCATTAAAGGAATGCAATGCCAGGCGAAGCCGAGTATAGCGGAACTGGCTGCTCATATTTACGCCCGATCCAAATTTGATGCCGGTATTCGAGGCGGTACAGACAGATTCATCTTGCGGCTGCAAAAGTCTTAGGGTACCTCTGCACAATACAGTGGTGCCCTCACCCGGGTTTATGGACAATTGGCAGCGGCCGGGGAGTGGGTTCCACCGCCGCCGCCATCATAGACGAAGCGGCTGCCTGACCTGGTAGGTGAGGCTACGCCACAACCACTCGGCCGGGCCAAAACAATAGCGCCGCAACCACAAGACGCTGAAGATCAATTGGAATAAGCACACCGCAAACACCACGTAGTAAACCTGGTAGCGTTCAAGCTCTCCAGCCAGACCCAGGCCGAATCCGAGAAACACAAGATTGCAGATGATCGATTGCCCAAGGTAGTTGGTCAATGCCATCTGCCCGACCGCCGACAGCGCCGATCTGATTGCCGATAAAATCCCAGCCTTGCAGATCATCATCACCAGGCCGATGTAGCCCAGCGCCAGGCTTAAGCGGCCGATGTCATAAGTAGGTCGGTTGAAGGTTGACCAATAGGGCTCGAATCCGCTATTGACGAAGGTAATGGTCTCCCAGGAATTGAGTGGCAGGCCAATGCCAAATCCAACTAACATCAGCCCGGAATAAAACCGCAGGCTGCGGGAAGCGTCGAACAGGCCCCATTTCATAAAAGCCATGCCCAGCAGCATCATCGATAGTGTATCCCAGAGGGTATTAAAAACCAGCGCAACGGTCTGGATGAAGAAATTGGTCCCTGCCGTGCCCACAAAATTATCGACATAGCCGGACCTTTTCATCTCCAGGTCTTCCCGAATCAATTCCGGCGTTGCCAATTGCCCGGCCAGGAATTGATCCCATTGTTCCATGGTGGCTTCCTGTTCCTGGCTCAGCACCGTGCCAGCGGGCAGGGACTCGATCGCCACCACTTCCAGCCGTTGCGCCTTGGTATTGAAGTGGAAACCGGTATGCAGCACGCCGAGGAAGGTAATTATGAGCAGGCTGCATGCCGCCAGATTTTTCGCAGACAGGTTTCTGAAAAAGTAGAGTATCAGGCCCGCCACTCCATAGGCATACAGAATATCTCCTACCCAAACCAGGATATAGGCATTAAACAGACCGAAGCCGATGAGTAGCCAGGTGCGACGATAGAACAGCCGTTTGACCAGGGCTGGATCGGTGGCGGGCTTGGCCACAAAGATAAGCAGGCCGGCGCCGAATAACATGGAGAAGATGGCGCGCATACTGCCTTCGAAGAATATATCGATGACCATGAAAGTCGCGAGATTAATTCCCTCGGTACTGCCATCGACCTGGGGATCCGTATAGGCGGCAAAGGGGAAGGCAAAGGCGATGATGTTCAGCAACAGGATGCCAAACAGGGCGACACCGCGAAGCGTGTCGATAGACCGAATCCTGGCTCTACCGCTTATCGGTGCGGCGAGCGGGGTGTCCGCAGTTGTATCGCGCTGTTCCATTAACGAACAGAATAATTACTTGTCATTCAATTATCAAATATTTCGTTTCTTGAATTGCAGTTGCTCAGGGGGTAAGCTCACAGCCCTTCAGGTAACAAAGCCAATGGCCGAAACCAAAGAGAGAAAAAACGAGCCGCCCTCCCTTCCAATCGACATTCGGTGGATAGATTCATCAACGGATAGTCGGTTCAGCCCCCATTTTCCAATTCCGATGTTGCCCCGATAGACCGAGATCATGGGAACCATCTTCGTACAGATTCCAGCCTATAAAGATGAGGAAATTATTCCCATCGTCAAGAATCTATATGCCAAGGCCAAACATCCGGACCACATCAACGTGGGTATCTGTTGGCAGAATCGACTCGATGGCGACAGTGGTGAGCTAAATATTGAAGGCCCTGGGGAAAACGTTCGCATCCTCAATATGCGAGCCAGTGCCAGCGAGGGCGTGGGCTGGGCCAAGCGCCATGCCCAGTCTCTTTATCAAAATGAAGACTATGTGCTGGCCGTCGACAGCCACTCTCGCTTCGCAGAAGATTGGGATACGACGCTCATCGAATCGCCCGGGCAATGTCCGTCCAGCAAGGCGATACTCAGCTCGAGCCCTCACCCCTACCGATTACACGGTCAGACCCTGGTGGAGGAAACAGCGACGTTCCGTTATCCGTCCCACTATGCCGCCAACGGTTTTTTAAAGCTCGTCGCCTTAAGTGGCAGGAGCTCGCCATAACCAGCGCCATGGTATTAAGCATGGCGATGTTGGTTTATGCCAGTGTGTTCTAAATCCACTTCAGCCTGCTGCCCCTGTCCGGAACCGGCAATGCATTCATGTCGCAGGAGTTTCGCATGGGCCTCGAAGGCAATCGCTATACGGAAAATCAACAGGCCGAGCCCCAATTGTCTTTTGTCCAAAAATTTGGTGAGTTGAACCGCAGAATGTATCTCACCAATCAACGCATGCGCGATCACCTCTATGGCAGCAAGTGGTATCAATGGCCCCTGGGTGAAAAGGCCGTAGGCTATTGGCGTCGGGGCGAGCTTGACATCGCCATGCAACCGAATCTGGTGGTATGGTGGGCCGGTTCATTATCGATGCTACTGCTGGTCGCTGCATCCGTGTTGCGCCCGGAAAATTTGCGTGACCCGCTACTGTGGTTTTTACTCGCGGGCTACGCCATGAATTGGCTGCCGTTTGCGTTAATACAGCGTGTCATGTTTTTGCATTCTTATTTTGTGGCGATGATTTTCAGCCTGTTGGCGATGGGGTGGTTGATCAACAGACTGCCATGGTGGAAGCGACACTACGGCTGGCTACTGATCCCCGTAGTAATTGGCTTTATCTGGATGTCGCACTTAAGCTACGGCTTGCCGCCGGCGTTTATGATATTGCAGTCATGACCGGGGATTGGGTGTCTAAGTCCCGCCAGCTCGGTCTAGGACATCTCTGAACAATGTCATAAGGTCTCTGCGTGATCTGAAGCGTACAGGTGCAAGATGCACTTCGCCGGTAAAGCTTCCGTTCCCAGCTCACGCCCCTCGGGGCCTTCAGGCGGTTCCGCACTCTGCGTTGCCAATCTTCGACGGGCGGATGCATGTCTTGACCGCCAGGGATGGCGGAAATGCAGGTTTTCAGGAGCAAAAACCTGCCTAATTGTCACCTTGTCTGACCCCTCCTGGAAATATCTGGCAAAACACGAATCGCTGGAAACCTCTGATTAACTATTCAGAGGTTCCTTAGAGCAATTTGTCCAATGCAGTCTCGAGACTTGCCACCGTTCTTTCCATATTATGGAGCTTATCCA
>CAJXIY010000051.1 GCA_913054495.1 uncultured Gammaproteobacteria bacterium | reverse complement strand
ACTCGCCGAGATGACGGCGAAAGCGATTGAACTGCTGGCGACTCGAGAGAATGGTTACTTCCTGATGGTGGAGGGTGCCCGCATCGATCATGGACATCACGACGGTATAGCAGGTTATGCCTTGCTGGAGACGCAGGAGTTCGCCAGGGCGGTGGCGACGGCGCTCGACGCTGTCGATCTGTCAGATACCCTGGTGCTGGTGACAGCGGATCACTCTCATACCTTAACCATGGGTGGCTATACCACCCGTGGCAATCCCATACTCGGACTCGTGGTCGGCAACGATGTGACCGGGCGCCCGGACGCTGGACCGTATCTCGCCGACGATGGGTTGCCCTATTCGGTGCTGTCCTATGCTAACGGGCCAGGTGGGCTCACTGAATTACCGCGAACGCTGCCGCAAACCAATATCGATACCGTGCAACAGGCATTGGTGCCATTATCGACTATCGAAATAGACGGCGCCATAGAACCTGAAGAATCCCACGGCGGTGAGGATGTGGCGCTGTATGCGAACGGCCCATGGTCCCATCTGGTGGGCGGTGTGTTGGAGCAAAATGCCATCTTTCACATCATCAGCTATGCATTTGGCTGGGATAGGCATAACAAGAATTAGAGGAGATCCGGGGATTGTCCCCGACCTCTATTCCTCCCATCACGCAGTCCATGCACCAATCGCCATCGCGGGCTTGCCAGATCGTCCTCGCTGCAGAAGAAATGTTGCAGGCGCCGCCGTTGACCCGTTGAGAAATTAGAGACGTTTGGGTTATGATCGCGCCCTGATTATTTGTCTGAAACTCCAGAGTCCTCGAAACTATGCGTCCCTCGCAAACCCTGCTCGTAATCTGTTTTATCTTCGCTGCATCCGGTCTTTTCTCACAGTCTGATGACACCGTCCGCCAGCAGTGGGATCTCACCGAGATCTACGCCAGCGTAGAGGATTGGGATCGAGCCATGACCGAAATAGCGGGCCAAGTAGAGAACCTGGACCAATACAAGGGCACGCTGGGAAACAGTGCGGGGTCTATGGCTGATGCGCTGGCCGCGGTTTCGCAGACCGATAAGGAAGTGGCCCGCGTCTACGTTTATGCCAGCCTGGAGCGAGATTCAGATCAACGGCAAGCCCAGGCACAAGCCAGGTTCGGCAGGGCCCGGCAGCTGTTGTCCCAGCTCGACGAGGCAAGGTCCTGGATTGCTCCCGAGGTGCTGGCGCTGGGAGAACAGAAGGTACAACAATTCCTGGCAGAGGAACCGCGGCTGGCGGATTTCGAATTCATGCTACGGGATACCCTGCGCCAGGGGCCCCATACTCTCGATGAAAAAACCGAAGCCATACTCGCACAGGCGAGTTTGGTGTTGTCGTCGCCGCAGCAGATTTATGAGAACTATGCCAATGCCGATATTCCCTGGCCCACGGTGACGTTGAGCGAAGGCACCGAGGTAACACTGAGCCAGGCTGGATATGGACGCTGGAGAGGGGCGGCGAACCGAGACGACAGGAAACTGGTTTTCGATACCTTCTGGGCCAACTGGGAACAGTATGCCGATGGCATGGGAGCAACCCTCGCCGCCGAAGTGCAAGCTAACCTGTTTTCCACCCAAGTGCGGAACCACGACAGCGTGCTGGCCAGCAATTTATTCGACGATGGTCTGCCGCCGGCGGTATATACCCAACTGGTGGCCCAGGTCAACGACGCCTTGCCCGTGTTTCATCGCTATCTGAAATTACGGGGTAGGATACTGGGGGTGGAAGATCTGCGCTACTACGATATCTACCCACCACTGGTACAGGTGAATACCGGCACTTTTGATCTACAGCGCTCACGGGAAATCACTTTTGCCGCGCTGGCGCCCTTCGGTGAAGCCTACCTCGATTTGCTGGCCTACGGCCTGTCTCAGAATTGGATGCACAGCCATCCACAGCCTGGCAAACGCTCCGGCGCCTACATGAATGGCTCGATCTATGATGTGCATCCCTATGTGCTGCTGAACCACAATGAAGATTACGACTCGGCCTCTACTTTTGCCCACGAGTGGGGTCATGCCGTTCATACCCTGCTGGCGCAGGCGAATAATCCCTATGCCACCGCCGGCTACCCCACCTTTATCGCGGAGATGGCGTCCACCATCAACGAGATCCTGCTGCAGGAATACATGATTGCGAATGCGCGCACCGATGAGGAAAAATTGTTCTATTTAGGCGGCGCGCTGGAGAGTATTCGCGGCACGTTTTTCCGCCAGACCATGTTTGCCGAATTTGAGTTGGCGATTCACCAGGAGGCGGAAAACGGAGAGCCTCTCACCGGTCCCAGGTTTACCGAGATATATGCTGAATTGCTCAAACGCTATCATGGGCATGATCTGGGGGTGCTGACCATAGACGATGCCTACACCGTCGAGTGGGCCTACATACCGCATTTCTACTATGATTTTTATGTATTCCAGTACGCCACTTCCATTACTGGCGCGGCCTGGTTTGCGGAACAGTTTCTGGCAGGGGACACCGCCGTCCGCGATGCCTTCATCAGGGTGCTGAGTGCTGGGGGTTCGGATTATGCCCACGAGATTCTGTTGAACGAAGCCGGCTTGGACATGACCCAGCCCGAGGCCTATGCGCCGGTGTTGCGCAGGATGAATAATCTGATGGATAGGATCGAGGAGCTGTTATAGTTTTTCCGCTGCGGCGTGCAGGCGGCGGCGGATCGTCAGGGCAGCACGGCACGGTTTCAGTTGGATACCTTGGCCCGATCTTTGGGTTTCTAGCCGTAAATAATGAACTCCAGCAAATTAGCGTCCGGATCGCGGGTGTAGACGCTGATTCCCTGTGTACTGCCGCCGTTCATGCCACCGGTCCGTGGCACCGGACCCTCTTCTATGACCGCCCCGGCCGCGGCCAGGGTCTCGTCCAGCGATTGCGGGGAGCCTTGCCAGACAAAGCAGAGGTCGCCACAGCCCGGTAGTGCGCTGGGGCCACGCAGGGTGAATTGGCCGGATTGCCAGAGTGCTGGCGCGTGAAAATTGATCTTATTGTCGCCGAAGACTACGGCGAAGATTCGTCCCGAGTTTTGCTCCACTACTCGACAACCGAGCGCGCTATAGAACTGAACCATCTCCTGGGTTTTTCCCATGGGAAGGGCCACGTGGTCAAAGGCAGTAATCATTTTTTCGCCTCCTAAAATCCAGTCGCCGGGAAACGGGCAATGCGGTCACTGCCGGCGATGCCGCCAACCCAGATTTCATCCCCGACTTCAATTGCTACGGTGCCGAGAATCAGGAATTCATTGGAGGGGTAGCGAATAATCTCCTGGGCCGTGAGCTGCTCCGGGTCGACCCTGCTAACACGCGTAGTGACACCGTCGCACTGGCCTTGGCCTAGGCATTGAAAAATTGCGCTCGGTGTCGAACCATTATGACCGGCAGCTAGCAGTGATCCGTCTGCAGCCCAGCGCACATTGTCGATGTGATGCCCAACATCCACAGAATCTTTCTGCACAGGTGTCTGTCCACGGGAGAGGCGGATCAATGATTTAGTGCCCCAGCCGCCGATATAAAACCAGCGCCCGTCGGCCGATACCTCGATACCATTGGGCCCCGGGGTTTCACTGCCAGGGACCCTGGACCAGCCTGCGCTCGCTTGCCATTCCCAAAGCTCGCCGCCGGTAATCTGAAAGTTGGTAACGGCGAATCCGCCTCCGGGCAAGGCCACAACGGAATTGAGACCCACGCCCTGAGGTGCCACCATGCAGCCTATCCAGCTCAGCGTCGGCGTTGCCCCGCTGGTATTGACATCGAACACCTCCACCGCTTCCCGTTCCCCGTGCCGTACTACGTACAGGGTATGCATGCCGTTATTGCCAGCACGTAGGCTAAGGCCGTGAGGCCTGAATCGATTCGGCGCCGGGCCCGGACAAGAGTCGTAGTTTGAACGGTCCAGTCGCGAACTTGAAGTGGCCGTTGGAAACAGCACCGTCGACGTATAGTCACGGCTATCGACCAGATAGAGGTAGCCATCGTCTTCCATGCCTGAGGCAATGATCCAGGGCGATTGCGGGATCGCGGCCAGGTCTTCTGGGCTCACCGGCCCGCACACAAACTGGACGACGCCATCCGGATCGCATTCCGCTGCATTCGTTGTGGATACTCCCGGCAAACACACAGCTGCAATAAAGGTCAGAGACAATAGACGCAAGCTCATGGACTTTTCTCCTTGGTTGACTGGGCAACCGATGCATTAGTAACGAGTAAAAACGACAGGGCCTTAAAACACTATGTTCGTTTTTTCAACGATGGGAAGCGGTAGTAATTCTATCTTTCTGAATTCTGTAGGATGGCTCTCTGCCTGTAGTGCCACGTAGCCTTCTTTAAGAAGTATGCTGGCCCCTTGCTGAATTAGTCTCTGGGCATCAGGATCGCTCTCATCCAGTTGCGGATTATTTAGTTCGAAGACAGTTACACCTTCGATGCGATGGACGATATATTCGTTTCCGTAAACTTCGAATTCCGCAGTAACCCATTGGTCGCCATGATAGGTGTCAGAGTTGGAATTAGTGCAGTGTCGGCTGATCAGTTCATCCCCTCTATGCCAGTGAGTCCCGGGGCTACAGACATTTGATGTGCTGCGCTGGTCGACGCCGTTGCCACCTAATAGCTGGGCTTCAATAGACACGGGAAACTCCTGATCCAGGGTCATGGTCGCGGGGTCCTGGCTGTGTAGCATCAGGCCATTATTGCGATAGGCCCAGGCCGGCCCGTTAACGACCTGGTCGCCGACGAACCGATATTCCACCCGCAGTAAATAATGTGAAAACACCTGGTCGTAAAACAGGTGGCCGAATTCGCCACTAAAATCATTCCAGTTATCATATGACACGCGCAATACGCCATCGATAACCCGAAAAGTATTTCTGTAATTTACTCCCAGGGACTGGCCGGTAAATTTGATTTGCCAGTTATCGAGGTTTTCTCCATTAAACAGACTTATCCATTGCCGTGGCTCGGCATCGGTCTGCGCGAACGAAGATGCCGTGCTGCAGCAGATAAATAACAAGGCAGTGATTCTTGGTATGCTCATAAACCGCAACTCACTCGGCAATCCTGAACCGTATCGTGGCTTGAATCTGATCGTGCTCTAGTCGGAGAAACTGACAGTGGCTTGAGGATGGGCATACAGCCACTCGACTACCTGCGCACTAAACGTATCCGAAAGATTCGGCACATGGCTGCCGCCGGCAATGGTCCACAGTTCACTGGAACCACCTCTCTTACAGCCTTGCTTGAACAGTAGCACCGATGTTTCGTGACCGTCGATCGTCGCCTCCAGGTCTCGCAATTCGCGGTCTGCACCGGAAGTGGAACAACCATTGTAGCTTGCCCACCGGGTCACACTCGCAAGCGCGCTTGGGTACTCATTGCCCTGAATATCGTCACCCTCGTAGGCGATAGTGCCATCAGCGGTACCGTGGATTTGCAGGATATGAACGGGATTTTCGGGTGCCGGCCGCTCTTCGTTGTGATTGGCGCCAGCCAGGCTGACAATGGCCGCGATCGTGCCGGAATGGTCGTAGGCGGTGCGATAGGACATGAAGCCACCATTGGAATGGCCGATCAGGTAAACGCGATCGGGATCTACATTGTATTCAAATTTCACGGCATTGATGATGTCGAATATATAGCCGGAATCGTCCACCTCGCTGCCAAAGAAATTACAACAGGCATCGGAGGCGTTCCAGAATCGATTGTGATCGCTACCAGACTCCTGGTCGCCATCGGGTGCCACCAGCAGGAAGCCATACCGATCGGCAATCTTGCTAAAACCCATGTAGGAATCCTGGCCGGCGCCGCTGGATGTATAACCATGTAGCAGCACGATCAATGGCGCAGGTGTATTGCCATCGTAGCTTGCCGGTATGGTCACCGGCAGTTCGCCGCGTCCCAGGTCGATAGATTGCGCAAGCAGAATTCCTGAAGTCAGTGCCAGCACCATTGCCAGCAGCAGGGATTTAAATTTCAACATGTTCTCTTCCTCTTTTGTTTAATACAATTTTCTGCTTTTACCGAGTATGGAATGTAGCTACGGCGTTAATATCACTTTCCCGGTGGTCTTGCGTCCTTCCAGAGCGCTGTGTGCCGCCTGCACCTCAGACAACCGGAAAAAATGCTCCACTCGCAGCTTAAGCTTGCCTTCGTCGATCCATTTGAAGACATCACCGCTGCGCCATTCCAGACTTTTCCTGTCTGCGGTATAGGCAAACAGCGTTGGGCGGGTCAGGAATAAGGAACCCTTGGTCCCCAATGTCGCCGGATTGAATTCGGCTACCGGGCCACTGGCATTGCCGTAAAGAACCATGTAGCCCCGGGGTTTCAGGCAATCGATGCTTTTCTCAAAAGTGCTCTTACCGACGGAGTCATAGACTACATTGACTCCTGCATCACTGGTAATACGCTTCACCTCAGTCTCAAAATCCTGCTCGGAATAGAGTATCACCTCGTCGGCACCGGCGGCCCTCGCTAGTTCGGCTTTCGCCTCGGTCGAGACGGTGGCGATCACGAAGGCGCCAGCCATCTTCGCCATCTGGGTCAGGATCAGGCCGACGCCGCCGGCGGCGGCATGAATCAGGCAGCTGTCGCCGTTCTTGATCGGGTAGGTGGACTGGGAGAGATAGTGTGCCGTACAGCCCTGTAGCATCGCCGCCGCACCGGCGTTAAAGCCGACCCCATCGGGCAGACTTACCAGTTTCTCTTCTGGAACCGCGGCATACTCGGCATAGGCGCCGGCAACGCTGGTATAGGCCACACGATCACCCTTGCTGAAGTGAGTGACGTCGGCACCCAACTCTTCGACCGTGCCCGCCGCTTCCAGACCCAGGGTGGTAGGCAGCGGAACCGGATAGAGACCGGAACGCTGATAGGTGTCGATAAAGTTGATGCCGGCAGCCTCCACTTTTACCAGGACGTCACTCGCACCGAATGTGGGCATATCCACCTCTTCGTATGACATCACCTCCGGACCACCGTATTCTTTGACTATTACCGCTTTCATTGCTACTTCCTTCCGCAAAAAGGGCTATTTATCGCAGAAATCGTCGCCGCTCGCAATGCGGCGTATCGATTTGATTCGACTGATCGAGCAATTGCCGACTAGACGGGTGGGTGCAGCGGGTTTATTCTCTGAGGTTCCTCTAAAACAACACCTACAAACGCTGGAGGATCTATCTATGTCAGCTTCCAATTCATCTCGTCATGGGCGACTCCTTTTTCAGGGTCTGATTTCAGTCATTGCTGTGCTGTGGGGCCAACTGCTTTTCGCCCAGCATTCTCATGTAGCACTAAGCCAGGATATCGTGAATGCCACCACGTCTTTCATGGCGAGTCTGTCTGCCTCTCAACGCCAACAAGCCACTTATGATTTTGCCGACGCAGAGCGTCTGAACTGGCACTTCATTCCCCGCGATCGCAACGGCGTGGTTTTAAAAGAATTGAACGCCCAGCAATTGACCGCCGCTCGGACACTGCTGCAAAGCCTGTTCAGTGCCAGGGGCTTTGAGAAAACCGAAAATATCCGCGGGCTCGAAGCTGTGCTCGCCGCCATCGAAGTGAATGGGCGCTTCGTGAGAGATCCGGATGTTTACTTCATTACCGTGTTTGGTGCCCCATCCATGGAGACCAGCTGGGCGGTACGCTACGAAGGTCATCATCTGGCTTTCAACTGGACCTTCGTCGGCGGCAACGGCATTGCCAGTTCACCACAATTTTTTGGCACCAATCCAGCCGAAGTAATGTCAGGGCCAAAGCAAGGCACGCGAGTGTTGGCAGCAGAAGAAGATATGGCTCGCGCCTTAGTGAAATCATTGAGTCGATCCCAGGCGGCGGAGGCGATACTGGATGGAGAGGCACCACGAGACATTTTTACCAGCGCCGATAAGGAAATTACAGCGCTGGAAGATGTGGGTGTGAGTTATGCCGCACTGGATTCCAGTCAACAACAGATGCTGATGGACTTAGTTGAAGAAGTGGCTTCGGCTCAAACCGCAGCCATTGCCGATGCTCGCATAAGAACCATAAGAGAAGAAGGGCTGGAGAATATCAAATTTGCCTGGATGGGCAGCCTCGAGCGCGGCGATGCGCATTACTATCGGGTGCAGGGCCCGGGTTTTCTCATCGAATATGACAATACCCAGAACAACGCCAATCATGTTCATCTGGTGTGGCGTGATTTCCAAGGCGACTTCGGTCGCGATCTGATTCGAATGCACTACGATTCGGTCGCTTCCGAGCACGGGCCAGGACATCAACACTAACAGAGAGGATGCGCAAATGAGAAGGACGCAGGCTATTCGCAATTTACGGACAGGCTCGTTGCTGTTGATTATGGCTGTACTGCTTGTGCAGTGTCAGGAAGAGCAGGTGGAAAGCGCCACCGCAGGAACCATGCAGGAACTAGGGGGTACTCAGCAAACCGCGCTCGAACAAGAGCAGGCACAGGAGGGGGAGCAGCCCAGCGTTCCGCCATCCCCGACTGAACCGTTTCTCATCAGCACCTTCGAGATTGATCAGGTCAGAGTGGTGCCGATAGCCACCGGACTGGCGAATCCCTGGGGCATGGCATTTAGAGACAACGGCGACATTCTGATCACGGAGCGCTATACCGGTAGGCTGAGGGTTGTGCGGGATGGCAAATTGCTGGACAGCGATATCTCCGGCGTGCCGGAAGTGTATTCAGAAGTCTTTCGCGCCGGCCTGATGGCAGTTGCTATTCATCCTGAAGATGACCAAATTATTTATCTCACCCGTACCAAGGCTATCATGCACGAGGGTGAACCCAATCAGGCGGTCAGCCTGGTGCGCGCCCGCCTGGTCGAAGACACGTTGACCGATGTGCAGGAGATATTTGTCGCCAAGGGCGTGGATAGCGCGATTGCCGCCTCGGCATTGTTGTTTACCGCGGACGGAAAACTGATGATGAGTGTGGGTGGCGCTTATATGTTTGCAAACACCAGTGAGTTAGCACAAGACCCTGCGGTCCATTACGGCAAGCTTCTGCGCCTGAATGATGATGGTTCTGCCCCTTCCGACAACCCGTTTGTAGACAGTGGTGAGTTCCTGCCGGAGGTTTACTCGGTGGGACATCGAAACCAGCTGGGCCTGGCTATCCATCCGGAAACCGGCGAGCTGTGGGCGTCCGAGAACGGACCCCAGGGCGGCGATGAGGCCAATATTGTCCAGGCCGGCAAGAATTACGGTTGGCCCTACGCCTCCTATAGCCGCCAGTATCGAGGTGACTGGGTGTCCCAGACGCCATGGCTCGCCGAATATGAAAGTCCGGCGGTGGTCTGGTGGCCTTCTATTGCGCCTGCGGCATTAACGTTCTATAGCGGTGAGAAATTTCCTGAGTGGCAGGGAAATCTCTTCGTCGGCTCCATGATGGAGGGAAGAATTCCCGGCACCGGACATCTGGAGCGGATCGTTTTTAACAGCAGGGGCCAGGAGATCCGCAGAGAGGGTCTGTTAAAGGAACTCAAACACCGGGTTCGTGATGTACAACAGGGACCGGATGGTTATCTCTATATCTTGACTGATGAAGAAGATGGTGCTTTGTTGAGGTTGGAACCATCGATTTAAAACTGGCAATTAATTACCAAGGGTATTGACGTAGGTAGGTAAGGAATCATCATGCATATTGTAACTCTCAAGCTAAATAGATTACTGGTGCCGCTGTGTATGCTGACGATGGTTTCATTCGCGAATGCAGACGAGCTAATCGAAGTCAGTACCGACAGCGGCGTCTTTCGTGGTCATGCCTCGGCATATGCGGCAGGGGTTACGGTCTTCAAGGGCATTGCCTACGCCAGTCCACCGGTGCGGGATCTGCGCTGGAAACCGCCGGCGCCAGCGATCCCGTTCGCCGGGGTTAGAAATGCCGACAGCGTCGGTGCCGCCTGTTGGCAGGCGCGCAATTCAGATGACTCACTCTATGCCCGCGGCAACTTGGAGCGCTCGGAGGATTGCCTGTATCTCAATTTGTATTCTGGCGCTGCGGACAGCTCCGATTCATTGCCGGTGATGGTATGGTTTCACGGCGGCGGTAACACCGCGGGCCACGGTGGTGCGCTCATCTTCGACGGTTCTAACCTGGCGGCGCGGGGCGCGGCAACAAATAGCCAGCCGCAATTAGCATCTGTCGAGCACAATTTTGAGACGGACCCATTTAGTTCAAAGCACAAACAAAGAATTCGATTACATGCCGATTCTCGTTGATTTGAGCAGGGGATGACCCGGTCAATCTCGGCGTACGGCGGGTTACAGGTATTGGCTTCCTGCATTTAGCAGCGGTTTATCATCCTTTCAATAGCTTACGAAGCAGATCCCAAAATCAGTTGCCACTCTTGAGAAAAAAGGACAGATTAGTTTTGTTAGCCAGTTTCGTCTTGTTCCGCTTCATAGACAGCGAAAAATGGAAAAGCCCTGGGAGCCAGTTCTCCAGATGTACATATTAAGAGACTAGATAGGGCACAACTGGCTGCTAGGGCCTAATTTGCGGTTGGGATGCGGTGTTCAAGCTTGGAGAAAGTTAATTGGAGTGAGTAGCAGACAGGGAGACACCACTGCCATGCTAATTGGCCACTCCTCGACGGGATAAGCTGCCAACAATCCGCGGCTGCAGGTGACTTAACACATCAGTCAGTTCCGCCAGGCTCTTGAGATTGTGACTGCTTCTGAAGTCATCGACATAGGGCAGCATAGCTCGAATCCCTGCCGCTTTTGGTTCGAACCCATCGTAACGCAGTAGGGGATTGATCCAGATCAGTCGACGGGTCGATTTTGCCAGTCTTTCCATTTGCCAGCCAAGGCCTTCTGCTGCCTCCCGGTCAAGGCCATCTGACAGAATCAGTGTTATCGCACCCTGTCCCAGTACCCGCCTGGACCAGGTATTATTAAACTCCTTGAGACAAGCCCCAATACGGGTGCCGCCGGACCAGTCACTGACCGCGTCGGCGACATTGTCCAGCGCGAGGTCGATGTCTCGATGGCGCAAGTGTCGGGTAATATTGGTCAGCCGTGTTGCGAACACGAAGGCATGCACGCGGTCGCGATCGTTGGTTATGGAGTGCATGAAATGTAGAAACATCCGCGAGTAACGACTCATGGAGCCTGATATATCGCAGAGCATGACCAGTGGTGGGTGACGCCGCCGTGGTTTCTTGAATTTAAGCGGAATCGAGTCGGCTGATCTCAGCGCAGCCCGCAGACTCGACCGCATATCCACCCGATAACCGCGCTCATCGCGCTGAAATCGCCGCGTAGGGACATCCATGATAGGCAGGCGCAGTTTTGCGATAGCACGCTTCGCCTCGACAATTTCCGCGGCGGTCATGGCCTCAAAATCGATGTCCTGCAGAACTTCTCTGGAGGAAAAAGTAAAGCTGGCATCGAACTCTATTTGCTCAGAATCGCGCTCTTCCCTGGCATCGACTCCGGGTGCTTCCAGGGCATCTGCCAAGCGTCGGTTCAATTTTTCGTGCTCGGAATCTTCGTCGACGTGTATTGTGGGCAACATGGCACCCATCATCTTTTCCATGATGCGCGGATTGCGCCAGAAGATATGGAAGGCCTGGTCGAATAGTTCGCGCTGGTCGTAGCGATTAACGAATTGGGAAAACAAACACCAATAAAAATCCTGCCGGCTGCCAATCCCTATTATTCTTACCGCCGTTACCGCATCCATCACCTTACCGGTACCGACCGCCAGGCCGGCGGCCCGCAACAGGCGTGCGAAATACATGATGTTTTCTGCAATCCTGCCCTGGAAATCAGGGTTTGGAGATGAAGACATGAAATCAACCGTTACTTGCTTCGAGTTGGATCACTTCCGACTTGACCTGTTCCAGCAGTTTCGCAGCCTCGCTACCGCGGATCTTGGCGATATCGTCCTGATACTTCAACAGCGCGCCGAGGGTGCTATCTATGGCATCCCCGTCCAGCGCGATTTTGTCCAACTGGGTTAAGGCATCGGCCCAGTCGAGGGTTTCGGCAACGCCGGGGAGTTTGAACAGGTCCTGCTTACGCAAACCTTGCACGAAGGCGACGACCTGGGCGCTCAGTTGCGCGCCGATATGGGGAAGTTTAGTGGTGAGGATCTGCAACTCCCGTTCCGCGCTGGGGTAGTCTACCCAGTGGTAGAGACAGCGTCGTTTCAGCGCATCGTGAATTTCGCGGGTGCGATTTGAAGTAATGATGACGATTGGTGGAGTTTGTGCCTTGATGGTGCCGATTTCTGGAATGCTTATTTGGAAATCAGACAGAATCTCCAGCAGGTACGCCTCGAATGGTTCATCGGTGCGATCTAACTCGTCGATTAGCAATACCGGCGGACCCTGGTCATCGCTGCGCAGTGCCTGCAGCAATGGCCTTTCTATGAGAAATTCTTTCGAAAATACATCGGTGGACAGGTTCTCTCTATCGATATTACCGGTAGCCTCGGCCAGTCGAATTTCGATCATCTGCCGGGAGTAGTTCCATTCATAAACTGCCGAAGAAACATCCAGGCCCTCGTAACACTGCAGGCGAACGAGGCGCCGGCCCAAAGCTGTGGAGAGAACCTTGGCGATTTCGGTTTTTCCGACTCCGGCCTCGCCTTCCAAAAACAGCGGCCTACCCATTTTTAATGCCAGAAAAAGGGTCGTCGCCAGACTGCGGTCGGCAATGTAGTTTCCCCGGTTCAACAGGGCTAGCGTGTCTTCAATAGAATCGGGCAGGCTTGTAGTCATGTTTTTTATGAGCAGGCGGCGACCGCACGCCTTGTCATGACCTTGACCAGGTGTGCCCGATACTCGGCGCTGGCATGGATGTCAGCATTCATTTTATCCACCGGAATCTCTACGGACTCGAGGGCATCACCGGAAAAATTGCTATTCAATACTCCTTCCAGTCGCATGCCACGATGGGCGCAGGGCGTCGCGCCGGTGATACCGACCCGTACATCGTCGCCAGTCTTTGCCACGAAGACACCGACGATGGCGTAGCGTGATGCCGGGTTTTCAAATTTCATGTAGGCCGCTGCGTCGGCTTTCGGGAAGCTGATGGCCGTGATCAACTCATCTTCTTCCAGCGCCGTCTCAAACATGCCGGTGAAGAAATCATCGGCCGATATTTCCCGTTTACTGGTCTTCACCGTTGCCCCGAGGGCAATGACGGCGGCAGGATAATCCGCTGCCGGATCATTGTTAGCAACAGAACCGCCAATGGTGCCGCAGTTGCGAACCGCCGGATCACCAATATTAGCCGCCAGTGCCGCCAGAGCTGGAATCATGGCCTGGACATCGCTCGACGCTGCGACTTCTGCGTGGGTGGTCATTGCACCGATGCTGATGCTATCGCCATCGACAGTAATGCCGGACAATTCTGCGATGCCACCCAGAACGATAATGTCAGATGGGCTGGCCAGGCGATGCTTCATCGTCGGTAACATGGTCTGGCCACCGGCCACAAACTTGCCGTCTTCAGCCTTGTTCATAGCGCTCACTGCACCGGCAACACTGTCGGGATTGTGATACGAAAAATCGTACATCTTTAACTCCTCTTCTGTACTTCTACTTACAGCAATTTGTCAGGCAGCGCCTTGTGCGGCGCGCCAGACATTTTCAGGCGTCGCCGGCATATCGATATGCTTGACGCCAAGGGCATTGGTGATGGCGTTGATCACCGCCGGCGGCGCAGCTATGGCACCGGCCTCGCCGCAGCCTTTGACACCCAGGGGATTATCCGGCGGATTGGTAGGTGCATAGTCGATGTCAAAATTCGGTACATTATCGGCGCGGGGCATGGCGTAATCCATGAAGGAGGCAGTAATCAACTGACCCTCACTGTCATAGCGGCAGCCCTCCAGCAGTGCCTGACCGACACCATGGGCGATGCCACCATGAACCTGGCCTTCGACGATCATCGGGTTGATCAGCTTGCCGAAGTCATCTACTGCCGAGTACTTGATGATTTCAACCACGCCGGTATCCGGATCGACCTCGACTTCGCAGACATGGGTGCCGGCTGGAAAGGAGAAGTTCAGAGGATCGAAGAACGCGTTTTCATCGAAACCCGGCTCCAGACCTTCCGGATAGCTATGGGGCACATAGGCATTGAACGCGACTTCGGCGATGTTCATGGCCTTGTCGGTACCGGCGATGGTGAAATTGCCGTCGGCGAATTCAATATCTCCTTCGGCGGCTTCCAGGGCGTGCGCCGCAATTTTCTTGCCCTTGGCAATAAGCTTTTCACAGGCCTTGGCGATGGCCACACCACCCACTGCCAGTGATCGGGAGCCGTAGGTACCCATGCCGAACTGCGTCTTCGCGGTATCGCCGTGAATGACCTCGACATCCTCGATCGGTACGCCCAATAGTTCAGTAATCAATTGCGCAAAGGTAGTTTCGTGACCCTGACCGTTGGAGTGGGCACCGGTGAAAACCTGCACATTGCCGGTGGGATTAAAGCGCACCTGGGCACTCTCCCACAGGCCGACGCCGGCACCGAGCTGGCCAACCGCAGCGGACGGCGCGATACCACAGGCTTCCACATAGGAAGACAAGCCAATGCCGCGCAGCATGCCGCGGGATTTCGCTTCCTCGGCACGGGCGCCGAAGCCATCATAATCGGCAAGCGCCAGGGCCTTATCCAGGGCGGCGTTGTAGTCACCACTGTCGTAACATTGCACCACCGGCGTCTGGTAGGGGAAGGCATCCACGGGAATAAAATTGCGGCGACGGATTTCGACCGGATCCAGGCCCATGTCTGCCGCCGCTACATCCACTAGTCGTTCCAGCAGGAAGGTGGCTTCCGGTCGGCCGGCGCCACGGCTGGCATCCACCGGTGCCGTGTTGGTGAAGACCGCCTTGACCTCGGAGTAGATCAGGGGAGTGGTGTACTGGCCGGCGAATAAGAAAGCATAAAGATAACTGGGCACCATGGTGCCAAACGTAGAAAGGTAAGCCCCCACATTGGCTCGGGTCATGACCCGCATGGCGAGGAATTTTCCGTCTTCGTCCAACGCCATTTCTGCGCTGGTGACATGATCGCGTCCATGGGCATCGGATAAAAACGCCTCGGTGCGGTCCGATGTCCATTTAACCGGTCTGTTCACTTTACGGCAGGCCCAGCCAACCACCAGTTCCTCTGCATAGATAAATATCTTGGCACCGAAGCCGCCGCCAACATCCGTGCTGACAATGCGTAGCTTGTGTTCCGGTGCAAGTTGATTGAATGCAGATAGTACCAGGCGATGCAGATGAGGATTCTGCGTGGTCAGATGCAGCGTAATTTCTTCGGTGCCCGTATTATATTCGCCAAGTGCTGCCCTAGGTTCCATGGGATTGGTCACCATCCTGTTGTTGACCAAGTCCAGAGTGGATATCTTGTGGGCAGAGGCGAATGCAGCTTCCACCGCCTGCTTGTCACCGAGGGGCCAGTTGAAACAAATATTATTCGGGGCGGCTTCGTGAATCTGTTGCTGACCCTCATCGGCAGCGCTGGCGGTGTCGGTGACCGCCGGCAGGATGCCGTAATCCACCTCGACTTTTTCTGCGGCGTCCTTTGCCTGCGCCAGGGTTTCTGCGATCACGATAGCAACATGGTCACCCACATAATTTACCTTGCCCTGGGCCAGGGCCGGGTGGGCCGGCGCGCGGTGAGGCTCGCCATCGTCGCTGGTGACGGTGACACCGCATATCAGAGGAGCGATACCATCGGCCGCCAGGTCGTCTCCGGTAAAAACCGCCACCACGCCCGCCGCTGCTTCTGCGTCCGTCGTGTCGATGTTATTAATGGTTGCGTGGGCGTGTGGTGAACGCACGAAGATGGCATAGGTTTGACCGACGACATTAATATCGTCGGTATAGTTGCCCTTGCCGATCAGGAAGCGTTTGTCTTCTTTGCGGCGTACACTGACGCCGATACCATTTGTTGCCATGATCAGTCCCCCATCGCCTTGGCGCCAGCCTTCACGGCTTTGACGATATTGTGATAACCGGTGCAGCGACAGATATTGCCAGTCAGTTCCCTGCGGATCGTGGCTTCATCCAGATCGTTGCCGTTGCGCTCGACGATATCGAGTGCGCTCATGATCATGCCCGGGGTGCAAAACCCACACTGCAGGCCATGATTATCCATGAACGCCTGCTGCATACGGTGTAGCTCGGAGCCGTTGGCAAGGCCTTCGATCGTCGTCACATCGCAGTCATCCGCCATCATTGCCAGCATGGTGCAGGACTTGACAGATTTGCCATCCATAAGAACGACGCAGGCACCACACTGGCTGGTATCACAGCCCACATGGGTGCCGGTCAGGCGTAGATTGTCCCGTAAAAACTGTACCAGCAGGGTGCGGGCTTCCACCTCACCACTCACGGGGTTTCCATTAACACGCAGATTAATAACAGGCATTGACAACCTCTCTATGTGAAAACACTGACGATAGCCGTGTTCGGTTTGTCTGCTGATAGCTCTTAACGAAGAGTCGGTTGGACAGTGTCAAAGATTGCTCAGCGCGCGTCAAGTCTGGCATCCGTTTGCAGGATATCTAGCAATGAGGATAATACTGCGCCGGCAACAGAGTTGCCGAAACATGGAGACCACGGAATCAAAAAAGCACGAACTAGATTGGGTGTACAAAAAGTCTATCTGAGAAGAAGGAATCCCATGGCTGTAAGCGTAATCAAGGCCCCGAGCCACAGCCAGGTCGGCAATATCGGCTTTGCTTCCGGGGCAGGGGCAGCATCGAGCAAGGACGGGTTGGCTGCTAACTCGCTGAATTTGACAAAAAACTCGTTGGCCATTTTCTGTGCCGCACCATCAATCAGGCGAGCACCCAGCTGGGCCAGCTTGCCACCCACATTGGCCTTGGCATGATAGGCAAGAATTGTATGTTTTCCATCTTCGCGCAGTGTCACCGCGGCGCTGCCGTTGGCAAATCCAGCAGCACCACCCTGGCCTTGTCCATTAATGGTGTATGCATTGGGCGGATCAATGTCGGTGAGGGTTACATCGAATTTGAATTTGGCTTTTACCGGACCCACCTTCGCCGTTATCTGGGCCTTGAAGGTGTTTTCTTCTTCGGATATGAGGCTGTCACAACCGGGGATGGAAGCCTTCAATATTTCAATGTCATTAAGCGCCTTCCAGACCTGTTCCCGGCTTGCGGCGATGCGATGTTCGAAGCTCATTTCCATAATATTGTTTACCGGGTGTAGATTGTAGCTGTAACTCGTAAAAAGGGGACGGAGCAAAGGGGTCGGAGACACCAGATTCTTAGGGACTCCGACGCCGTAATTATACAATTAAATTTTGCTCTGACCGCAAATTATTTTTGTGATAGCTTTGGCTGGGGTTCCAGGGAAAACCCTGAAGCGGGAGCCCGAGTTAACGTGACTTCAAAAAACTAGACAGATCGAGGACCAGCAATGCAGAAGTTTGGAATAGGTCAGGGCGCGACACGAGTCGAAGATAAGCGCCTGACTACAGGGCAGGGCCGTTACATCGACGACATAAATCTCGAGGGCCAGGCGCGGGCGGTGTTCCTGCGCTCACCCCACGCTCACGCAAAAATTGTCGCCATCGACACCGAGGCAGCGCTGTCACTGCCCGGTGTGCTCGGCATCTACACGGTAGCGGATCTAAAGGCGGATGGCATTGGTGATGTCCCTTGCCTGGCGCCGGTGAAGAATCAGGATGAGTCGTCCTGTGTCATGCCGCCAAGACCGGCGCTGGCCGCAGGGCGGGTTCGCCATGTGGGTGATGCGGTGGCAATGATAGTGGCCGAAACCGCCATGCAGGCCCAGGATGCCGCCGAAGCGGTTTGGGTCGAGTATGAAGCGCTGCCGGCCGTGGTTGAAACTGACAAAGCCATGAGTGCCGGTGTCGCACAGGTATGGGAGCAGGCACCGGAAAACCGCTGTTTTAACTGGGGAACTGGGGACGCCGCAGCGACCACCGAGGCAATGAATGACGCCGCGCACATAGTAGAGCTAGAATTAATCAACAACCGGGTGGTGCCCACTTCGATAGAGACGCGGGGAGCCATCGCCACAGTGGAGCCCGAGACCGGACGCCTGGTGCTGCACGTCTCCTGCCAGGGTGTGCATATCATGCGCCGAATACTGGCCACCGCGATCTTCGATGTGGCAGAAGCAGATATTCATGTGCTCTGCGATGATGTGGGCGGTGGTTTCGGCATGAAGATATTTGTATTTCCCGAATATGTGAGCCTGCTGTACGCGGCGCGCAAACTACAGCGACCCATAAAGTGGATTTCCGAGCGCAATGAAGCCTTTGTCAGCGACAGTCACGGCCGCGATCACGTCACGCGCATGCAGCTCGCGCTTGACAAAGATGCAGGCATTCTTGGCTTGAAGGTAAACACCACCGCCAATCTCGGCGCCTACCTTTCCAACTTCGCTCCCTTCGTGGCCACGGCTGCCGGCGTGGGGATGCTGGTCGGTTGCTATAAAATTCCCTGTGCCCACGTCCAGGTGAGCGGTGTATTTACCAACACCACGCCGGTGGATGCGTACCGTGGTGCGGGTCGGCCGGAAGCGATCTATGCCATAGAACGGTTGCTAGATGTGACGGCCTACGACCTGGGACTGTCGCCGGTGGAAATTCGTCAGCGCAATTTTATCCCGGCCCAGGCGATGCCCTATCAAACCTCACTGGGAGCGACCTACGACAGCGGAGAGTTTCAGAAAAATCTCGATGATGCTCTGGAGATGTCACGCTGGCATGACTTCGAGGTGCGGCGTGAGGCGGCCAGGGCGCGGGGCAAACTACGGGGCATCGGAATTGCCAGTTACATCGAGCAGTGCGCTGGTGGGGCACCGGAGCAGGCGCGTCTCGAAGTAGGGGGTGATGGTCAGGTGACGCTCTATATCGGCACGCAGTCGAACGGCCAGGGACACGAAACCGCGTTTCGTCAGATTATTTCGGAGCGACTGGGGCTGACGTTCGAGGAGATAACAATCGTAACGGGAGATTCTGATCGGATTACCAGCGGTGGCGGCACCATGGGCTCACGCTCGGTGCCGGTCGGTGGTGCGGCGATAAATGCCGCGGCGTTCAAGCTGATAGAGAAGGCAAAAGAGAAGGCGGCAGAATTGATGGAGAGTGCGGTGGCCGACATCGAGTTCGAGGCAGGTGAGTATCGCATAGTCGGCACCGATCGCACCCAGAGCTTTCAATCTGTAGCACAGGCTGCAGCCCCTGCCGATGGTGGCGCAAGTTTCGATGAGAGCGAGACCTTTGCTCCCACTACCTCCACCTATCCAAACGGTACCCACATTTGCGAGCTCGAGATCGATATGGGCACAGGCACCGTCGAGGTGGTCGACTATAGCGTGGTGGATGATTTCGGCAAGGCCATAAACCCACTCTTGTTGAAGGGCCAGGTACACGGAGGTATTGCCCAAGGTCTGGGCCAGGCGCTGTTGGAGTGCTGCATGTACGAGCCGGAGTCGGGGCAACTGCTGTCAGCTACCTTCATGGACTACACCATGCCCAGGGCCGACGATCTACCGTCGATTCGATTCAAACGTAACGAAGTTCCCTGCACCACCAATCCACTGGGCATCAAGGGCGCAGGCGAGGCGGGGGCAATAGGTGCTCCACCGGCCATAATCAATGCGGTAGTGAATGCGCTGGCTGAATTTGGTGTACGCCACGTGGATATGCCGGTGAGATCGGCGCAGTTGTGGCAGATTATTCAAGCGCAGTAATCACTGCCACGGTAAACGTCTGTTTGTCCCCAGCTAGTTTCGCCGCTGGGTTCAGCCCGTGCGGCGGGCCCGGACATGCCAGTTATACTCAACCACGACTACGTGGTAACTACATATCTTATGGCCCCTTTTTTGGTCTGCAACTTCGCTGAACTTCCTGATTTCTATCTGAGTCTACTACACTGTCTTCACACTGTACTGGAAAGGATTCCAGCATGTTACAGACAGGGATTGCTCCATTGGGCGATCAGTTACCCGCTCGTGCACACACACCGAGGTACGAGCGCCACCGGCCCGAACAGACTCTTCTCTACCAGATTGTCGATAAACATTACCCATAGTTTCAGAAATCGTTTTCGTGCAATCTAAGTGTACGTCGTCAGCCCATTTGGGACCACTGACACTAAATCCTAAGAGACATTTTT
>CAJXIY010000050.1 GCA_913054495.1 uncultured Gammaproteobacteria bacterium | reverse complement strand
TCGACTCTTGGTGGCGGCACCATTTTCTTCTCTCACAACATCTAGCATTCTGTAGTTTATCTATTAATTTGCAGCAAATGTTGACCCAGTAGTGGGGTGAAAACTGACCCCTTAGATCAGCAACAACCCCACGCAATCATTGGCTGGAAGTGGGTCAACTATTCAATGCAAAAATCGTAAAATGCGGGTCAATCGAGCATGCAAATCAACATGATCATCGGCTTGAGTGAGCATGAAAACCCCAAAAAACTCACTAAGTCGCGACAGATTTAGACGATCTCGCCGTTCGTTCGCCTCTTAATGAGTTGATCTTGAATTATTAGAAATTTCAGCCCATAGCATGCTCCATCGCCCTCTACTGTGCAGGGATGCGCAAGAGCGACTCTGGCAGCAAGTGGCGGGAAAGAAAAGTCAAGATTTCTCGAATATCTCGATCTGTGGCGGTGCCCTCCCAGGTGGGAGCTGGGCGGTATGGAAGCGAGTCAGGTTGACTCTGGGTGTGGGAACTGATGTCGCTGAGCGGTCATCAGGATAAGGATTGGTACTCGGGAGAAGTTGAATTATGCAGGCATGGGTTTTGCTCCCATTATGAGAAATGGAAAAGCATGGCGGTGACCTTATTCCTAATCTAGCAGAGTAATAGACGAGGGTTAATGCTATTATCGCAACCGGAAAATTTAATTATATTATTGATAAACAATGAGTTAAGTGAATCTCAACAAAATGAGCAAACTGCTTTTTCGCGCCTTCACTTTTGCCTCGACAATTTCCCTCGGCGCTGTAATTGCGCAACAGGACTCTAGCCAGGAAGAAGACTCCACCGTTACCTACCCGGCAAGTTATTTCGAACAGTTTTCTCCAGTCTCCGTCAATGACATGTTGAACCAGATACCTGGTATCGATCGTATATTAGACGCAGATTTAGGCAGTTTGACGCTCGGTAATCAAATGGATCGAGGCTTAGGCGCTAGCTCCCCCATACTAATCGACGGAAAGCGTCTCGCAGGCAAGGCCAATGAAGCGGCTAGCCAGTTAGACCGGATTGCGGCGATTGAAGTCGACTACATCGAAATAATCAGAGGTACGTCGAGTGACCTGGATGTTCAGAACGCGGGCCAATTGGTCAATATTGTCTTAAAGCAGGCGCAGTCCAGGTCTAGCTTCTCTTTCGAAGCGGGTGTACGCCATTTTGATAATGGCAAAGTTGATCCGGAGGGCTCCCTTTCCCTGACCGGCCAGAGCGGGAAATTAAGCTATCAGCTAAGCGCCAGCGCCCGCAGTGGCTATCAACTGGATAGCAGTTCCGAGTTGAGTCTGCATCCGGATTTACGCTTCAACGAAATCGTCGAGTTTGAACAAGAGCGCAATCAAACAAACTACAGCATTAATTCAAATCTGAGTTACGACTTTAGCTCCCGTGATCGATTTGCACTTAATGCGCTCTATGCCGAGAGTAATCCTCCCGGCTCATTGCTGCGTCGTATTACAGATTTTAATTCAGTGACATCAAGTATTCGATATGAGCGAGAGATTGTTCCATCGACTTCCGATAACTGGGAAATAGGAGGGGACTACGAACATAAATACAATAATGGCTCCAAGTACAAATTCTTGTTTATCGTGAATGAGCGGGATAGTGACACCACACGGGAGCGCTTCACATTTGAAAATATGGGCGACGTGGAGAATAAAAATCTGTTCTTGAATAATAGCAGTCGCTACCAGGAAAAAATTATACGGACTTCCTATGCCTGGAACCTGGCACAAGAGCAGGGCATCGAAGTAGGTATTGAGGCGGCACAAACTACACAAGACTCAGCCCTCAAGCTGGGGCTGCCCTTGCCGGGTGCGACTTCACTGGATTTTGGTGGTTTGCGAGCAATGCCCGTTGCAAATGCGGTTTCCACAGTGGAGGAACTTCGCTATGAGGGATTCGTAGTTCACAACTGGCGATTAAATCCTCGCATGTCATTAGAAAGCTCCCTGGTTGCAGAGTTTTCGGAAATAGAACAAACCGGTGACATCGACAACAAACGTGATTTCGACTTTATCAAACCCAAGTTTGATTTTCGCTTCGATATTAATAGCGCATTTCAAATGCGTTTAAGCGCTGAAAAAACTGTATCACAATTGAGCTTCGCCGATTTCTCTGCGGCTACCAACAACCAAGATGAGGATCAGGATACGATAGCGGGCAATCCCGAGATTGAGCAGGAACAGTGGTGGCGATATACGATTAACCTGGACTATCGCCTGCCCAACGATGGCGGTGTGTTGACATCCAGAGTGTTTTACTGGGACGTCGAAGGCCCGATCGGTCGCATCGATATTTCTCCATCGGCCACCGAATTAGCTTCAACCAATGGTAATGTGGGTAACGGTTTTGTGCTTGGCCTCAATCTTGATGCCAGTATTCGGCTGGGCTTTATCGGTCTGCCACAGGCGCTGCTCACTGCTGGGCTACTCGTGCGAGATACAGGAGTCGATGATCCTCTTATTGCCATGGAGCGCAAGGTAGTGCCCAATGATCGCGGCAGTTTTCGAATTGGTTTTCGGCATGATGTACCCAGCCTGAGGCTTAACTATGGGTTTAGTTACAATGATCGTATCGATGGTAACCGACCTTTGTACGACATCGACAATGTATTGTTTTTTGGATCCAGCAGTGACCTGACTGCCTTCGTTGAGAAAACCGGTTTCGCCGGACTTACCTATCGATTGGAAGTCATTAATATTCTCGATCACGATAATAAGCGCGAGCGTCGACGTTATGATGGTTATTTAAGGGACGATGTGCTCAGTGAGATAGAAAGATTCAGCACCACTAGCGGCGTTAAATTTGCTCTGAAGGTTCGTGGCACTTTCTAATTCAAGCGACGGAGCAACTTCGACAAGTGTATCAATTGGAAGTGATCAGGAATAAATGAGCAATAAAGAATTCACGGCCCGGCAACACAATGTGAGGATAGAATTCAATTCGAATTTTGATGGTGCATTTGATTTGTGAACAGATAGATGTGGTGTTTCTGCTTTGACACAGAATTCTGAACATCTTCGCCCCTTTGACTGTTAAGAAAAATGTGTCAAATTTACTAAATATGACACAGGGCTATCATAGCTTAACCGTTTCTAACTAATGGCATAGGAGCGAAAAGCAGTGACGTAAAATACTCCTAGTCTATTTAAGCTACGGAACACAAACAGATAGGTAAAATTATGTTCGAAAAATTTCTACCCAGATACGCCGATAACACTTATTCCGGCAACAAGCTGGCGCTGTATTTCTTCTTTCTTATAACACTGATGACTATAGGTAGAAGTTGTATTCATATATTTAGTGTCGATGGCGGGGCTCAATCCATCGCGACTATTCCACTGGACAATTACACACAAGCCGGCGCTGAAGCCGTGATATTCATCTTCGCTCAATGGGGAATCGCGCAACTCATGATAGGTCTGGTCTATCTGTTGGTTGCAGTGCGCTATCGGAGTCTCGTCCCACTAATGTATAGTTTTATCTTTTTTGAATGGAGCGGCAGAATTATTCTGGGTTTCCTGAAAAGCATAGAAACCTCGGGCACGGCACCTGCTGCAATTGGGCAGTTGGTGTTGGTGGTACTGGTACCGGTGATGTTCTACCTCTCTCTCAGGCGATCGTCTGGCGGGGTACAATCGCACTAACTGAATTTTTAAATCCCTCAATTGTAGAGGCATCATGCTTATGGCTATCAATTACACAAGAGCGTTTGTTCTTCTGATTACCCTTTGCACCGGATCAAATCTGGCGGCACAAGATCGCCCTCCAGCCAAACTGTTGGATCCGGATGCAAGTCTCTCAGCAGTTCTTTTAGGTACTGGAGTGCCGCTACCAAATCCAGACAGAGCAACTGCCTGTACCGCCGTCATCGCAGGTGATCGAGTATTCCTGGTTGATACTGGACGCAATTGCGTTGTACCACTGGATCAGGCCGGAATTCGCGATATCGCTGGTGTATTCTATACCCATTACCACTCGGACCACTTCATCGGCCTGGGCGAAATCCTGCTCAATTTCGGCATAGATGGCTTGGACCGGTCTATACCTGTCAGAGGTCCGACGGGTGCAAGAGAAGTAATCGAAGGAATTCTAGCCGCCTATCGCCTCGATCTGAAATACCGTGTTACTCATCACGGAGAAAAATTCAGTGCCAATATTATGCAGCCCGTGGTAACTGAGTATGAACCCGGTGTGGTATATGACGAGCGAGGATTAAAGGTCACTATGTTTACAGTCTGTCATCAACCTATAGAACCCGCTGTGGGTTATCGGTTTGAGTATCAAAATACAGTACTCGTTGTATCGGGTGACACCAAGGTTTGCCCGGAATTTGCCGAGGGCGCCAGAGGAGCTGACTTGTTGATTAGCGAAGTTGAAAACGCTCGGATGCTCAATGCTGCGGTTGTTCTGGCAAGAAATTCCAACGATACTCGTATGGTTGAGATGATACGCGAAGGCATGGAATACCATGCTGAATCACTGGCGCTCGCGCGAATGGCACAGGAAGTCGGTGTTAAGAAACTTGCCTTAACGCATCTGTTCCCTTCTATCCCCGCCAATGATCAGGCGGAAGCGCTCTTTATTCGAGGCATGAACGATCTGTATGACGGTCCGATTATTGTAGGGCGCGACGGGATTGAAATTACTCCTTGAGAAATCCCCGCGCCTCAAGTACCAGAAATCAACGAGGTCCGAGTGCTTGGATCGTGAGTTTTACTAAGAATGAAGGCTAGTCTTAGGCGCATTTCTATGGGGATTGAAATTGCTAAGGACCAGCTCGGACTGGAAATCGATTCCTGAGCTGCGATTACAGCCTGGCAGGGCGAGGCGATGGATTATGCAATGGCGGTGGCAGCAGTGATTGGTAGAGGCAGTATTGGACTTGAGTAGGATCGTGTTATTAGTGACGCCTGCACCGCCAATCTTGTAGTCATTCCCCGATTCTACTATTCTCTGTTTCTTCCCGATCTCACTCATAAAGTTGTAACAATTTCATGTTAAACGATAAACAAATTCGTGCTCTGGTTGCCGAGCACGGCGCCACGGTTAATCAAGGCCGCAGCATCAAGCAGTTAATTCAGGATGGAGAAATCCCTCGCCTCGAGGGCGCCACGGTGCTGGAAGGCAAGGTCTCTGACTCGGTATTCGGGGAAAAGCTGGTTACCGCCGACGGCAGGCAGCTGCGGCTGATGTTTCGCAACAACCGTATTTCTACCCACGATGTAAACCGGGGGGCGATTCCATTCAAGGATCAGGTGCTGGCGTACAACCACGATCACATGCTGAATCTGGTGAAAGACGTCCTCGGGTCTTCCCAGTTTGTGGTTGCCGGGATTAAACCCAGCTCAACGGTTATTCCTGCGGAAAACCTGAAGTTGGTGCAGCTTGAAAATGTGCTGCGCCTGTATATGGCAGAAAGCACTACGTCTACATCTCTGTATCAACATTGGTTGCAGGCCAAAGAAGAAGGTCTCACCGAATTCAAGTATGCCGGGCACGATTTCCACGTTGCGGCGCTGAAGCCCAATGGATTGCTGCCGTATTTGATGGACACGCCGAGCACCAAGGACAAAGTAGACCGGACTATCGACGCCCAATACCTGATCGATGGGAACATCTGCACGGAGGCTCAATACGACCAGATTCGTAACGCGTCGATGATGGCATTTGGCATGATCACGCAGTATCTGAAAGGTAGAGGCATGGTGCTGGTCGATACCAAGACCGAGCATGGGATTAATAGTGACGGCAACATCGTTGTCGCTGATGAACTTTACACCATGGACTCCTCCCGTTTCTGGAGGCTGGATGATCGGGGTGAGTTAATGTCCCAGAACGGTAAACCGCTTTCCTTCTCCAAGGAATTTGCCCGTGATATGGTGAAAGAGAAAGATCAGCAATTTACCGAGGAACAAGCCAATGAAATAGCCGTGCGCTACATTCAGGGCTTGCAACTTCTCACTGGTGAAGCCTTTGTCCCTGACCTGCGTCCGAGAGATCAGCGTATCGTCGGGTCGAGTAATCTGATTCTCGACGCCCTGTTAGCGGATTGATCGACGCGGATTCCGCTTTCAGATATCAAAGTTTGCCGGAGCACACATGCCCTCTCTCCGTTTCAAGACTGCCGTTACACTCTTCAGCGCTGGATTAACAGCCGCCGCCTGTGCGCCGGAACCTGGCGGTGTCGAAGCCTTCACAATTGCAGCGGTGACTCTAGCAGACTACGAGAGAGCCGAGCAATTTCTCTCTGTTAACACCTCGAAGTTGATACAGAACAATATTCTCGCGCAATACTGGCAAGATGATGATCGGTTGATTTATCGCCGTTCCACCTTGCAAGGCACCGAATATGTGCTCGTCAATGTTGTCAGCGGCAAGAGGTCTGTGTTATTCGACACCGAAGCGGTGGCGGCTGCGCTGGCGGAATTGAGCGATGAAGAAATCGATGTCAATGATTTGTCATTGTCTGCTCTGGATCTCAGTACGACCGGCGATGATTTGAAATTCAATTTCGATGACGATCAATTTTCACTAAACCTCCCTAGTGAAGAAATTGTCCGTCTCGACAATTTCTCCAGTGATGAATATTTGTCCCCCGATGGCAGCAAGGCAGCCTACATCGATTCTCACAACCTCTGGCTGCGGGATACTGTAAGCAACGAGTTAGTTCAGCTCACCTTCGACGGTGAAGAAAACTACGGCTATGCCACCAATAATGCGGGCTGGATCAGAGACGATGGGCCGGTGCTGTTGTGGTCTCCCGATTCCAGCAAGATCGCTACCTTTCGTCACGATGGCCGCAACGTCGGCGAGATGTATCTATACAGCACCGAGGTTGGACACGTGGAACTGGACGCATGGAAGTATCCACTACCCGGCGATGAGCATATCTTCATGATCGAACGGCTGGTGATACACTTGGGGGACGAACAGGATTCAGAACCGAACATCGTATGGCTAAATATGCCACCTGACCCCCATAGGTCTACCATCAGCGACCATATTGCTGGGCGTGGTGGCTTATTCCTCGATGTGGAATGGGGCGAAGACAGCCAGAGCTTGGCGTTTGTCTCCTCGTCTCGGGATCACAAGCTGGCCCAGTTGCGGGTGGCCGATCCCTACACCGGCGCAGTCGAAGATGTATTCCAAGAAGAAGTAGCCACCTATTACGAATCCGGACTCAATAGAGTCAACTGGCGTGTGTTTCCCGAACGAATGGAATTCCTCTGGTTTTCAGAGCAGGACAACTGGGGGCATCTCTATCTGCGGGATCTGCGTACGGGAATGCTTAAACGGCAACTGACCGCAGGAAACTGGAGCGTGCTGCAGGTGCAGCAACTGGATCTGGAAAATGAACAGATATATTTTCTAGCGTCTAATCGTGAGGTGGGTGATCCATACTACCAATATCTTTACCGCATCAATATGGACGGCACCGGACTGGAACTACTGACGTCCGAGTCGGCCAATCACGAGATTACCTGGTCTGAATCGGGGGAGTATTTTACCGATATCTTTTCCACACCAACGCTTGCGCCCCGTGCGGTGGTTCGCAACAGGTCCGGCGAAATCACGCTTTCTCTCGAACAAGTGGACCTCGGTGCCCTGTTTGCATCGGGGTGGGTGGCTCCCATCCCATTCACCGCGAAGGCGAGAGATCAATTGTCCGACCTGCACGGTTTGCTATATAAACCGTCCAACTTCGACGCCGGTAAATCCTATCCGATTTTAAATTACCTCTATCCCGGACCACAAACCGGTAGCGTGGGCACCCGCTCTTTTCGGGCGTCCCGTGCCGACAAGCAGTCCCTGGCCGAGCTGGGTTTCATCGTCGTGGAGGTCGATGCGATGGGAACGCCGGGTCGTTCCAAGGCATTTCATGATGCCTACTATGGTGATATGGGTGACAACGGACTGCCTGACCAGGTAACTGTCATTCGGCAGTTGGCGGCGGAGAATTCGTGGATGGATCTGAGTCGTGTCGGCATCTGGGGCCACTCCGGCGGTGGTTTTGCTTCCACGGCAGGCATTCTGCGCTACCCGGAATTTTACAAGGTGGCGGTGTCCGGTGCCGGCAATCATGATAATCGTAATTATGAGGATGATTGGGGCGAAAAGTGGCACGGGCTGTTGGAAACCTATCCCGAGACCAATCCACTGAACAGCGATGGTAGTTCTGAGGACGCCGCCAGCAACTATGACAGTCAGGCCAACCAGTTGCTTGCGGATAATCTGCAGGGCAAATTACTCCTCGCTCACGGCATGATGGATACTAATGTGCATCCGTCAAATACATTATTAGTCGTGGCGGCGCTGATCGAAGCAGATAAGGACTTCGATCTGCTGGTATTACCAAGCGCCAGTCATAGCTTTGGCAATCGACGCTACTTTATGAAACGACGTTGGGATTATTTCGTCGAATACCTCAAAGGCGTGGCACCTCCCTCGGCGTTCAGATTTAACGACAACGTAAGATAGCGCGCTGAATCGGACTCCTGCCGCCGGAGAAAGATGAGGTGCTGGCTTGCAAGGCCATGGATGGCTGGACTAAGCTAGCGCGCAACGTAATCTCGCACTATTTAGAACGCCTCAAACAGGCGCGGGGAATAAGTCATGAGTAGTACCAGCCGAATTTTAAGATTTACGGGTCTTCTGTTGGCACTTACTGACTTGTCCATCCTGCAGCACTTCAGTTTTACCAACTTTATGAGTCCGTCATGATCCAGTTCGAGACTACATTGGCTGCGTTTGCCGATTTTATGTGGGGACCGCCAATGGTGGTTCTGCTGGTGGGTGGTGGTTTATATTTCATGCTGCACTCGCGGATGCAGCACTTCCGTTATATAGGCCATAGCATGGCATTGCTGCGAGGCAGATACACTGAGCAATCCAGCGGCGCCGCAGGTGATATTACCCACTATCGGGCCCTCGCAACCGCGCTGTCCGGTACCATAGGGCTCGGCAATATTACCGGCGTGGCGGTGGCTATTACCATAGGCGGTCCTGGCGCCGTGTTCTGGATGTGGGTCACCGCCATCGTGGGAATATCCACCAAGTTTTATACTGCTTCATTGGCGATCATGTACCGGGGTGTCGATGACAGCGGAGAGCTGCAGGGTGGACCCATGTACGTGATCCGTGAGGGCCTCGGGAAAAACTGGCTACCATTGGCATGGATGTTTGCCGTCGCCGGCATGTTTGGAACCCTGCCAGTATTTCAAATTAACCAATTGGTACAAATACTGCGGGACGTCATTGCGATCCCGTCGGGATTTGCCAGCGCCGAAGATCATTTCGGTTTTGATCTCACAATGGGCGTAATACTCGCAGTCGGTTTATTTTCGATTGCGGTGGGCAAGATAAAACGGGTGTCGGCGGTGGCCGGCAAGCTGGTGCCAACCATGGTGGTGTTCTACTTCCTTATTACAGCTGTGTTGCTGCTGAGTAACATCACCGAAATTCCTGCCATGTTTGCCCTCATTTTTACCGATGCCTTCTCTGGAGATGCGGTTTCTGGTGGCGTGCTCGGCGCGGTTATACTGATCGGGGTACAACGCGGTGTCTTTTCCAACGAGGCCGGTCTCGGCACCGAGTCTCTCGCACACGGTGCCGCCAAGACCAACGAGCCGACCCGTGAAGGCCTGGTGGCTATGGTAGGGCCAGTCATCGATACCCTCCTTGTCTGCACCTGCACGGCGTTGGCCCTGCTGGTAACTGATGTGTGGCAGGGAGACGCTATCGGCGTCACCATGACATCCCAGGCCTATGAGCAGGTGTTTCCGGGCTTCGGTTCGTATCTGGTGTTAATAATGGTTATCGTGCTTAGCACCACGACGGTTCTGACCTACTCGTACTACGGCAGCAAATGCATGGGTTTCCTGTTTGGAGTAGCTACACAAAAATACTATCTGTGGGCTTATATGGCGTTGATTGCAGCGGGGGCGGTGGTTTCCATGGATGCCGTCATCAGTCTGTTCGATGGCACCTACGCCATCATGGCCATTCCCACCATGATCTCGACCCTGATATTGGCGCCGAAGGTGCGGGCTGTGGCCAGGGATTATTTTAGACGCCTCGATGCAGGCAGCTTCGACAAACCCCACTCAAGCGAGAGTCAATTAACAACGCCGCGGTCAACGCAGAAATAGGCTGGAGAGGTCCCAGGATGAAGAAATATTTAGCGCCTTGTTTGATGATCATGCTTGTCGCCACAAATGGCGAAGCCACGGCCCAACAATCCGAGATCGCGGCCATTAACCGGGTGCTGGATGGCTATCATGCCGCCGCCGCGGAAGGCGACTGGGATACCTATTTTGCCTTCATGAGTGACGATGGTGTGTTCCTGGGTACCGATGCCGGGGAGCGTTGGCAAAAGCGTGAATTTCAGGACTATGCCAGTGTCTCCAATGGCTGGATATATACGCCTGAGACCCGCAACGTGAATCTTACACCGGATGGCAATAGCGCTTGGTTTGATGAGATATTGTTAAGTGCCAGTTATGGTACGGCCCGCGGTACCGGCGTATTGATTAAGACCAGCGCCGGCTGGAAGATTTCCCAGTATCACCTTACCCTACCCATTCCCAATGAACTGGCGCGCAAAATGACCGATGAAATCAAGGCCTATGAAGCGCAGCAATGATGTCGCGGTTTGTTTTTAGCAGCTAAGCCTTAGCCGCCGTCTGTGCAGCCATTTTTTGAAATCCCCTGCTCATGATCCAGGCGCTGAAACAGGACACTGCGGCAAAAACACTCAGTACCAGAAACACCTGGGACCAACCTAGATAGTCGGACATGATCCCCGCGGCGAAGGCGGCTATAGCGCCGCCGATGTAACCCATACCATCTAGAATTCCGGTGCAGGATCCGGCCCCCTTGGCGCCGGCTATATCCAGCGTCAGACAGCCACTGCTCATGGAGTAGGGACCCAGCAGGAAAAACCCACAGGCACCGAGAAAGAACAGGATCAGATTGAAATTTGGGGACTCGGCGGCACTTAGTACAGAGATGGCCCACAGGCAGCCGATCAATACTGCCAACATGATCCACATCATTCGTGCCCGGTCTCCATTTTTCGCATAGTGGTCCGTATACCAACCGATAAATACCGTACCCAGCACGCCAAACAGGGGGAAGATGGCCGATTGCACGATCGCGGCACTGGCGCCGAGTCCGATGTCGAAAAGGAATTTGGGTGTCCAAAACAGAAATACAGAACGCAGCAAGGTCGTGAGAAAGCTGAAGAGTAGGAGCTGGCGATAGATTGGCAGACCAAGCAGTGTCTTCAGGATCGTAGAAACGGCGGGTTGTTCCTCATCGCCATAGTCGGCCAGCGCTTTCCGTGCGCTTCCAGATACGCTCACCCGGGCCCCGGGTATGACAGCGGCGGGACTGGAACGGGAAGCGAAATAGGACCAGATCAGAATCGCGGTAAGGACTATCGCCGGGTAGATAAAGATGCCTTGCCAGGACACACCCTGCGCGACCAGGAAGCCCGCAAACAACGCGGCTGCGACCCCGCCAAACTGAAAGTTCACACTGATCAGGCCCATGACGGTGCCGTTGCGTTCACCCGGATACCAGCTGCCGATGGTTTTCGTCAAGCCACCCCATCCCATGGACAAAAAGTAGCGACAAAAACACCAGACCACGATAAATACAGAAAGGCTGGCGGAGAGCGCGAAGATAATATTCCAGAATATCGCGCCGGCCATCCCCACAAGAAATATTCTGCGACCGCCGATTCGATCGGCGAGGGGTCCGTTGATAAATTTTCCAGCGGCGTAGGCCATCTCCGACAGAGATGCGATAAGGCCTAACTGAGTGTTAGAAAAACCGAACTCCTGCTCGAGCAGGGGAAATGCTGCTGCCAGATTTCCGCGACAGAGATAGTAGCCCACATAGCCGATAAGCATGACCCAGAATGTAGAAGTGCGCCAACGTAACAGGCGTTGGCTGTCGCTGGGAGATAATAATATTTGTTGATCACCCTGGAGGATGTAGAACATGACCCGATTCCAAACTGCTCAGCTGGCGGATTCTATCATGCTCATAGAGAATTGCGGCGGGAAAAGCGTAGGGCTGCTGCGCAATGCAGTGTTGTGACTAGATGAAAGACAGTCGCCTAATGGATGATTTGCTCCGGCTTCGGTTTTTCGTTGCTGATAGGAGAAGTAAGGGCACCTTCCTCCTCCTGCGAAAAGTAACTTCGAGTGAGGATCGGTCGCTCGAGACAGGCAACCAGCTTGCTCATGAAGCCATCCATGTGATCGGTCTGGTAATGCGCCTGCAGACAATCGGCATTCTCCCACTCCTGCAGCAGAATGACCTGATTGGAATCGCTTATGCCCTCGAAATACTCATAGCTGATACAGCCGTGTTCCTGGCGGCATAGACGCACCATATTTTTCATCAAGGCGATCGCTTTTGATTTTGACTCGGCTCGCAAGTGGAATGTGCTTTGAACCATTATCATAATGAGAGCTGTCCCTTAGTTCGAATTCGATACTAGCTGTTACACCCGACACCCTACAACTTAATACCAGTTGCATGAACTGCTGCTGAATGTGCCAGGACGAGTCTATATTGTGTCTTTTTGTCGATTATCAAGCCTATCGATAATCGAGGCTCCGCAGGCCCTGCCCGGATCGACTTCCAACTCGATTCCAACTAATGAAAGTGATCAGCCACTACGTAAATTCGCCTTTCGCCTAACGCAAGATTTCTAACGCAGCCTGGGCATCCTGCCGCATTCTCTCACGCTGCGCGATTGTCATGCAGACGAATTCGCGAAAGTTACTGCCGATTACAGCTTCCCTCCGGCAGGTCAGTTTCTCGCTCTCGGAGCTCACGGTGGCGTTATAGGCTTCCACGTCCCGTTGAGTCCGAATCCTGGGAATGCCATCGTCCTTATACATACTTTTACAGCCCATTAATAGTATGGCCAAGCAAATTACTGCGACTGCTTTTTGCATCTCCTACTCCGTAGCTTGGTAAATTCTATTGAGTGTCCGCTATCGACAGACAATTTTTCACTGGTACATTCGCAAACTGCTGCAAATCTACCACTAAGTTTGCAATCTGCCAAAGCAATGCTACAGACTGACACATTTTAGGGACAGATGCCTCCCGGGCCGGTGACTAGATCGCGGCTGCAGTTTTCAAGTTGTCAATCTGGGTTTGGTCGAAGCCCCAATCCCTTAATACCTGTTCCGAGTGTTCTCCGGCCAATGCCGCAGGCGATTTTATTTCTCCCTGGGTGCGGCTGAAACGGGGTGCGGGGGCCGGTTGGGTGACGCCTTCGAAATCAACATAGGTGGCCCTGGCTTCGTTGTGCGGGTGATGGCTTGCCTCTTTCAGATCCAGGACAGGCGCGAAGCAAACATCCGTGCCCTCCATGATGGTGCACCAATCGTCGCGAGTTTTGGTCTTAAACAGGATCTCCAACTTGGTTCTCAGTTCGGGCCAGCCAGATTGATCCTGTTGTGCCAAAAAAGCGTCATCAGTTATTTCGCACTTTTCCAGCAGCAGCGCATAAAACTGGGGCTCGATAGAGCCTATGGAAATGTATTTGCCATCGCTACACTCGTAGCTGCCGTAGTAGTGTGCGCCGCCGTCGAGTTTATTACTGGACCTGTTCGTGGTCCATAGGTTCATAGCCATCAATCCAAAAAATGGACTGAGCAGGCTGGCGGTGCCGTCGGTCATTGCCGCATCGATGACCTGCCCCTGGCCAGAGTTGTTTCTTTCTATCAAAGCGGCCAGCACGCCGCTTAGCAGATACATGGCGCCGCCGCCAAAATCGCCAACCAGATTCAAGGGCGGAGCGGGGGGTCGATCGGCATAACCCATGGCGCCCAGTGCACCGGCTATGGAAATGTAATTGATATCGTGACCGGCGGCCTGTGCTAGGGGTCCAGTCTGTCCCCAACCGGTCATGCGGCCGTAAACCAGCTTGGGATTACGCTGCAGACAAGGTTCTGGTCCCAGCCCCAGACGCTCCATGACCCCGGGTCGAAATCCCTCGATGAGGACGTCCGCTTGGTCGATTAGCACCAGTACGGTTTCAACGCCCTGAGGGCTTTTTAGATCGAGGGCGAGGGAGCGCCGGCCCCGGTTCAATACATTGGCACGGCTGCCTGCTCCTTTCTGATTGAGTCTATCGATACGCACGACTTCGGCGCCCATGTCTGACAACATCATGGCGCAGAATGGTCCAGGTCCGATGCCCGCCATTTCGATGACTCGAATACCTTTAAGTGGTCCCATCGCGTCTATTGCCCCTATCTACCTATTCCGGATTTAGCCATGAATGATAGGGGATAGCCCCATGACAATAAAGACCCTGAGCCTGGAGACGTGCACTGTGGTGCAGAAACACCGCGGTTAAGCTGATGATCCCGGCCGATTAGCAGTTTCACTTTTTTAAGGGATGATTTATGCTGTCGCGCCTGAATCGAGTAGAAAAGGTGGACCCATGGAGATCAGGAATAAGACCGCTTTCATCACCGGCGGTGCATCCGGGCTTGGCCTGGCAACGGCGCAGAATTTCGTCGCCGCAGGCGCCAAGGTCATGCTCTATGACTTGAATGTCGAGGCGTTAGAAGCCGCCGCTGCTAGCCTGGGAGAGCAAGCCGCCTGGCATGCCGGAGATGTGGCCGATGAGGTGGCCGTGGCCGCTGCCATCGCCGCTACGAAAACCAAATTTGGCAGCATTCATATCAACGTGAATTCGGCCGGTATCGGCGGCGCCGCCAGAACGGTGGGCAGAAATGGGCCGATGCCGCTGGAAAAATTCGAGCACATCATCCGCGTTAACCTGATCGGTACCTTTAACGTGCTACGTCTTTGCGCGGAAGTGATGCAAGACAATGAGGCCGTAACCGCCGATGGCGAGAGAGGCGTCATCGTTAACGTTGCATCCGTCGCCGCGTTCGATGGTCAGACCGGACAGGCGGGATATGCGGCATCCAAGGGTGGCATCGTGGCGATGACCCTGCCAATTGCCCGGGATCTGGCGAAACGAGGCGTGCGGGTGATGACCATAGCCCCTGGCGTGTTTGAGACCCCCTTGCTCGCATCCGCCCCCGCTGAGATACGCGATCCCCTGATTGCCATCACCCAGTTTCCCAAGCGCCTGGGAGATCCGGTAGAGTTTGCAGAGGAAGTCGCACACATCGTCAGCTGCGGTTATCTGAACGGGGAAACCATACGTCTGGATGCGGGCATCCGCATGCCGGCACTGTAGAGAGTAGTCTTTTGGGAAATTGGAAGAGGAGTTAAATCAGATGGCTGATGCATACATTGTAGGAGCAGTTCGAACCGCAACCGGCAGGAGAAAGGGACGGCTTAGCCATATTCACCCAGTCGATATGGGTGCCATCGTGGTCGATGAACTGGTGGACCGAACCGGTGTGCCTACCGGCGGCGTCGATGACGTGATCTTCGGTGTGGTCAGTCAGATTGGGTCACAGGCTGGAAACCTGGGCTGCATGGTTGCATTGTCTTCTAAGCTCGATCCCGATGTGCCGGGTACTACGGTCGATCGTCAGTGCGGCTCGTCGCTGCAGGCAATTCAGTTTGGTGCCCAGGCGGTCATGTCCGGCACCCAGGATGTCATCATCAGCGGTGGCGTCGAAGCCATGAGCACCGTCGAAATTGGCTCCAATATCCGTGATGGCCTGGAGCATGGTCGCGGCACGCCCAAGGGCGAACGCCTGGAAATGCAGTATCCAGGTGTTCAGTTCAGCCAGTTCGATGGTGCGGAGTTATTGGCCGAAAAATACGGCATCACCCGCGAAGAGCTGGATGAGTTTGGCCTGATGAGCCATCAACGGGCCGCAGCGGCGACCGAGAAAGGATACTTTAAGACAGAAATCGTCCCACTCAATATCAAACTGGAAGACGGCAGCGCGGACATCCACGACAGAGACGAAGGCATAAGAGCCGAAGCTTCGCTCGAGGGCATGCAGTCACTCAATACATTGCGCGAAGGCGGTGTAATTACTGCAGGAACCGCCAGCCAGATCAGCGATGGTGCCGCTGCGGTGATGATCGCTAATGAGGATGCTATCGCCAGGTATAATCTGCCGGTGCGCGCCAGGATTAAGGCGCTTGCCGTGGTGGGTTCCGACCCTGTTATCATGTTGGAAGGTCCAATTCCCGCCACCCGCAAGGTGCTCGAGAAAGCGGGTCTGAGCATAGATGACATCGACCTGTATGAGGTCAATGAGGCGTTCGGCTCGGTGCCACTGGCCTGGGCTAAAGCCCTGGGTGCGGATATCGGAAAGTTAAACGTCAATGGTGGCGCCCAGGCACTGGGCCATCCGCTGGGTGGAACCGGGGCAAAACTGATGACCACCCTGGTGCACGAATTGGAGCGGCGCCAGGCCCGCTACGGTCTTATCGCCATATGCGAAGGTGGCGGTACGGCGAACGCCATGATTATCGAACGTATGGATTCAACCGCGAGTTAGTCACCGGCGATGTCGTCGGGAACACTAATCTCCGAAGGCCCGATGCCATCATCATGGTGATTGAACGGCCGGTATAGACAAACGAAATAAGCCAACGAAGAAGCGAAGACAGCGATGTTTGAAAATCATATCAGTCCATGGATGGATGAAGAATTACACATCATGCGAGATGCGGTGCACAAATTTCTCGCCCGGGAATTTGTACCCCATATGGCCAGGTGGGAGAAGCAGGGCTGCATCGACAGAGATGCCTGGAATAAAGCGGGTACAGCCGGACTGTTATGTGTATCGATCCCGGCACAGTATGGCGGCGGCGGAGGCAACTTCAAACACGAGATGGTGTTGGTGGAAGAGCTGTGTTACGCCCACATCTCCGGCTTCGGTAACAGCGTACATTCCGGCATCGTGGCCCACTATATAAACTCCTATGGTAGCGAAGAGCAGAAACAGAAATGGTTGCCAAAGATGGCGTCGGGAGAAATCGTTTCGGCGATTGCCATGACCGAGCCTGGCACAGGTTCCGATTTGCAGGCGGTGGCTACGACCGCGATCAAGAACGGCGAGAACTATGTGCTTAACGGTCAAAAAACCTTTCTGACCAACGGCCAGACCGCGAACCTGATCTGTGTGGTGGTAAAAACTGATCCCTCCGCATCGGCAAAGGGCATCTCGCTGATCATGGTAGAGACGGAATCTGTCGAAGGTGATGGTGGTTTTAGCCGCGGCAGAAATCTGGAGAAACTCGGCCTAAAGGCGCAAGACACCTCGGAAATATTTTTTGATGACGTACTCGTTCCCAGTGAGAATCTCCTGGGCAACGTGGAAGGCAAGGGCTTCGTTCAGTTGATGGAACAGCTTCCCAAGGAGCGATTGATTATCGCGGCGGGTGCCTGTGCCGCCATCGAGACTGCGTTGCGAATCACGGCGGAGTATGTGAAGGAGCGCAAGGCCTTCGGTAAACGTATTCTGGATTTCCAAAATACCCAGTTCCGCCTCGCCGAGAGATACACCGAAGCGAAGTTGGCCAGGACCTTCGTCGACGATTGCGCAATGAAACTCGCCGCAGGCAAACTCGATGACACCACCGCCGCCATGGCGAAGTGGTGGATTACCCAGAAGCAGTGCGAAATAGTGGACGAATGTCTGCAGTTCTTCGGCGGCTATGGCTATATGATGGAATATCCTATTGCCAAAATGTATGCGGACAGTCGAATTCAGAAGATCTATGGCGGCAGCAATGAAATTATGAAGCTGCTAATTGCCCGGGCAATTTAACTAGGGCATCACTGTATTATTCAGAGGTGCCCTAGGACATCACTGTATTATTTAGAGATGCCCTAGGACATCACTGTATTATTTAGAGATGCCCTGGTTCGCCTACACCTCGATCCCCGATCTTACTCGAAGATCCGTTGCAGGGCGGTAGGGTTGGTCACGCATCGGAAGCCGGTGAGATGTTTCCGGCCAGAACTCCAGTTGTAGACTTTATCTGCGCCATCGCCGCGCGCGGCAAATCCAAATTGTGCTTCTGTTGGCAAGTCTTTGTTCAACCAGTTGCAATAGGCTTGAGCATCTCCATAGGTCACATAGACTTTTTGCCGGGTCTGGGCATCGGCATCTGTCCCTTGCAAATGTTGCCAGGCCCTATCTTCAGCCAGTCTCCCCTGAGTGAGCCTGTCACCCGGCTCAAAAAACTTTGGCGGCCACAGTCTGACCGGCAAAGATGACATGACCGGTGTCGGCAATAAATTGTTGATAATCCCCGTGACTGACCTCATCTTGGTCTATCCAGAAGCCATACAGTTCGACGGAAGCGCTCAAGCGCTCATTTAACACATCTGTAGAGGAAGCCGTTGGATGGAAGCCGGCATCAATCCAGACCATGCGCTCTGGGTCGCGTCGCGATTCCTTGGTCACAAAAATGTCAATCAGTCCGATTGCGGTGATAACCAGCAGGGCCAGGGCGAAGTCAAATTTATGGGTCATAATACCTGTGCGATCACTCTTTTCGATGAGGGTTTGCCAACCCCGGCAATGGAGTCTAGACGAGAATACAAGCCATTAAAAGCATCTTGGCCCTCGCAGCTTATCGCCGATGATAGCGAGTATGTATGAGTTAGCTCGTGAATTTGTTGATCTCTATTCCGAAATCGCGAAAATTTCCTCTGCAAATGCCCGCAATACCTGATGTTCCGGCTAGCCTCGAAGATCCGGCAGCTTATACCCCTGGGCATCGAGTGTTGCGCGAATCGCTTTCTTATCGATTTTACCGGTGGAGGTGAGCGGAATGGACTCGGTTTCGATGACATCATCAGGCAACTGCCATTTCGCAAAGATCTCGCTACAGTGCGCCAGTACCGCATCCCGATCCAGCGACTCTCCTTCCACCATCGTCACCAAAACCACCGGACGCTCATCCCATTTCGGATGTGGTTGGGCGACAACAGCGGCCTGGGCAATTTCTGCCATGCCCACGATGTGGTTCTCTAGATCGACAGAGGAGATCCACTCGCCGCCAGACTTGATCAGATCCTTGGAGCGATCCGAGATGATCAGGTATTCTTCCTCATCGATCTTGGCAACGTCGCCGGTCACCAGCCAGCCCTCATGAAACTTGTCCGGTTGTGGGTCGTCGTAGTACTCGGATGCAATCCAGGGGCCGCGAATACAGAGTTCACCGACGGCCTCGCCATCGTGGGGCAGGCGATTCCACTGTTCGTCGAAAATCTCGATCTCCAGCCCAGGCATGGCCAAACCTGCCTTGGCGATATTCTCAAACTGCTGCTCTTCCGAAATATTCACATGGGAGCGCTTCGCGATTTTTCTGGACAGGGTTCCCAGGGGATTGGTCTCGGTCATACCCCAGCCCTGGATCATTTCAATCTCATGGGTCTCCCAATACCAACGCATCATGGAAACCGGAGGCGAAGATCCGCCACAGGTCAGCCGACTCAATTTACTCAGGTCATACCTGTCAGGTTCTGCCTCCAGCGCGGCTTTGACGCCCTGCCAGATAGTGGGCACTCCTGCAGATATGGTGACTTCCTCCTCATGCATTAACTTCAGGAAAGTGTCGGGTGTCATAAATCTATGCGGCATTACCTGCTTGCATCCAAGCATGGACGCGCAAAAAGGTAGGCCCCAACCCATGGCATGGAACATGGGCACGATGCCGAGCAGCGAGTCCAGGGAAGAAAGCCCTATCGAATCGGTCAGACACTCAGTAAGGGTGTGCAAGTAGGTAGATCTGTTTGTGTACATCACTCCCTTGGGTTTACCGGTGGTGCCGGAGGTGTAACACAGTCCCATGGGGGAAGTTTCGTCAATCTCCGGCCATTCATACTCGGTAGCCTGACCGGCAATAAAATCCTCATAGTCGATTTGGTTTTCGAAGGAGCTTTCCCCGCCCTCGCCATGGCGGCATATCACCAGCAATTCTACACTGGGAATCTTGCCCCATAGCGGCTCCAACAGCGGCAACAGATCCTCGTCTGCGAAAAGCACGCGGTCTGCCGCATGATTAACTATGTATTCAAGGTCTGTTGGCGGCAGCCGGAGATTTATCGTATGCAACACCGCTCCCATGGAGGGTACGCCTTGATACAGTTCAAGGTGACGATAGTTGCTCCACATGAAGCTGCCGATTCTGTCCCCAATCCCAATGCCATGGGCTTTCAGCGCATGTGCCACCTGATTAGCCCGGTCCCAGGTCTGCTTCAAGGTTTGCCGGTGCGTACCATCCGCCTGCATGGTGACGATCTCAATTTCCGGGTCCAGCTTGGCACCTCTGCCCAGGATTCGAGACATGAGTAGAGGCGTATTTTGCATTGTCATTCCGACTTCC
>CAJXIY010000049.1 GCA_913054495.1 uncultured Gammaproteobacteria bacterium | reverse complement strand
TGCCGGCAGGAGCGCCGCAGAATATGATGGTGGGTGGGCAGCGGGTCGAAATGGTAGGCAACGAGAAATTGATGTCCCTGCTGGGAGATATTCAATCGAGCCTCGTGTCGAAAACTGCTAGCGGTGAATCGTCTGAATCATCCGCGGAAATCAATCTCGGCGAATCACTGAGTGATCTGCTGCAGCAGGACAACAGCTAGGAAATCTTGCACGCGATTGACGGACAATCATCTGACATTATCAATCTGGTGACGCTTTTATACGATGCGATATGGCACGACGAGACGGTTCCTATCCCGGTGAAGGAATTAATAGGTCGCACGCAAATTACGATCCTGAAAATTGCGTTACAGGACTCGACATTTTTTGACACCGATGATCACCCTGTTCGCGTGCTGATAAATGAACTGGCCACAGCAGGTATCAGCTGGACAAATTTTGATAAACTTGAACATGATCCCATGTATCGAAAAATGCAGGAGCTGGTTGAAAGGCTTATCGGTGAATATGAAAGTGATTCGGAACTGATCGAAGTTTTAATTCAGGATTTTAGATCATTCAAGCAAGCGCAACGTCTCGAGACTGAAGAGGAAGAAGTTCGGTTCAAGGATGCGGATGAACGAGAGAACCGACTCGAAGAGATAAATAGCTACGCACATGCAAAGATTACCGATCGAATCCTGGACAAAAATATCAGTCCGATTATCAGCAACTTTCTCGAAACGTTTTTCCGAAAATTCGTGGTTCAAGTTATTCTGCGAGAAGGTCCAGGTGGAATAAGCTGGAAGCCGGTTATGAATACCATAGATGTACTGTTATGGACAGTGCAAAATGAGAAAGGCGAAGGTGATATTGAGCGCTACCGCAAGGTAAACCCCAGATTGATGGTAAACCTGGGGAAAGCTCTGGAATTGGCCGGCGTGGAGAAAGAAGAAGCAGATGCGGCACTGAAAGAATTGCGCCAGGTGCAGGAACAGAGCTTCAAACCCCGGAGCAGCTCCGAGGCTGTTTCCACCGATAAGGGGGGAGAACTTGTAGGCGAAGAGGGTGAAAAAGTTAGCGCAATCGAATCCAGTATCGAAATTCTCCCCGACGACGATGAGCATTTGCTCGAAGTCAGTAATTACCCGATAGGCATATGGCTCGAGTTTCAGGCCGGAGCAGAGCACTCGATCAGGTGCACCCTGGCCGCAAGAATTGACACTATAGACAAGTATATTTTCGTTAACGGACAGGGCGTAAAGGTGGTTGAAATATTCAGAATGGGTTTGGCGGGTGAATTGAAGGCGGGAACCGTCAAGGTAATTAGCGAGGCGCCACTCATCGACAGGGCGATGGAATCTGTAATTGGTAAACTCAGAGATACTCAAGCTCAGGTGGACGAAGACCTTGGAACGGAAATTGAGTTGGCTCCCAAGTAACGTGATTCAGTATAAAATATTCACACCGCAATTCGGTATGCAATTGGAGAATAAAATGGTGAAACAGCCAGGACTAAACGCTTTAATGAAGAAGTTTTATGTATTGACGATGGTAATATTTACACTGCTACCGGTGGCCAACGCCCATAGTAGTGAAGGGCTGGCATTAACCGCGCTCGATCGCTATGTGCGGAAATCGGATTCGAACTACAGGTATAGCGTTCTCGATACGGTCGCAGGAGCAGGGTACAAGACCTACATCGTCGAAATGACTTCGCAGCAGTGGCTGACCGAGGAAGAAGTCAATTTGCCCATATGGGAACACTTCATGACCATTACTGCACCCACTGAAATTAGCAGCGATATTGGTTTCTTGACAATTTCTGGTGGCAGTAAGTCGCGCAACGCCCCCGCTGCAGCCCAGGCCAGCGATATCAAGAGGGCTCTGGAGACGGGCACCGTTGTGAGTACGCTTTACATGGTACCTAACCAACCCCTGGTATTTATCGACGATGCGGAGAATCCACGCACCGAAGACGCCATCATCGCCTACACCTGGGACAAATACTTCCGCAGTGGCGATGACAAGTGGCCGCTACGCCTGCCGATGACCAAGAGCGCGGTGCGAGCCATGGATACAGTGACAGACTTGATGGCAGTTACGGAAAATGGCGAAATTGAAGTCCACCGGTTTGTGGTGGCGGGGGCCTCGAAGCGGGGTTGGACAACCTGGACCACGGCCCTGGTCGATAATCGTGTGATAGCAATCATGCCCATAGTAATTGACATGCTCAACGTCGAAGCGTCATTCAAGCACCACTTTTCCGTTTATGGCGCGTATTCACTGGCGGTGGCTGACTATGTCATCAACGGCAACATGGCATGGATTGGTACCGACGAGTTTGCTGCCCTGATGGATATAGTAGAGCCCTATGAATATCGCGATCGACTCGAATTACCAAAATATTTGCTGAACTCAACCGGCGATGAATTTTTCATTCCCGATTCCTGGAAATTCTATTGGGATGAACTGGTAGGTGAAAAGCATGTACGCTATGTCCCTAATTCCAATCACAGCATGGCCGGCACCGATGTTATAGACAGTGTCGACGCCTGGTATCATGCCATCGTTCACAATATATCCATGCCCAGGTACTCTTGGGATGTCGCTGATGACGGCACTATCACGGTTTTTTCCCTGGATGAGCCTGCTGCCGTCCTGTTATGGCAGGCGCGTAATCCTGAATCCCGAAATTTCATGCAGGCGATAATCGGCAAGGCATATACCAGTACGCCTCTCACCGAAATAGAGCCCGGAGTATACAGCGTAAAGTTGGAGCCGCCTGCGAGTGGATACACGGCTTACTATATCGAAATGGCCTATCCCAGTGGCATCGATACCCCACTGAAATTCAGCACCGGCGTAAAAGTAGTGCCAGATGTCACGGAATATGAATGGGAGATGGCACCGGCCAGTGCAAGAGAACGTTAAAGAACCAGCGCCCAAGCGCTTACAGTTGCTGATAACACCGTCAGGCAGGTAGCTGGAACTAGGGCATCACTGCATTGTTCAGTGGTGCCCTAACAGCAAGCGATGAATCCAGGGTTTTACAACACTAATTGATGGTTTCTCGAAATTCAGATCTGCCATGTCAATCACCGGTTTATTCCACGTCAATGAGAACTGCGTCACAGGGCGAGGACAGGAATACACCAAATAATGTGTAGCAGGTCAACATTCGGGCAATATTGACTGGGATTAATCTGCAATTGCAGTAATGTATTCAACTCTTCGGGCAGATTCTATTAATATAGTGGATCAAGTCTATGAATAACGAACGACGCAAATACCCCAGAGTTACGGTAGTTGGGCAGGCTAATATCCTCCTGTCCGGCGTGGTCAGAAATGGCACACTGATGAAACTATCCCCATCCGGTATTCAGATCGAGTGCCGTTGTCAATTGGTTGAACAACTGGCGAACTCGAAATCTGATTCCGGCCTCTTCCCGGAATTTGAATTGGAATTTGCTTTACCAGATAGCGGCGGTAACAAGAAGCACAAGAGAGCTCGGAAAACCATCAAATCGACCTGCCACGTTTCCTCTTGCAGGCGCCAGAGACAGGACAGTTACCACCTTGGCCTGGATTTTGTTTCTCTCGATGAAAGTGACGAAAAGAAAGTTACTGAATACATTAATCATGCCAGTGCGGCTGCCGCTTAATCCCCACTAATTTGAATTATCTGCAGAAGATGTCTGGCTTGAATTAAGCACGATCCCGGTTTTTCATCTCCATCAATATCAATTATCATGTGTGCATGAAAATCCTCAGTGCATCCTGCCTCCTTGTGCTATTCACTGTCCCCATCCAGGCCCAGACGCAAACTCCAGAGCTATCCTTCGATGAATGGATAGCGGCATTGCGTGTCGAGGCAATTGCACTGGGCATCAGCGAGGCCACACTGGCGGCCCTGGATCAAATCGAACCGGTCGCAAGAGTCCTGGAGTTGGATAACAGCCAACCAGAGTTCGTTCAAACCTTCACCCGTTATCTTGGCCTGCGCGTTACCGCGGCGCAAATCGAACGGGGACAATCACTGCTGCGGCAACACGCGGCACTATTGGAAGAAGTGCGTGAGCGCTACGGCGTGCAACCCCACTATCTTGCAGCCTTTTGGGCCATAGAAAGCAATTTTGGCAGAAATACCGGCGGCTTCTCCGTGTTGCAGGCCCTGGCGACCCTGGCCTATGACCCGCGGCGCGCCGAGTTCTTTCGGCGTGAGCTGTTGACGGCCTTACAGATTATCGACGATGGTCATATCGCCGCCGATGCCATGAGTGGGTCCTGGGCTGGCGCCATGGGTCAACTGCAGTTTTTGCCCTCTGTCTTCTACAGCTACGGCATAGATGGTGACAATGATGGCAAGGTTGATATCTGGAATAGCCTGCCCGACATCTTCCATTCCGCTGCGAATTTCCTGAGTGCATCCGGTTGGCATGGTGATGAACGCTGGGGGCGAGAGATCATACTGCCGGTGAATTTCGATTTCGCGCTTTCCGGTGCTGGCACCCGCAAGCCACTGCAAGAATGGAAAGACCTCGGGATTACCCAGACTTCCGGTGCTCCAATACCTGTCGCGGATATGGTTGCATCCATCGTACTGCCCGCCGGAGCCGCCGGGCCGGCGTTCCTAGTCTACGATAACTACCGAACCACCCTGGTATATAATCCCTCTACCTTCTACGCCCTGACGGTAGGGCATCTGGCGGATCGATTCACAGGTTCTGCTGCGATCCAACGCATGCCCGAAAACGAACAGTCCATGAGCGTGGCCGACGTGAAGGAATTGCAGGAACGCCTAAATGCTCTGGGATTCGATTCCGGCGAGCCGGATGGTCGCGTAGGCCGCAGAACCAGAAGTGCAATTCGCTCATTTCAGGGGGAATCTGATCTACCCATGGATGGTTATGCGTCGATCCCCCTACTCGAAGCGGTGCGCGAGTAGTTGCACCGAGACCCTGTATTGAATTGAGCAAGGGTCTGGTTTATCCTGCGCCCGCCTTCATTTGGCGCACTTCGACCTTGTCCAAAGAATTTTGCATGAACACTGAATTTGAGAAGCAGGCACTTCACCGCTACCGACGTATGGCGTGGATCACTATCGCGGCGGTCTATTTCCTGATTCTGGTGGGCGCCAGCGTCCGCGCGTCCGGCGCTGGCATGGGCTGCCCTGACTGGCCTACCTGCTTTGGGCAATGGATTCCACCCACCTCTGAGGCCCAGCTGCCGAGTAACTATCAGCAAATTTACGCCGAGCTTGGCTATGCCGAGACCCGATTCAATGTGGTAAAGACCTGGACCGAGTACATGAATCGTCTTACCGGGGTCAGCATCGGTTTCCTCATTCTGCTCACCGCCATCTATTCATGGAGAGTCAGACGCTATGACAGGTCCATCCTGTTGGCTTCGGTCGCCGCTTTCGTCATGGTGGGGTTCCAGGGCTGGCTGGGTGCGCAAGTTGTGGGTTCCAATCTGCAACCGGGTTTGATCACGCTGCACATGTTGATGGCGCTGACGCTCGTCGGCACCTTGCTGTTTGCCGTGGCGCAGGCACGCCGCGGGATTATGGCGACACAATCGGTGACGAAGATAGATCCACGCTTTCAGAGGTGGCTGTATATCGTATTGGGGATGACTGTCCTGCAGGTTGCCATGGGTACCCAGGTGCGGGAGATGACAGATTTTATCGCCAGGGCCCAGGGGGAAGAATTACGCTCCAGCTGGATTCAGGCCATGCCCTGGTTTTTTTACGTGCATCGCAGTTTTTCTGCGGTGGTGCTATTTTCCAATCTCTGGTTGGCGCGGCTACTGATCACTTCCCTGGGTTGGAATCACACCTTGACCCGGCTCACGCTGAGCATGATAGCCGTGATTTGTCTGTCCGTAATCTCGGGCGCAACGCTGGGACATCTGGGCATGCCGCGTCTGATTCAGCCTACTCACCTACTGGCGGCATCGCTGCTGTTTGGCCTGCAGTTTCTAATCTGGATGAGCTATCGCCACTGCCGTGATAGCTCCCTCTCGAGCGCGGACCAGGGCCGGTCCTCTGCGCTGGTATAGTGCTGGCATGCGCCGACCCTGTGCGGCACTTACGCAATCTAATAAATTACTTTAATTTTGTGTTAATTTTTGTTATTTAACAATTAGTTAAGGAGATATTGTGATGAAAAATCGATGCATTCGTGTAGCGCTATTTCTGATGATTTTCGTCACCTCGGCAGCAACTTCTGCCCAGCAAAACTCCCTGCAGTCGGGCACAGATGATTCCACAATTACGTATAGCGCAGATTACTTTCAACAGTTCTCTCCCGTTAGCGTCAGTGACATGCTCGATAGAATCCCGGGCATAGAACTGGTGCTTAATGACAATCAAGGTGGATTTGACTTTGGCGCCGTCAGAGGTCTTGGCGGTAGCTCGCAAATACTGATCGACGGCAAACGCATGGCGGGAAAGGCCAACGAGGCCCAGAGTCAGCTGGATCAAATAGCGGCGTCAGAGGTTGCCTACATCGAGATTATCCGTGCTTCTTCCAGTGATCTGGATGTGCAGAATACAGGGCAGGTAGTTAATATAGTGTTGAAGCAGGCCAATTCGAGATCGAATTTATCCTTTCAGGCCGGCTTACAGAGTTATCAGGATCACACCGTAGAACCGCTAGGTCTATTAGCACTGACAGGAAGTCGAGGCAGACTAAATTACCTGGTTAGTGCCAGCGCAGTGAGTGGCTATGATTATCAGGAAAGTTTTGAATTGAGTCTGCACCGAGATTTGGGTTTTAACGAAATCGTTGAACTGGATTTCACACGGGAACAGACCATCTACACCTTGACCTCAAATTTTACCTACGATTTAAACGCCAGGGACCGAATTGCTTTCAATGCACTCTATGGTAAAAATGACCCGCCCAGCTCACTGCTGCGTAAGATTACAGATTTCAACGCGATCCCACCGGCGACTTCATTTGAGCGTGAAATAATTCCCTCCACCTCGACAAACTGGGAGCTTGGGGGAGGCTATGAACATAATTTCGGATCTAACGCGAAATACAAATTCCTGTTTATCGTAAACGATAAAAAAGCCGAGACCACTCGCGAACGCTACCAGTTTGACGACTTGGGTGAGGAGGAACATAAAAACCTGTTTCTGAATAACAGTTCTCGTTATAGAGAAAATATAATAAGAACCTCTTATACCTGGAATGTGGCGGCGGGACAGGGCTTGGAGCTTGGGTTCGAGGCGGCGCGTACGATCCAGGACACCGACCTGAAACTGGGATTGCCCGTATCCGGGCAGGCATCGCCCCAGTTCGGCGATCTGGTGCCGGTACCGCTGCCGAATGCTGTCTCTACGGTAGAAGAAATTCGCTATGAGGGCTTTGCGGTTCATAACTGGAAGATCAATGCCCGCATGTCACTGGAGTCATCCCTGGTAGCAGAATTTTCCGAGATAGAACAGACCGGCGACATCTCCAACAAACGCGATTTTAATTTCATAAAACCCAGATTTGATTTTCGCTTCGATGTCAGCAATGCCCTGCAGCTGAGGGCTACCGTAGAGAAGGTGGTCTCTCAACTCAGCTTTGCCGACTTTGCCGCCGCCACCAACGAGCGGGATGAAGACCAGGACACCGTTGCTGGTAATCCACAATTGGAACAGGAAGAAAGCTGGCGCTACACGCTTCGCCTCGACTATCGATTGCCAGACGATGGTGGCGTCCTCAATTCCAGGCTGTTCTACTATGAAATTGAGAATGTTAACGCTCGAATCGATGTTTCCCAGCAAGCAGATCGATTGGAATCGAGCAATGGTAATGTCGGCACCGGTTCGGTGCTTGGGCTCAATCTCAATGCCGTATTCGCTTTGGTTTTATCGGCCTGCCGCAGGCGCTATTGACAGCCGGGTTGTTGGTGTAGGATTCGACAGTCCATGATCCCTTGATCGGGTTTGAACGTAAGGTTGTGCCCTTTGATCGCGGTAGTTTCAGGTTCGGGTTTCGGCACGATGTGCCACCACTGGCGTTAAACTACGGCTTCGACTCTGACGATCGAATCGATGGCAATCGGACCTTGTTCGACATCAACAATGTGCTCTACCTTGGATCCGGTAGCAATCTGACGCTCTTCATAGAAAAAACATTCGCAGGGCTGACATACCGTTTTGAACTTATTAATGCCTTGGATCACGAGAACAAACGGGAACGACGTCGCTATGAGGGCTATCTCCGGGACGATGTTTTAAGTGAGATTGAAAGGTTCGCGACCAGGAATGGGCCCAGTTTTGTTTTTAAACTGAGAGGGACCTTTTAAATGCCCGCTGTAATTAATTGCCTGTTGGGTTGGAAGAGATGACAAACAGAGAATTCGATCTTGTCATTTTCGGCGCCACCAGTTTTGTTGGCAAGTTAGCCTGTGCCTATCTGCTTAAGGAATATACGGAACCGAACTTGAGCTGGGCGATGGCGGCTAGGTCCGAGCCTAAACTCCTTGAGCTGAAACAGGCATTGGGCGAGGCCGCCAGTCCGATCCCGGTGATCGTTGCGGACTCCATGGATGAGAACTCACTGTTGGCGATGTGTGGGCGCACCGCGGTGCTCATATCTACGGTCGGCCCTTATGCACTGTATGGTGACTTGTTGCTAAAGGCCTGTGTCAGCTGCGGCACCGATTACTGTGATTTGACGGGAGAGCCACAGTGGATCAGACGCATGATGGATCTGCATGAGGCCGCCGCGCAGGCAAGTGGTGCACGTATTGTTAACTGCTGCGGTTTCGATTCCATACCTTCCGATCTTGGTGTTAAATTTTTGCAGGAGCAGGCGCAGCAGCAATTTGGCCGTTATTGCGATCGGGTGAAGATGCGAGTGCTGGTGATGAAGGGGGGTGCCTCCGGCGGCACTATGGCCAGCGGTATGAACATATACAAGGAAGCGGCCGGTAATAGGGCACTGCAAGCAGAGTTAAAGGATCCATACTCGCTCTGTGGTGAGAACTATGACCGCAGACTCTCTCAGCACGATGTGAGCGTCGAATACGATGAAGATTTCAACGCCTGGACGGGACCTTTCGTGATGGCCGCTATCAACACTCGGGTGGTTCTGCGCAGCAATGCGATCGCTGTTCATCCCTATGGTGGGGATTTTTATTACGACGAAGGCATGTTGACGGGTGCTGGCAGCAAAGGTAAGAAGCGAGCCAGGCGTCTGTCATTCGCCACCAGGGTTATGGCGGTGGCGCTGAAGCTGAGCCTCATTCGCTGGTTTGCGGCGCGATTTCTTCTCCCCAAGCCCGGCGAGGGACCGAGCCCCCAGCAACAGGAAAATGGGCACTACGACCTGCGCTTTGTTGGCAGGACCGTGCGCGGTGAAGTAATCCGCACCAGAGTCACTGGTGATAAAGATCCCGGTTATGGTTCCACCGCAAAAATGCTGGCTCAGGCGGGGATCAGTCTGCGGCGCGATGTCGATAAAGATGCTTTGGCGGGAGGATTCTGGACTCCAGCCACCGCATTCGATGACAGATTGATCCAGCGGCTACAATCCCATGCTGGCATGAAATTCGAGATACTGGTTGATTAGTTCTGAGCCAATTATTATCTCGAAGTTTCTTACTCCAATATCAGTTTCAACTTCCTCTGGCTGACACCGCGGATGCACAGCGGGCCAATTTCTCCAATAACTGGTGAAAATGCTCAACCTTCCGGCACTACTCTGTATAAAATTTTATAATAAACAATGAGTTACATATATGGCACGAATTGTGGATAACTAATGCTGTAATGCGAATTAGACTTGGCTGAAGGATGAGAACTGCACGCTCAGACTTTCTGGGATATCAAATTCTTTAACTCTGTAGAGGTTGGTTGCCTGCCGGTTGCGGTTTTTGCGTTTGGTTCAGCTTGCGGCTCTTTGTTCCGGGCCGCAACTGAACCCTTTTACAGGGTTACAATCTCGTCGACCCGCTCTGCGTCGTGATTTTTCAGTTAATCTGGGAATAAATCATGTCTCTATGGCCGGGCTTGCACAACTAGTGTTAACTAGGAGAAACTTATCTTGCAGGATCACATCGCGACTGGAGAAACCATGGATAGACGCTAGCCACAGGTACGTAAATTTTTAGTATTTCAAATCAAACTCTACATCGATGCTTTTCGAGATATTTTTCTGAGTTTCCTTTCCCTCGGAGCATTCATTATCGATCTGATCCAGATGAACACCGGCGCCGATAGCTATTTCGAACGGGTCCTGAAGTTTGGCTACGGCACCGAACGGGCAATCAATCTGTTTAACCAATACGGGTCTGAAGAGCAGGGATCACATAGTGTCGACAGAGTCCTGCAGGAAATGGAAGATAAAATTCGCGCCAGGAAAAAGTAAGGGGACATCGACAGCTGTTCATTGTTCGCTGCTATCTGCGATTTCACCCTCACGCTGCCAGTTGATGATCTGGAGATACTATTCCCGGATTTTCCCCATTACTCTTTTGAATTATGAATTATGATCGGGTATTGTCAGACTAAATAGTACGACCAACATCAGGATACAATTTTGCTGAATCCGCTGTTGTTATTTAGCGCCCAGGTTATCGCGATACTATCCGTGCTGCTGCTGGCGGTAGGCTTTCTCAAGACCGAGCCTAAAGCCAACAGTGCCCGTGTATTCGCGGTCCTTGCGATCTTCATTGTCTTCTATTTACTCGATGGCATGGCCGGAGATCAGATCGATCCTCAGTTTCGCCTGGATTTGAGCCGCTGGGACTTAGTGCTGCTGGTAGGAATGGACGCGGTATCCGGCTTGTTCATGGTTTATTGCTTTCTGATTTTTCAGGAACAGCAAAAATTTCCCATTACCCTTTCTGCCGCTTTTGCCTTCCAGGTGTCGTTGGATTTCGTGCTTACCATTCTGAATCTGGCCGAGGATGCAGAAACTGCCTCACCCACCCTTGAATTATTAAGTACCAGCATGGACATCCTGATGTTGATATTTGTGGGATTCGCGATTTATTGGACTCTCAAGGGTTGGCGAGCCGATCTTGTCGAGGATCGACGCGTATTCCGCTGGTTTATCATCACCGTACAGGGAGCGCTTATTTTTGCTGTGGTATTTGTGGAGAATTTCCTGCTGGATGTAGGTTCTAGCGCATACCCCTTGGAACAGGCGATTATCATCTACGCGATTGCTGCATTGGCGCTGGGAATGGTATTGGTGGCGATGCGATTCGATTATGTGTCTCTGGGTTCGGTGATTCGCAAGGTGGCGGAACTGCGGGAAGAGTCAGAGTCGGAAGTTGTCAAGGCCTTCGATATCGATAGTTTTGATCTGGCCTTCCGTGATGGACAAATGTATAGAGAGGCCGGTTTGACAATATCCATGCTGGCCAAGAAGTTAAAACTGCCAGAATATCGCCTGCGCACATTCATCCACAAACAGCTCGGATATCGTAATTTTAATGCCATGCTGCACCAGTACCGGATCGAAGACGCCGGCGCGGTGTTGTCCGATAAAGAAAATCATAACCTGCCGGTACTCACCATCGCCTTGTCTGTGGGCTATCAATCGATTACTCCATTCAACAACGCCTTCAGAGAGTTAAAGGGTGTTACGCCATCGGAATTTCGCAAGCGCTGGGCCCAGTCTCGAGACTGAGCGGATTGCGATTCACGCTGTTCCAAATCTCCATATGCAAGAGATAGAAGTGGACTCCAGGAAGCAGGATGTTTATCCTTGCCACCCTCATAGAACCGATTTTTCACCAATTGGAATTAGCGGAGGTCTGCAGGCGTGATAAACGAGTGGCTACTACAATTTGGTCAATGGATGGAGGCACAGCAATACAGCCAGATGTTGGTAGCAGGTTACTATAGCTACAGTTGGTTAGAAGCAACGCATGTTCTGTCATTGATGATGTGCATAGGCTCCTTGTTTATTATTGATTTCCGTATGCTGGGGCTGATCATGCCCAACGTACCTGCGACAACGATAGCGGCTCGACTGCACAAACCCATGCTCATCGGATTTGGCATCATGTTTTTCACAGGAGCCCTGCTGGTTTACGCCAAACCGGTAGAAACTATTCAGAGTCTTTGGTTCAGGATCAAGATGATCCTGTTGGTCTTGGCATTTATTAATGCATGGATATTCAACGCCCGCATGAAAGCCGCGGATGGCACCTGGGATATGGATCCCGTGGCCCCGAAACCGCTGCGAGTAGGTGCAATTATTTCGTTGGTTCTGTGGTGTGGCGTGGTAACAATGGGTCGCTATATACCTTATGACTGGGTTGACTGCACGAATACCGATAATGCTACCATTCTGTGGGCAGCCGGTTGTGTTGAACAGCTACGAGCTCTGTAGCAAAAATCATCATAAACCTAAAGTGAAAAAACTGACCTGGCGTCAGCTATGGAATTACAAAACGGGAGTTATGCATGCTCAATTCATTATTGAGTCGATACACCAGAACCCTGAGCCTTGTCCTGGTATTGCTACTGGTCATCGTCCTGGAACTGTTTGAGGTCAGGACTTCTATCTACGGCGTTTCCCTGCCGTTTTTCGAGTGGATGAGACAATCCTTCTGGCTAGGAGTTATCGGAACTACTTACGGTTCTCTGTACGCAACCATAGAAGCGGTGCATCTTTTATCGATGGCAGTCATTGGCGGAACTGTTTTGGCAGCCGATCTGCGATTGCTAGGAATCATATTCAGGGATATACCATCGGAAACCTTGACCCAAGGCACCCATAAGTGTTTCCGCATCAGCTTGACCGTCTCCGTCGCGACGGGCATATTTTGTGCCGCCGGAGTAGCTGACAAAGTTTACTACATGGAAGTTTTCTGGATTAAGATGCTGGTGCTTATTTCTGGCTCATGCTTCGTGTTTTTCTTTAAGCAACCGCTCTTGAACAGTCGTCCTCACGATGAAATTAATCCATGGACCTTGCGCCTGCTGGCGGTGACATCTCTATTAATTTGGTTCACCGTGGCGGCAACCGGTCGTTGGATTGGGTTTAGTTGATATAGAGGTGTCTCAAGCTAGCGCGTCGCAGCGCTCTTCGGAGAATATGATGAATAAGAGCAATAAATGGGATGACAAGGAAATTGCCGCCACGGGTACTGCGGTCATTATACTGGGTGGGCTGATTTTATACTGGCTGTTACAAATGGAATCTACATTAGAATTATTGGAACTGGCCTATGGTTCGGTAAAACTGTTTAATAACCCATTAGTATTTTAGGGCAGCGCTGAGACATAACCGCATCGTTCAGAGTTGCCCTAGCACTTTTCTGCGAAGGGCAGTAGCGAAAGGGTCGCCGGGAAATCCTGGTGACCCTTTTTTGTCTCTGTCAGAGCTGATTACTTCATCGGCGAATAATCGGTTGCCTTCATATACCTGCGCTCAATTCCTCCCAGGATTTGTCCGTTAGCATTGGACGCCTCGGCAACCCGATCCCACTCGGGGTCTTGTCCGAATGCCCGCCACGAGGCGTCGGCGGCATCCTGGCTGGCATGTTCCAGCATATAGACCAGTGTATTTTCTGATTCTTCTTCGCTGGTAGGTGTCCAGTAACCAACTACTTTCATGCCGTGATTGCCGAATATGCGCGTGGTATGGTCACGAAAGCGTGCGTGCAGATTATCTAGATTACCCGGTGTAGCCGTATAAATGCGTAATTCGAAGACCTTGCCCATGTCCTGTGCCGAAGTCGACACAAGGATGCCGGCACCGAGGCCGATGCTCAGCGAAAACAGGGATATTCCCACCATTTTGAGTAACTTATTCACATTTTCCTCCTGGGAGTCGGGTTTATTGCTTTATCCTGCTCCGAGTATAGTCAACGGCGTGTCAAATTGCGATATGGTTGCCGCAGCCTCCCAATGGCACCTTGAAATACATGTTGGCCTCCCGCAGCGAACAATAAGACTTCTCCTTGGTTCCGGTTCTTAACGACTCGATGCCGAGAATCGGGTTAGATTCTGTGGGCTTCATCTAGTATGATCTCGCTCTCGCCAACCGTTTTTAGTGTGAAATCAGGCCATGGACAATTTGCTCAATCAGGGACTCGAACTCGCCATGTTTGGTATGGGGACGGTGTTTGTATTCCTGGCTTTGCTGATTGCCGCTACCAAAACCATGTCTGCACTGGTTCTGAAATTTCAGCCGGCGCTGGCGGACACGGTTGCCGCTGCAGCGACACAATCTAATCTGATACCCGAAGATGGGCAATTGGTTGCTGTCATAAGCGCAGCGATTATGCGGCATCGAAATAAAAATCAATAAACACCACGGAAGCTGCCGACCCTCGGTATTTAACTAATCTGACTTTATGAGTTTGTATCAATGAGCGAAGACAAGAAGCCTCTCGGCATTACCGAGTTAGTTTTGCGGGATGCCCACCAGTCAATTTTAGCCACCCGAATGCGCATCGATGACATGCTCCCAATCGCTGAGAAACTTGATCAGGTTGGCTTCTGGTCTTTGGAATCCTGGGGTGGAGCGACCTTCGATGCCTGTATTCGATTCCTGGGAGAAGACCCGTGGGAGCGCATCCGAAAATTCAAGGAAGCCATGCCCAATACCCCCCAGCAGATGCTGTTCCGAGGTCAGAATATCCTGGGCTATCGTCATTATGCCGATGATGTGGTTGACAAATTCGTAGAGCGAGCCGCAGTCAACGGTGTCGATATATTTCGGGTCTTCGATGCCATGAACGATCCGCGCAATCTTGAGCGGGCGATCAAGGCTGTGCGCAAGCAGGAGAAACATGCCCAGGGGGCGATGTCCTATACTCTCAGCCCCGTGCATAACATCGACAGTTGGCTGGATATGGCGCGGCAGATAGAGAGCATGGGCGCCGATTCCCTCTGTATCAAAGACATGGCGGGATTGCTGAAGCCCTATGTGGCCTACGAACTGATCACCAAGCTCAAGCAAACCGTCAAAATCCCCATCCATATGCAGTGCCATGCCACCACCGGGCTCTCCACCGCTACTTATTTGAAGGCGGTGGAGGCCGGCATCGACAATGTCGATACCGCTATTTCGTCCATGAGCATGACCTATGGCCATTCACCGACGGAGTCGCTGGTCGCGATGTTGGATGCCACCGGCCGCAGCACCGGTCTTGATATCGAGTTACTGGAAGAGATCGCCAGCTATTTTCGCAAGGTCAGGAAGAAGTACGCGAAATTCGAAGGTTCCTTGAAAGGTATAGATTCTCGAATATTGGTGGCACAAGTTCCCGGTGGCATGCTCACCAACCTTGAAAACCAGCTACGGGAGCAGAATGCGAGCGATAAGTTCGATGCGGTGCTGGAGGAAATACCGAAGGTGCGGGAAGAGCTAGGATTTATTGCCCTGGTGACGCCGACGTCACAAATCGTGGGCTCGCAGTCGGTATTAAATATATTGAGTGGTGAGCGTTATCAAACCATCACCAAGGAAACAGCCGGCGTGTTGAAGGGAGAGTACGGATCGACACCGGCGCCGGTAAACGCCGATCTCCAGGCCAGAGTGCTCGACGGCGCCGAGGCGATAACTTGTCGACCGGCAGATCTGCTGGAGCCTGAATTTGAAAAACAAAAGCGAGAATTAGTGCGCATCGCTAAGGAAGAGGGCATAAGAATTGCGAACGAAGAGGACGATACCCTGACTTACGCGTTGTTCCCTCAAGCTGGATTGAAGTTTCTTAAAAATCGTGACAATCCGGATGCGTTTGAGCCCGTGCCTGTACTCGAAACTGAGGTGGCCCCGCCAGTCGCCGCAGCGACCATAGACCCGAATATTTACACCGTCGAGGTAGCTGGCCAAGCGTATGTGGTGAGAGTTACCAGCGGCGGTGATGTGACCCAATTGGCTGCTAGTGGCGCCCCTGCGACGCCCGCACCCACTGCTATGCCAGCCCCGGCACCGCTGGCAGGCAATGTCATTAAGCTGTTGGTCAATGTGGGAGACACGGTGGCGGCGGGAGATGTCATCTTGATACTCGAAGCGATGAAGATGGAAACGGAAATCCGTTCCCAGACCTCCGGTCAGGTAGTGGTAGTGAATGTTGGCGTTGGCGATGCCGTGAAAGTTGGTGACAGCCTGATGGCTCTGGCGTAACAGGGAAGCGTTAAAGCGATGAGCCGACTCCTGGAGCTGTGGCAAACCACAGGCATCTATCAAATTACCTTTCCTCAATTCGCGATGATCGTGGTCGGATTCTTGCTGTTGTATCTCGCCATCAAAAAAGGATTCGAGCCCTTACTACTGATCCCGATCGGGTTTGGAGGCATTCTCGCCAACATACCTGGCGTCGACATCGCGGTGGGTGACGGCATCCTGCATCAGTTCTATACCATGGGTCTGGAGACCGGAGTGTTCCCGCTGCTGATTTTCATGGGTGTGGGTGCCATGACCGATTTTGGTCCATTACTGGCGAACCCCAAGACCTTGCTATTGGGGGCGGCGGCCCAGGTCGGAATCTTCAGTACTTTGCTGGGGGCCCTGGTGCTTACGGATCTGGGAATATTCGATTTCAGCATTCAGCAGGCCGCCGCGATCGGCATCATCGGCGGCGCCGATGGACCCACGGCCATTTACGTTGCGGGCATCCTGGCACCGGAAATTCTCGGTGCGATCGCGGTAGCGGCCTATTCTTACATGGCGCTGGTACCACTGATTCAGCCTCCCATAATGCGGGCGCTTACCACCCAAGCTGAACGCGAGATCACCATGGTTCAACTTCGTGATGTCTCCCGAGCTGAGAAAATCTTGTTTCCTATGGTGTTGCTGATTCTGGTTGCGCTGGTGGTACCCAGTGCGGCACCGTTATTGGGTATGTTCTGTTTTGGCAACCTGATGAAGGAATCCGGGGTGGTAACACGGTTGTCGGACACCGCTCAAAATGCCTTGATCAATATTGTCACCATTCTGTTGGGCTTGGCGGTTGGCTCTAAGCTGAGCGCCGATCAATTTTTGGTGATGAGCACGCTGGGTATTCTGATGTTAGGAATGGTGGCATTCTCTATCGGTACCGCTGCGGGAGTGTTAATGGCGAAGTTGATGAATGTATTCTCCAGGGAAAAAATCAATCCCTTGATCGGTGCCGCAGGTGTGTCGGCTGTACCAATGGCCGCCAGGGTCGCCAATAAAGTGGGTATGGAAGCAAATCCGCACAATTTTCTGTTGATGCATGCCATGGGGCCAAACGTCGCCGGCGTCATTGGCTCGGCTGTCGCTGCTGGTGTCCTCATACAATTTGTTGGCTAATTGCCTGCCGTTCTGTACTCAATTCCGAGCCTACGCGGCTCGCGATCTATCACCGAGCGGATAAATTCCGCAGAATCAAGAGCGCCTTAGATTTGTCTGTAGCTAAGGTTTGTTAGATTGTGGCCGACGCTATTAGATAAGCGTAGGTATTTTCACTCACCAGCTAAAAGGGAGGTTGAAATCGGCTTCGGCCAAACGATGAAAAAATAAAGAGCTCAAATCATTCGATTCATAAGAGGTTCCGTAGACTATGAGCGAAGTGAAACTTGTCAGCCAATCTATCGATAGCAATACCTCCCCAAACTCGATTTTCTATGTTCTCGACACCAATGTCCTGATTCACGATCCCACCTCCATTCTCAATTTTGACGAACACCACGTTGTAATTCCCATCACAGTTCTCGAGGAGCTCGATGCCCTGAAAACCGGCAGGCATGAAGTTGCTGCCGATTGTCGCCAGGCAATTCGGGAACTCGACAAACTGCTTGGCCGGGCCAATTGCGATGATGTCGAGTCAGGAGTGCTAATTCGGCGAGGTGAAAATAATGAAGGGGTAGGCAAACTTTCGGTGTTGATGGTAGCAATGCCAGACAACTTGATCATGCTCCCCACACATTTGAATGACAATAAGATTTTGAATGACGTTGGCTATCTCAAACAGAAAAATCCTGGTCATCGAGTGGTGTTGGTCACGAAAGATATTAACGTGCGACTGAAAGCCCGGGGTTGCGGCATCGAATCACAGGATTATCATAGTGATCAGCTGCTCAGTGATATTGAGCTATTAAACAAGGGTTATATCGAATTCGAGGGTTCCTTCTGGGATCGAGTGGATGAGGTGGAAACTGTTCAGCAGGATGTGCGTACATTGCATCGGGTATCACGAACTCTGTTCGATCATGAAGTTTATCCCAATCAATTTGTCCATGACTCCACCGGGTTTCTCGCTCGTATCATTGCTGTGGATGCAGAACAACTGACATTGTTGCACCTCGATCTGCCGCGGATGATGGAGAGTGAGACCTGGGGTCTGAAACCACAAGATGCCTATCAGGCGATGGCGATGAATTTGTTGATGGACCCCGATATACATTTGGTCAACCTTACGGGAGCCGCAGGCTCCGGAAAGACGATACTGGCATTGGCTGCAGCCATCGAACAAACTGTACCGAACAAAATTTACCGACGCATCATCGTCACTCGAAGCACTCAGGGATTGGACGAAGACATTGGTTTTTTACCGGGAACCGAAGAAGAGAAAATGGAGCCATGGCTCGGCGCCATCACCGACAATCTTGAGGCTTTGCATTGGGATGATGAAAATTGCAGTAGCAGCGTCGAATACGTAATGAATAAAGTGCCGCTGAATTTCAAGTCACTAAACTACATCCGCGGCAGATCATTTCAGAGCAGTCTCATCATCATCGATGAGTCCCAGAATCTGACCCCTCATCAAATCAAGACGATTGTCACCCGTGCCGGGAACGGATCGAAAGTCATCTGCCTGGGCAATCTTTCCCAAATTGATACACCCTATCTTACAGCGACCAGTTCCGGACTGACGTATCTGACTGAACGATTCAAAAACTTCAAGCAGGGCGGTAATATCCTGCTGCGAGGGGTACCACGGTCGGCGCTGGCTAAATTTGCCGAGGAACATCTTTAATCAGAGACTGCGGGGCTTCGGGTTTCAGATTACCGACTCAACGCGGCTTCATGAATTTTAAGGTCATGCGGTCGCTCTCGCCAATTTCACGCATCCGCGCGCGAAATCGACGATTTAGAAGTGAACCGCGAAGTGTTGGCGGCAGGGAATAGACACCGCCGGCATAGTCCTTGCTGTCCGCCGGATTGGCATTGATATCCGCTGTGGCGATCAATTCGAATCCCGCGTTTTGTGCCAGTGCCATGACGTGAGACTGATTAACGTAGCCGTTTTCACCCTCAGGGTCCTGCGCTATGGATTCATCTCCTCGGTGGTCTACTATGCCGAATATGCCGCCTGGTTTGAGCATTCTATAGATTGAGTCGAAATATTCCTGGGCAGGTAAGTCGTAGATCATGAAACCATGAGCCCGAAAAACCAGGACCCGGTCGGCAGAATTTGCTGCCACGCCATCGACGGCAGCAGGGAAATTTGAGCTCTCCCGTACCGGTATATAGGTGCCGGTTCCGGCGATGTAGGGTTCCAAAATACTCCGGTACCAACCGCCTTGCCCTCCGGGCCAGATTTCGACTACCGTCAACTCCGGCCGCACATCGAAAAAATCCAGGGTGGGAAGGGGGTGACGATATTGGTTTCTCGCACGCAGGTCTTCCGATCTGTCAGTACTGGCTATCAGTTCTTGCAGGCGATTTAGATTCCCTTCACTAAGAAACGTTTCCTGGGCAGTTACCGTGCCGAGAAAAAAGCAGCCGGCAATCAGCAGTGAGATAAATAGGGGGTAGGGGCGCATGGAGTGAGGACTAGAATTCATTTATTCATCTCCGCAGAAGCTGGGGTTGTCAACGAAATGACCGCACTGCCAGTGATTAACTTTCAGATTAAGTGAACCCTACGTAATGCATTTGCTACGGTTCGTCGTCGCAGATGCTCTGATCCATGGTCTCTGAAGGCGTCGCAGAACGCGGCTTACCTACCACCTTGGCCGGCACCCCCACCACCGTGGTATGCGCGGCGACATCGCTTAAAACCACGCTGCCCGCTCCTACTTTCGCGCCCTCACCAATCTCGATATTTCCCAACACCTTGGCCCCCGTAGAGATTAACACCCCGGATCTGATCTTGGGGTGCCGATCACCTTGCTCGTTGCCGGTGCCACCGAGCGTAACCTGTTGCAGTATAGAGACATTATCTTCGATCACAGATGTTTCTCCGATAACAATCCCAGTCGCATGATCGAACATGATACCCCGGCCCATTACACAAGCAGGATGAATGTCGACACCGAAAAATTCGGAATTTCTACTCTGGATAAATAGTGCCAGTTCACGACGATTGTTTGTCCACAGATAGTGGGCGAGGCGGTGCACCTGTATTGACTGAAAACCCTTCAGGTACAGGATGACCGGCAGGTATCCGCTGATGGCAGCATCGCGCTCATACACCGCATTGATATCGCAGCTAGCGTTCTCAATAATTTCTGGTGCAGCAGCGAATGCCTGGTCGAATAACTCCCTGACGGTCACCACCGGCATCACATCGTCGGATAATTTGTTGGCAAGAATAAAACT
>CAJXIY010000048.1 GCA_913054495.1 uncultured Gammaproteobacteria bacterium | reverse complement strand
GACAAGCCGGAACATGGTGTTCTTCATAAAGCCATTCATCCGTCGGTTGCCTATGGCTATGAGGATTCTCGCCACCTGGCCGAGGTGTTTCAGGGCAAGCGCGCCGGTTATAACTACGGCCGCCAGCTCAATCCGACAGTCACAGCGCTGCAGCAGCGGATTACCGCTATGGAGGAAGGCATTGCCAGTGTCGTCTTCGCCACGGGCATGGCAGCGATAAGTTCCACCATGCTGTCCCTGTTACGTGCGGGGGATCATGTGGTCTCCAGCGCGTTCCTGTTCGGCAATACCAACAGCTTTTTTGGCACCTTGCAAAAGCTCGGCATCGAAGTCAGCTTCGTCGACGCCACGGAGGTCGCCGAAGTTGAGGCTGCCGTTACCGAGAACACCCGCCTGGTTTTTGTCGAAACCATCGCCAATCCCGCCACCCAGGTTGCAGACTTGCAGAAAATAGGCGAGCTCTGCCAGGCCCGGAAACTGATCTACTTCGTCGATAATACGATGACATCGCCCCATCTGTTTTTACCCAAAACGGTGGGAGCCAGCCTTGTCATCAATTCCCTGACGAAATATATCGGTGGCCATGGCAACGCCCTGGGCGGATCCATAACCGACACCGGCCTCTTCGACTGGCAAGGCTTTGACAATATTCTCGACATTTACAAAAATACGGAGCCTGCGCTGTGGGGTGTGACGCAAATTAAGAAGAAGGGCTTAAGGGATATGGGCGCCTCCCTCGGTCCCGAGTCCGCTCACCATCTGGCGGTGGGTTCAGAAACACTGCCCCTGCGAATGGACAAGGCATGCAGTAACACCCAGCTGCTCACGGAATTTTGCTCCCAACAGGACAAAATCAAAAATGTGTATTACCCCGGGCTCGCGAATCACCCTCAACACGATCGGGCACGGCAACTATTCAAAAATTTTGGCGCCATATTCAGTATTGACCTGGTAGATGGGGTCGATTGCTTCGATTTCCTGAACAAGATGGAGATCATCATCTCTTCGAGCAATCTCGGGGATACACGCACCCTGGCTATTCCCGTGGCCCATACCATCTATTATGAAATGGGTGCCGAGCGACGAGCCTCGATGGGAATAGCGGATTCCATGATTCGTTTTTCCACAGGCATTGAAGAGAGTAAGGATCTGCTAGCCGATTTCGAGCTGGCATTAGCCTGAACCCGTTCGTCTTGATCTATTCATACCGCAGCAGACCATGATTAGCTTACTCGCCGTTGACGACATCGAAGAAGGAACTTCCAGGGGACTGGAGGTAAACAACCTCTATCTGTTTGCAGTGAAGAAAGATGACCAGATCTCTCTCTACTTTAATCGCTGCCCTCACCTTGGCACACCGTTAGAGTGGGAAGAAGACCGCTTCCTGGACGCCGATGCCGCCTTGATTCAATGTTCCACCCACGGCGCACTGTTTCGGATTGAGGATGGTCGGTGCCTGGCAGGGCCTTGCAAGGGTAAATATCTACAAGCCGTGCCGTTCATTATCGACGAGGGAATAATAATGGTCGAAGACAAGCACTTGCGTCCGCCGCGCCCCGAGTGAGGCATCTCTGCCGGCCCCGCTCCCCCGTAAGACCGGAATCCTATAACACCAGCGTTAACTCCCTGCTCAGTTGAATCATTGACGCATCCATATCGTACACTGCACCGTAGGCCATAAGCTCCACACCCTGGCTCGCAGCCTGCCTGAGTAAACGACCATATTCAGGATCAATCTCATCGGCGGGACTGACCCGTTGGATGCCACTGTGTTGCACACAAAAAAACAATACCGCGCGATAGCCACGAGACGACATCGACATGAGCTCTTGCAGATGTTTCTGGCCCCGGCGGGTGACCGCATCGGGAAACAGGCCCAGGCCCTTACCCATCCCCAGGCTGACGTTTTTTACCTCCACATAACAATCAGCCTGGTTCACCCTACTAGTGGCCCCACGCAGCAAGATATCGATCCTGCTGCTTTGCTCGCCATAGGGCACTTCCGTTTCCAGTTGCCCATAGCCCCGAAGTTGTTGCACGGTTCCTGCTTTAATGGCCTCCACCACCAGTTGATTCGCCCGGTGAGTATTAATGCCCACGAGATCCAGGGAATCAACTTCGACGATCTCCCAGGTGTGAGGGTATTTGCGTTTCGGATTGCTGGCCCTCGAATACCAAATTCGGCTGCCGGGAGTCTGACAATTTTTCATCGATCCGGTGTTTGGGCAATGCATTGTTATCACCTCACCGTTGTCGAGTTCGACATCGGCAAGAAAGCGCTTATACCGCTTGATGAGTTTGCCATGTTGTAATGGGGGATCGAATCGCATAAGTTTTACACGCGCGTTGTTCAGAGCTGCCCTACTGCAAAGCCAGCTGCAGGCGTGCCACCGCCAGCTCCAGATTATCCATGTTGGTAGTGAAGGCAAACCTGACAAATCGATTGCCATTACACTCACCGAAATCGGTGCCCGGGGTAATCGCGACACCATGTTGCTGCAGCATGTCGGCGCAGAATTCTTCGCTATCATGGGAAAACCGGGAAATGTCTGCGTACAGATAAAAGGCGCCTTGAGTCTTTTCCGGCAGAATAAAACCCAGATCTTTAAGAGCCTCTGACAGATAATCCCTGCGCTCACGAAACGCCTCTCGACGTTGTTCAAGAATTATTCTGGTATCGTCTTCGAAGGCGGCGAGGGCGGCGTACTGGGCGATCGATGAGGCGGATATATAGAGGTTCTGCGCAAGTATGTTCGCCATCTCGATATAGGGCTCGGGAACGACGATCCACCCCAGCCGCCAACCCGTCATGCCGAAATATTTCGAGAAGCTGCTGACCACGAAACAAGATTGATCCAGCTCCAACACACTGGGTAAATCATCGACGTAATGCAGACCGTGATAAATTTCATCAACCAGCAAGTGACAATTTTTCTTCTGCGCCCAATCACAGGCTGCCTGTAGATGAGGCCGTTCGATTATGGTGCCGGTGGGATTACTGGGAGAGGCGAGCCAAAGTCCCGTGGTGTTTGCCTGGCAATATTGATCCAGTTGTTCGATCGTGGGCTGAAAGTTCTGCTCGATTCCAACCGGTATCAGCTGGGGCTGCGCAGACAACAGGTGGATAAAATTCCTGACACAGGGATAAGCAGGATCGGTTAATAGCACGCCCTCGCCCGCCGCCACCAACAGATTCGCCAACAGCGTCAGGCCACCGCTGGCGCCGGGTGTGATCAATATGCGCTCGCGGGGGAGGCTGACACCGTAGCGACTTTCATAGTGATCCACCAGGCAGTCCCTGAGCGGCGTAATGCCAGGAGCCGGCGTATATTTGGTAAGGCCATTGTCCAGGGCCGCCTTGCCGGCCTCGATTATGGGCGCTGCGGTTGAAAAATCCGGCTCTCCAGCCTCCATGTGCACGATCTTGCGCCCCTGTTGTTCCAGTTCGGCGGCTTGATGCATGACCGTCATCACCCGAAACGGCTTTACTCTGGAAACAGCACCCCGCCGCTTGAAGCCTTTGTACTGCATTCACCGCACCTGTATCGAAATCGCCAGACAGTGTACCCGAATAAAAACCCCAAGTTTATGCTGGTAGCGTTGACTTTACCGGAGGAGATCGTCGTAGGTCTGCCTGCAGACCTTCTGATGTGTTTTTTTGTGGCATCCGCGCACGGAATCTGGTAGTTTACCCAGCTTTCTGAAAATAGAGCAACCTGGTTGCCTGCATTCAGAGCTTAAAATCACAGGCAAAGCAGGCTTTTATTAAGCTGGTATGGAATTTTTTACCACTCGAAAATCGTGATTCGCTTGGTCGGCTCGAGTAAAAGCTAGCACCGTAATAACCTAACTCACGGTTTTACTTTCAGATGCATTAAGAGGCATCGATGACTATGTCCAACACCCAAAGCGCAGAATCTCAACCAGTTCTTAAGAATTTCGTTCCTTATAAGCCCCGGAGGGGCGAGAAGTACATGAACGAAAAACAGCGGGTTCACTTCAAACAGATCTTGCTGGATTGGCGTGAGGAATTAATGCAAGAAGTCGATAGAACCGTACATCACATGCAGGACGACGCGGCGAACTATCCCGATCCTGCCGACAGGGCGACTCAGGAAGAAGAATTCAGTCTTGAGCTAAGGACCCGGGACCGTGAGAGGAAGCTGATCAAAAAAATTGATAACACGGTCGAATTGATCGCTGCGGAGGATTATGGTTATTGTGACTCTTGCGGAATCGAGATTGGCATTCGCCGATTAGAAGCCAGACCCACCGCCAACAAGTGCATCGATTGCAAAACCCTGGATGAAATCAAGGAAAAGCAGCTGGGCAGCCAGAGCCTCTGACCTTATCCGGCCTAGTTCATGCTTAAGCTGGGCCAGGGCTGCCGCCGCCGCTACCGCCGCGACCGAAGATGTCCAATTCAATTAATCCAGTTTCGCAAATCCGCAAGCCAGACTCCGGCTATGTTGGAAGATTCGCGCCGTCCCCCACCGGGCCCCTGCATTTCGGATCCGTAATCGCCGCCGTAGCCAGCTATATCGATGCCAGGGCGAACCAGGGCCGCTGGCTGGTTCGCATGGAGGACCTGGATCCTCCCCGAGAACCCCCAGGCGCCGCCGCCAATATCCTCAGGCAATTGACCCAATTGGGTTTGCAATGGGACGGTGAGGTTCTCTATCAGAGTCAGCGTCTGGAATATTACGCCCTGGCACTACAAGAACTCATCGATAATGATCTGTGTTTTCGCTGCGACTGCTCGCGATCGAAAATTAAAAGCAGCGGCTCTATCTACGATGGCGCCTGTCGCCACCGCCCCTCTGAACCGGAACAGGGATATGCGGTCAGGATAAAAACCGAAGATACGCTTATTGAATTTCAAGATCTGGTCCAGGGCGTCCATAGACAAAACCTGGGCACTGAGGTCGGCGACTTCGTTATTCTTCGCAAGGACAAGCTGTTCGCCTACCAACTAGCCGTGGTGGTCGATGACGAGTATCAGGGCATCACTCACGTGGTGCGGGGATTCGATTTGCTGGATTCGACACCACGACAAGTCTATCTACAACAACTATTGAACTACTCCACCCCCCGTTATGGGCATATTCCGGTTATAGTGAACGCGTCTGGAGACAAGCTCAGCAAACAAAGCTTCGCCCCGAGCGTCGATGTGGAAAATTCGTCTCATCTGATATATCAATGCCTGATCTTACTGGGGCAGGCGCCACCGGCCAATCTCCTCAATTCCGACCCACATACCCAGTTACGATGGGGAATTGCGCACTGGGATGTACAGGCTGTGCCCAAGTTAGCTAAACTCCCACAGGAACTATCGAAATAGGCTCATACCCGTGTACATTCCCCGTCCTCTCTTGATCCTGCTAGTCATTATCTATCTGCTGTTACTGTTGAGTGTAGACTGGATCAATCAAGCTGGGGGCGCCTGGTACCGACCTTTTTTCGTCGGCTTTCTTATCATAGCAGCAGGTAGCTGGGCCCATCGTGAACGAGATTCCGACGAGCTTTGACCTTGACTGGGCCATGACCCGATGAACTATGAGCTAAGCACAATCATTGGTCTGGGCAGTATCTACCTGATTCTGCTATTCGGCATTGCCTTCATAACCGAGCGCGGCTGGATTCCCGATAAAATCGTTCACCACCCCGTGGTATATGTGCTGTCACTGGGGGTGTTTGCCAGCGTGTGGGCATACTATACCTCGGTGGGCAATGCCCAGCGCGATGGCTATGGTTATCTGGCTAATTCCATCGGCATCTCCCTCGCCTTCCTGTTCTCTCCCCTGCTCTTGAAACCCATGCTGGCCCTGACCAGAACTTACCAATTGAGTTCCCTCGCCGATCTGATGGCGTTTAGATACCGATCACCCTGGGCAGGCACGGCAACGACACTGGTGATGCTTGTGGGGGTCACGCCGCTCATCGCCTTGCAAATTCGTGCCATCTCCGACACCGCGGAGATTCTTTCTCCGAATGCATCCCAGGGGACTCTGGCATTTGGTTTTTGTGTTCTCATCACGCTGTTCACCATTCTCTTCGGTACCTCACGGGGCGCTGTCAGAGGACGGCACGATGGCCTCATGATGGCCATCGCCTTCGAATCCCTGGTGAAGCTGCTGGCATTTCTGGCAGTCGGCATCTTCGCCATTTACAGTGGCTTTGGTGGACTGGATAAGTTGAATCTGTGGCTTCAGGAACAACCTGAATTATTATTCGAGCTGAAAGAAGTTGCCCTGTTCAGCTCATTTCATGTGTTCACCCTGTTGTTCTTCAGCGCCGCCGTGGCCATGCCGCATATGTTTTATGTCACCTTCAATGGCAACCATGGTCAGCGCGCATTGGCATTCGCAAGTTGGGGACTGCCGCTGTATTTCCTGCTGATCAGCCTCCCCGTACTGCCGATTTTGTGGGCCGGGCTACAAGCGGGCAGCGAAGTCCAAGTGGAATATTTTCCCGTGGTTATCGGCGTCGCCTACGGAGCGCCTCTGATCACCGTGCTCGCCTATGTGGGCGGCTTGTCGGCTGCCAGCGGACTGATTATCGTCATTACCCTGGCGCTGTCGAATATGTGCCTGAATCACCTGATTTTGCCGATCTATCAACCCACGGCCAAGGACGATATCTATCGTTGGCTATTATGGAAACGGCGCGCACTTATCACCGCCGTTATCTGGTCAGGCTTTCTCTTTCACTATCTGCTCGATCAGCGTACCAGCATCGAAATAATTGGGACCGTTGCCTTTACTGCCTGTCTGCAGTTCTTCCCCGGTATCATCGCCATACTGTATTGGCCGCAGGCTAATAAAAAAGGTTTCATCAGTGGACTCATCGCCGGACTTTTAATCTGGTTCATATTCCTGATGTTGCCAATATTTATAGAATCCAGCCCCCTGTCTCTGGTTTCAATAAACTGGCGTGAAGTCGCCGCACTGTCACTAATTGTAAATTGTTTTCTATTTGTGGCGGTTTCCCTGTGGAGTACGACGACAGATGAAGAGCGCAGTTCCGCGGACATCTGCGCTCTGGATACCATCAAGCGACGCAAGCGTAGCGGCCTGGTTGCGAAATCACCGAACGAATTCATCACCAGCCTGAGCAAGCCTCTGGGCAAGAAGACGGCGACCCGGGAAGTGACCCAGGCCATGAAAGATCTAAACATCACCATGGATAATCGCCGCCCCTATGATCTCAGACTGTTGCGGGGCAAACTGGAGGCCAACCTTTCCGGCCTGCTCGGCCCATCTATAGCCGGAAAGATTATCGATGGTTACCTGCCCTACAGCATCGTTTCCCGTCACGGCAGTTCAGATCTCAATGTCATCGAAAACCGGATCGAAGCCTATCGCAGCAATTTGTCCGGGATGGCGGCAGATCTGGACAATCTGCGGCGTTACCACCGGCAGATTCTGCTGGATCTCCCGCTCGGTGTTTGTTCACTGAGCTCAGACAATGAGATTGTGATGTGGAATCACGCTCTCACCGAATTCACCGACATCAAGAGTGCCGATATTGTGGGATCGCAGATCGCCGACCTGAAGGAGCCATGGCTGTCCCTGCTATTGAACTTTATGGATGATGACGCCAATCACTCTTATAAACATAATTTTGAGTTAAACGGTCAAAAAAAATCCGTGAACCTGCACAAGGCCGAGATCGAAAAGTCAGCCGAACAAGACTCCAGCCACGAAGGCGTGATAATTCTCATCGAGGATATTACCGAAACCGAAATTCTGGAAGCAGGATTAACTCACAGCGAGAGACTGGCCTCAATCGGTAGATTGGCTGCCGGCGTAGCCCACGAAATTGGTAATCCAATTACGGGTATCGCCTGTTTGGCACAAACGATCCGCGATGAATATGAGATCGACGAATTGAAAAACCTGGCACAGCAAATTATCGAACAGACCAATCGCACTTCGAAAATACTTCAGTCCCTGGTCAATTTTGCCCATGCCGGCACCAATAAATCACACTATGAAAATGAGATTGTTTCTATCGTCGATTGTATTAATGAAGCACAGGTTCTCATCTCCCTGGATAAGAAGAGCAAGGACTTATCTTTTCAACTGGACGCCGATCCGACTGCCATGATACTGGGAGATTCTCAGCGCCTGATTCAGGTGCTGGTGAACCTGATTAGCAATGCCAGGGATGCGAGTCGCTCCGGAGGCAAGATTAATCTACAGGCCAACGTCGAAGGCGATCAGGTCCGAATTACCATTACCGATGAAGGTGTGGGCATTCCTGCCGCCATTAAAGACAGGATTTTTGATCCTTTCTTTACCACCAAAGAGGCTGGAGAAGGAACTGGACTGGGATTATCACTGGTATTCAGCATTGTTGAAGATTTACACGGAGATATTGATATAATCAGCCCCGTTGGAAGTACAAAATCGGCCGGAACCCAGGTTATACTGCGCTTTCCACGTTACCAAAGTGCACCTGAACTCGAAATCGATGATCAGGATCAAGAAACCAGCTCGCAACAGACGGTCTAATTACTGTATGACACAGATGAATCAGGTTTTAGTAGTTGAGGACGAAGTCGTCATTCGCTCGGCATTGAAACGCCTGCTCGAACGCCATGAGTACGAGGTGAGCGAAGCAGGTACTGTGAAGGAGTCACTCGAAAAATATGACATGGAAGATTTCGACGTCATCATCAGTGACCTGCGTTTACCGGGCGCACCTGGTACCGACCTGATCAAGGCCAGCAGTACCCCGGTTTTAATCATGACCAGTTACTCGAGTATTCGCTCGGCTATCGATTCCATGAAAATGGGCGCGGTGGATTACATAGCGAAACCATTTGAGCACAACGAGATTATCGAATCAGTAGCGAAGGTCATTCGAGAGCACGCAAAATCCGCGCCGAAAGAGAAACCTGCTGCCGATGAAATCGAGCTTCCTGTTCATGGAATGATCGGTAGTTGTCCGCAGATGATGGAACTGTTTCGCAGAATCAGAAAAGTGGCTCTTACCAGTTCCACCGTGCTTATTAATGGTGAGTCTGGCACCGGCAAGGAATTGGTGGTGCGAGCAATACATAATCTGAGTAACCGATTGGACAAGAAAATGATTTCGGTCAATTGCGCGGCTATACCGGAAAATTTAATTGAATCTGAATTGTTCGGCCATGAGAAGGGTGCTTTCACCGGCGCCACGTCGACTCGCACCGGTCTGGTGGAGGCGGCCCACGGCAGCACCTTGTTTCTGGATGAAATCGGTGAATTGCCGCTACACGCTCAGGCTCGGCTACTGCGAGTATTGCAGGAAAGTGAAATCCGTAAAGTCGGTTCCGTACAATCAACCAAGGTGGATGTACGACTGGTCGCAGCCACCCACCGCAACCTCAAACAGCTGGTTGCGGATGGCGAGTTTAGAGAAGACCTGTTCTACCGCATCAATGTTATGACCCTGTTAATCCCGCCACTACGGGATCGAGGCAACGATATTCTCGAGTTGGCGGATGTCATCCTGCAGAGAACTTGTAAGCGTCTGAAGACAGCCCAGCTGAAATACGGCAACGACGCCATTCGGACCATCGCCGAGTACCGCTGGCCGGGTAATGTTCGCGAGTTGGAAAACGCGATCGAACGCGCCGTGGTGTTGGCAGAAACCACTGAGATCACTGAGGAGCTACTGGCTATCGACGGCGAAGTCGCAAAAGCCAGCCCGGCGCGTGATGCCACCGAGTTACGCCCATCGAAACCAGTTGAAGAGCTATCCTTGGAAGACTACTTCCAGCGCTTCGTGCTGGAACATCAAGATGCCATGAATGAAACCCAGCTCGCCAAAAAACTGGGCATTAGCCGCAAGTGTTTGTGGGAACGTAGGCAGCGATTCGGAATCCCCCGCAAGAAGAAACACTAAGCATCCCTGGGCTTGGCTCAGCATTGATCAACGGAAATCTCCGTAAATGCCGCGAGTTTCAAGGCTGACTGCAGCTGTCCGATTTCAATGCTCCAATTTGTTACCGCTACCCTTCTTCCCACAATTATGTGAAAAAATGTAACAATAATTGGATAAGCCGATTTATATCAAGAATTGCAACGATATATTGCGTTGATAACGCTGGTTTTTATTGTTCTGGTACAGAAAATGTGCTTATACTGCCGACGATAACAACAACAATAAACAATAATAATAAGCCGAATAAAAACAAGAATAGCATTACTGAGTTATACAACTAAGGTTAGTGCATTAAATAATAATAAGGTCGAGTTTGTAGCCAGGACGGGCTTATGGTCACCCGGTTACAGGCACATCACCTTCTGCTTGTGCGGCACCGATTTGGTACCGACGATAACAAAAATAAAAACCACACAAAATAATAGTAATAATAAGAACTATTTTCTTCCTACGGGGGGTGATCTTCACCCCCCAAAATATTCCTCCCCTGTTTCCGCTCCCGCGCCCATTCACATCTAAATTTCAAGATTTTGTCTCTAGGGTGGCTCTGATTAATGGTATATGCCGTTGCATCCAGCGCCGTCCATGTTAGGCTCCCGGTATCAGTAATTATTATGAGAAGTTGGCGAGTGAATAATATCCCTGCTGATAGCCCCATCAGGATAAATTCTTCCAGTTTGGCTTCCCTACAGTCTTCTGCAAAGCGAATCCACAAGTAATGATTCACCTCGAGGTGTTACCGGGAATTGAAAACGCGACGCTGATCGATCGAGATCACCACCAGGTTTCACGCAGCAAAATCTCCCCCAATGCCCTTAAGGTCCTATATAAATTAACTGCTGCAGGATTTTGTGCTTACCTTGTTGGCGGCAGCGTACGCGACTTGCTGTTGGGCTTGCAGCCTAAAGACTTCGATATAGCAAGCAACGCAACGCCTGAAGATCTTAGAAAATTGTTTCGAAATTCGCGGATCATCGGCCGGCGTTTTAAAATTGTTCATATTCGCTATGGCCGAGAAATAATTGAAGTCACAACCTTTCGTGCTCACCACGATGCCCGGAATCAGATTTCCGACGATGTCTCCAGGAGAAAAATAAGGGGGCTGGATTCAGCCCATTCCTCTGCGGGCATGATTCTTCGAGACAATGTCTACGGCAATATTGATGAAGACGCTCTACGACGTGACTTCACCGTCAATGCCCTCTATTACACCCTCGATAAGTTCCGGATACTGGATTTCACCGGCGGCATGGATGATTTGAAGCACAAGAAGATTCGCATCATCGGCGATCCAGCAGCGCGTTACCGGGAAGATCCCGTGCGCATGCTCAGAGCCATTCGGTTTGCGGCGAAGCTGGGTTTCACTATTGAGCAGGGCACCAAGGCGCCCATCGACGAACTGGCCCATTTACTCGAATCGATCTCTCCAGCGAGGTTGTTCGATGAGACGCTAAAAATTATCACCAGCGGTCACGTAGTCAAAATATTTGCGCTGCTTCTCGAATTTAAGGTCAGCAAATACTTATTTGGACCCACAGTCACGGCCTTGAAAACTGCTGGCGATACCGAACGTAAATTGGTGGATCTGGCACTACAAAATACCGACAGCCGCCTGGCCGAAGGCAAATCGGTCACTCCCTACTTCCTGTTCGCGGCATTACTATGGCCCGGCCTGAGACAGCGACTGGCCGCCGACTCCGCCGCAGAAAACAGCTACTCAAGCTTCCAACAGGCGGCAAACGACAGCTTGCGGGAGCAATTGGATTACACGGCGATCCCGAAGAGATTTACCATCGCCGCGAAGGAAATTTGGGAGTTGCAACTACGCATCGAAAAGCATAATCGTCGCAGTATAGAGAGCACATTTGGACATCCACGTTTTCGTGCTGCCTACGATTTTCTGCTGTTAAGGGAAGAAGCGGGAGAACAATTAAATTCTCTGGGTCAATGGTGGACGGATTTCCAAATCGCTGATACCAAGCGGAGAACGGAAATGATTGGGTTGGTGTCCAATCCTGGAGCCAGGCGTCGGCGCAAACGAAAACCATCGAGTGACACCGCGTGACGCGGCGCGCTGGCTTCGCCAAGCAACTACCTCGCTTCATCGCCGTTGAAGGCCCCATCGGTGTCGGTAAAACCAGCCTCAGCAAAAGACTCGCGGCAAGCTTTAATTATGAGCTGCTGCTTGAAAACAGCGATGAAAACCCCTTCCTCGAGCGTTTCTACCAGAACCCCAAAGCCCATGCCCTGTCCACTCAGTTATATTTCCTGTTCCAGCGTGCCCAACAGATTCAGGAGCTGCGCCAGGACGATATGTTTCAACCGGTAAGGGTCGCCGATTTCCTCATCGATAAGGACATGTTGTTCGCCCAACAGAATCTGGATCCAGAAGAGTATGCGCTTTACCTCAAGGTGTTCCGGCATCTGACCATCGATGCGCCAGTTCCGGATCTGGTGATTTATCTACAGGCCCCTACTTCCGTACTTCTCGATAGAATTCGCAAGCGCGGTGTCGAGGCCGAACAGCTCATCGAGCTAAGTTATCTGCAGAACCTCAATAACGCCTATGCAGAGTTCTTCCACTACTTCAAGGGCTCTTCCCTCCTGATAATCAACTGTGCAGAGATAGATTTAGTGGGAAATGATGATGACTATCAGCAATTAGTCGACTATATTCTCACCCTGCCCAGTGGCACCCACTATTTTAATCCCAGACCGTCACTGCTTTAACCCGGCGCTGACCCCGGCCATGAAAACCGCCATAGGCGATTCTCTCAACTCGGCAAATACACCATGAGTTCACAGACCCAAACCCCGAATGTAAGCCTGACGACCCTCCGCAAGATCAAACAAAGGGGAGAGAAATTCGCCTGCCTAACGGCTTATGATGCCTGTTTTGCCTCTATCTGCAGCGCCGCGGGAGTCGAGGTTCTGCTGGTGGGAGATTCACTGGGCATGGTTCTGCAGGGACACGACAGCACCTTACCCGTCACCATGGACGACATGGTTTATCACATGCAGTGTGTCAAGCGGGGCAACAAGGGCGCACTGCTGATGGCCGACCTGCCGTTCATGAGCTATGCCTCGGAACCCCAGACCCTGGAGAATGCGGCTCGACTGATGCGTGCCGGCGCCCACATGGTGAAATTGGAGGGCGGTGCCTGGATAGCAAATACCACGCGCTTATTGGCAGAGCGTGGTATCCCTGTCTGCGCACACATGGGCCTTACGCCACAATCGGTAAACCGAATCGGCGGATTCCATGTGCAGGGGCGGGACACAGAACAGGCGCAATCGATTATCGATGAGGCGCAACTATTGCAGAACGCGGGAGCCAGCATTCTATTACTGGAATGTGTCCCGCGCAGCCTGGGAAAGACAGTCACCGAAGCGCTGGACATACCGGTTATAGGCATTGGCGCAGGACCGGACACGACCGCACAGATCATGGTGCTGCATGATGTATTAGGGGTTTCTCCAATCACCCCAAAATTCGTCAGGAACTTTTTGGCAGGATCGAGTGACGGTATACCCGGTGCGATCAAGTCCTACGTGGACGCTGTTAAGGACCAGACATTTCCAGCCGAAGAACACTGCTTCGACTAGGGGGCCGACCCTCGAATTCCCATGCGCACCATCACCCATCAGCATGAACTGCGGGAAGTACTGCGCAATATTCGCGATGGCGGGGCAGCAATTGGCCTGGTCCCCACCATGGGCAATCTCCACGCAGGCCACATGGAACTGGTTAAGACCGCGAAGGCGAATACCGACTGTATTGTCTGCACTATCTTCGTCAATCCACTGCAATTCGGCGCGGATGAAGATCTCACTGCCTATCCACGCACACTGGAAGCCGATAAAAACAAGTTAATCGCCCTGGAGGTTGATTTCCTCTTCGCCCCTTCTGTCGATGCACTGTTTGGTTCTAATCCGCAACAGCAAAGTCGTATCCATGTGCCCGGATTGTCTGAAGGATTTTGCGGATCGAGCCGGCCCGGGCACTTCGATGGAGTCGCCACAGTCGTCAACAAATTACTCAATATCGTCAAACCACACCAAGCCTTCTTCGGGCTGAAAGATTATCAGCAATTCCTCGTCATCCGGAAAATGGTGAGCGACCTGGCGCTGGATGTCGAAATTGTCGGGGTTGAAACCCTGCGAGCGGAATCCGGCCTGGCCCTGAGCTCGAGAAATAATTACCTTTCCGAGGAGCAGCGACAAACTGCTGCCCTCATTTATCGATGTCTGGTCGACACCGCCGCCAGCATCAAAGCGGGCGATCGTAACTACCATGATCTGGAAGCCAGCGCCAGGAACAGGCTTGCAGGGGCCGACATCAGGCCAGACTATTTCTCTATATGTAACGCCATCAACCTGGCGGCCGCCGTCGAGGATGAGTCTCATTTTGTCATCCTGGCCGCCGGCTATATCGGCCCCAGCCGTCTTATCGACAATATTCGATTCGAAATAAGCTAGCCCAAGTGGTACTTGAATACCCGCTGGGCGCACCGGTTTTCCCGGCGCGCTTGCCGATCCCGTATGTTGAGTAGCCCTGTGCTTTGAGGCATACTACTGAGCCTCTTTTTGGCCTTGCGCGAGTTATTTAGTGGCCATCCATCTTCTAGCCATTGCTTAAGAACCCGGCGTCTCCTCAAGATTACAGGCAGGAAAGATAAATGTCCGAAGACAAAATCTATGGAGTTAGCGAAGCGGCGAGGAATCGCAGCCACTTGGATGCGGCCCGCTTCCAGGAACTCTACCGGCAATCCATAGAGTCTCCCGAGGAATTTTGGGCCGATCAGGCGGGAAAGTTAATCCACTGGCATGAACCCTGGAAATCAGTCTGTCGTAGCGACTTTCGCAAGGCAGAAGCGAGCTGGTTTACTGGCGCCAAGTTAAACGTAGCCTTTAACTGTATCGACCGACACCTAGACCGCCGCGGCGAACAGACTGCCATTATCTGGGAGGGTGATGAACCAACAGATGATAAACGCATCACTTACCGGGAGTTACACTCCCATGTCTGTACATTCGCCAATGCCCTGAGACGCAGAGGAGTGGCTAAGGGTGATCGGGTCTGTATCTATATGCCGATGATTCCCGAAGCCACCTACGCAATGCTGGCTTGCGCCCGCATCGGGGCGGTTCACTCCGTCGTCTTTGGTGGCTTCTCTCCGGAGTCGCTCAAGGACCGAATCCTGGATTCAGATTGCCAAACTGTTATCACCGCCGACGAGGGCGTCAGGGGCGGCAAGAAAATTCCGCTCAAGGCCAACGTGGATGCCGCATTAGAAAACTGCCCCAATGTTCACTCTGTATTTGTGGTAAGGCGCACCGACGCCGAAGTAGGCTGGGTTGACGACCGCGACATTTGCTACCACAAGGCCACCGCCGCCGAGAGCGATCAGTGCGAAGTCGAACTCATGGACGCGGAAGACCCCCTGTTTATTCTGTACACATCGGGCTCAACCGGAAAACCGAAGGGAGTGCTTCACACCACGGCTGGATATTTGTTGGGGGCATGTATCACACATAAATATGTGTTCGACTATCATGACGGCGATGTCTACTGGTGTACCGCCGATGTTGGCTGGGTAACCGGGCATTCCTACATTGTGTATGGGCCGCTGGCGAACGGGGCCACCACTCTTATGTTCGAAGGCATCCCCACCTATCCTGATGCATCCCGGTTTTGGCAGATTATAGACAAACACCAGGTGAATATTTTCTACACTGCACCCACCGCGATTCGCGCCTTGATGGCCCTCGGAGATGAGCCAGTTACTCGCAGCTCACGAAGCTCCTTAAGGCTGTTGGGCTCTGTCGGCGAACCCATAAATCCAGGGGCCTGGGAGTGGTACTACCATGTCGTCGGCGACGCCCGTTGCGCCATCGTAGACACCTGGTGGCAGACTGAAACCGGGGCGATTATGATCACCCCCATGCCCGGCGTAACTGACTTGAAGCCGGGCTCGGCCAGCAACCCGTTCTTCGGCGTGAAGGCGGCGCTGCTGGATGCTGACGGCAAGGAACTCACGGGCGAGGCCACGGGCAATCTGGTACTGTGCCAGAGCTGGCCTAGCCAGATAAGAAGCATATATGGTGACCATCAGCGCTGCATCGACACCTATTTTAAGACCTACCCAGGCTACTATTTCACCGGCGACAGTGCCCGTCGCGATGCCGATGGTTATTACTGGATTACCGGCAGGGTGGATGATGTCATTAATGTTTCTGGCCATCGACTCGGCACCGCAGAGATAGAGAGTGCGTTGGTTTTACATGCCCAGGTTGCGGAGGCGGCGGTGGTGGATTATCCCCATGATATCAAAGGACAGGGAATCTATGCCTATGTCATCCTGATGACGGGCATCGAAGAATCCGAGGAGCTGCGGGCCGAACTTGCTCAATTTGTTGGCAAGGAGATAGGCGCATTCGCCAGGCCGGAGATCATTCAGTTCGCACCGAATCTGCCAAAGACCCGCTCCGGAAAAATCATGCGTCGAATTCTGAGAAAGATTGCGGCTAATGAATTGGAGAATTTGGGGGATATCACCACCCTGGCCGAACCGGCCGTAGTCGATCAACTGATTGAGAATCGCGCTAATCGATAGAGAATTGAGTCAGCCACCATCTGAATCCGCCAGGATCGAGGACGCCTGATAGTGCTCAATACCGAGTCGATTGATCCCCTTTTCATGATCCTCACGTTGACGTGCACATCGATCTCTTATCCACTTATTTCAGAAAACAGGTGCCATGTCGAACTATAAAGCCACGATTAAATGGCAGCGTAATGGCGAAGATATGCTCGCCAACAAATACTCCCGGGCCCATGTCTGGCAATTCGACGGCGGCGCCGAAATCCCGGCCCACCTTCATCACCTCGCCCATGAGCGCTGCTTCATCGCCAATTCGGTGAACACCCAGATCGATATCATTCTAGGCAGCCTGTGATCAATTTCGAGATTCGAGATTCCCTCGTCATACGCGGAGCGAATACCCTGGTCGGGCTGTTTCCCCTCACCTTGCGGGGCACGATAACACTCGGCCTCACCGCCATCGTCTTGAAGGTCTATGGCTATGGCAGCATGGATCTGGTGGTATTTTCCCTGGCCATCTGCGCCCTGGCTATTCTGATCTTCAGCCTGTTCTGTGCCGTGGTTAGCGGCATCGTCATGCAGCGACGTATTCATAATGACCTGCGCCGCCGGGCCGAGGGTCATGAACCCATCCTTGCGGAAGCGGGATTCCCCAATGAAACCGGATTTTCTCTGCCGACTCCAAACTTCCTGCCACTGGTCAAACTATCCTGGCGGATTGTCTATCCTGACTATTTGCCAACCCGAATTCGAGTGTCTTCCGACCAACGCTTGCTTGAGGAAATCATTCCCCGCAAACGCTGTAAATCCGATACCGTCATTAGAGCGTTTACGGTCTCGGATGTGCTGGGTTTTTGCCGATATTCGTGGCGACAAACCCAGGAAGTACCGTGCATGGTATTACCCAGGACCAACACCGTTAAGCCCCTGCCCTTACTGCGCTCCCTCACCGCAGAAGATGGCATTCCCAACCCCAGCGGCGATCCGGACGGCGATCGCATGGAGATCCGCCCCTATGTGCCGGGTGATTCGGTACGCAATATCATGTGGAAAGTCTATGCTCGCAATCGGCAACTTAACGTGCGCCTGGCTGAGAAGAGTGTCTTTCACAGTCGACGCACCGTCGCCTATCTATTAAGCAGTAGCAATGACGAGGCTGCCGCGGCGGTGGCGAGGATCGCACTCGAATCCGGTGTACTGGGGGAGGACTGGGCCTTCGCCGCAGATGGCGCAGAGCAAGCCTGTGATTCTCTGCCGGCGGCGCTGGAAGCGCTCGCCAGGTCAAGAGCCATCGGATCTGCACACGCTTATGGACTGGACCACTTCCTGGATAGCGCCGTTGCCAACGCCGGCGCCCATTGTATCGTCTTTGCCGGCGCCGAACTGGCGCCCTGGCTTGGCCCCTTGAAGAACACTATTGCCCGTTATTCCGGTCAATTTTCACTGGTACTGGCTACCGATGGCCTCGAGGATATCCCCCGGCCAGGCCTTTGGCAGTGTCTATTCCTGGCCGATGGGCGCAAGCGCAACAAAGACGGGGAAAATGGGGGTTCCAGGGCTGAATTACTCAAATTGTTGACCGAACTGAGCCAGCTAGTAGAATCCACCCTGATAGTAGACAGAAAAACCGGCCTCAGCTTCGATCACAAGCTGAGAAAAGTGTAATCAATGGCCCAACACATGACAACGACAGCCGATCCTTCGGCCCATCACCTTCTGCCCACCAGTTTGCGCGCGGTCATCATCGCCAGCGCTCTGTGGGTGCTTAGCCTTTCCCTCACGGTATTTAGCGGGTCTGTCGCTGCATTACTGGGATGCCTGATCGCCTGTTACCTGGTGGATTGGGGTATAAATCGATCACCGCTGGACCGACTGCGCCTGCTATCCATCGTACTTGCCTGTACCGCCCTGTTCGGCCTGGGCTTGATCCTGGCCACCGTGATGACGAATACAGGCGTACTCGCAAACCTGGTATCGCCGATCTACGCCTTCAACGCCAGCGAGTTTGTAAAATGGTTCGCGATGAGTTTCTCGCTAACCGTGTCGTTAAGAGCCCTGGCCCACCGCACCAGCTTCGGGGCCGTACTGGAAATATTCTTCGTCGCCAGCGCCTTCGTCATTACCCTGTCGGCCCATCGCAATGGCATGATTCATCGCCCCTTCTTCATCGGAGATTTTGCCCTGACCCGGGGCATGGATCCTGCGTCGATTTTAATGGCTTTGGGATGTGGCGCCGTATTGTCCCTGGCGGCCCTGCTAATGTTGGAAAATAACCAAAAGCGCCTGCCCTACCACTTCGCCGTGTTGGGACTACTCTGCTTCTCGCTGGTGCTTTATGTGCGCGCGTTTGGATTGCCTACGCCCCAACTCACCGACGACCTCGGCCTCACCGGAAGCGAGGGCATCGGCAGTAATTCGCAACGGGAGAACCCGTTTCGAGACGGGCAGAACAACAGCGACGACAAGGAGGCGCCGGTGGCAATCGTGGTCTTTCGCGATGACTATGCGCCGGTCAATGGTTCCTATTATTTCCGTGAATCCGCCTATTCTCAGTTCAATGGCAGCATGCTCGATTTCACCTCTCGCGACGACATGGACCAGGATTTGATCGAAAGATTTACCAATGACTCGGTGGAAACCTCCCAGTTGCCGGCGGCCGTGAATGAGCGTACCGCGGTCAGAACCAGCATCGGATTGCTGGTATCCCATCGATCCCCGTTTGGTCTGGACAGTCCGATCGCTTACCGCAGTACGCCCAATCCAAACAACCTGAGATTCAAGCGCACCTACGATGCCTACTCCCTGGCGCCGGAATTCGACTTCAACTATTTAATTGGCAGGGAAGTGGGCAGAGAAGACTGGTCGTCGGAGGTCTGGCAGGAATATTTGGCCATACCCAACGATGCGCGCTACCAGGCGCTTGCCGAAACCCTGATCGCCGACCTCAAACCGCAATATATGGACGACCCCTTCGCCAGGGCCTGGGCCGTAAAGACGTATTTGGACGAGAACGGCATCTACTCCTTGAAGAACCAGCATGCCTATGAATCTGATCCCGCCGCGTCTTTCCTGTTTGGAGATCTAACCGGCTACTGCATGCATTTTTCCTTTGCCGCGACCTATCTGTTTCGCAGTCTCGGCATCCCTACCCGCGTAGGCATTGGCTACTCCGTGCCCGCAAGCAACCGCGCCGGTGGTACTTCCCTGTTAATTCAAGCGGTACATGGCCATGCCTGGCCAGAGATTTATTTTCGGGATATCGGCTGGGTGATCGTCGATCCGGCGCCGCAACAGACCCTGGTGGATATGACGACCGCCCCGCAAGATAGTTTGCAACAGTTGCTGGGTGACATGTTGCGGGATCAAAGCTCGTTTGAGGACTTTCTCCAGTCCCGGCAAACATCATTTATCGATATCTCATTGTTGCTCAATTTCATCTACGCGCTAGTCGCCCTCGCCCTCGCCCTCGCCTACGCCATCAAATATTATCGATTGTGGATTCCCCCTCACGCCAGGGCAGACCAGCAGTACCGCGTGGTTTACCGGGCGGTGTTGGATCAATTGGCGGCGGTGGGATACCACCGCAACTACGGCGAGAGTCGTGAGCAGTTCGCGGCTCGGGTCGGTGAGACTGCACCAAGCCTGAAATCGATGACCCGTTACCACTTGAATCAGGCCCTCGGCGATGCCGATTTCCAGAGTTTTGACAGGCAGCAGTGGCAGGCACTGCGCGATAATATCAGCAAGGAAATTCAGCACAATGTCGTCACCTGGAAAAAAGTACTGGCGAATCTCAACCCATTCACCTGGTTATTCAGCAAATAAACCGTTGCCGCAAAAAACAAGCATCCCTACAGGAGTAGACAATGACATCTGAAAGTGTCGCCGATATGACCGGGCTCGAAAAATCGGCGGATAGTGATAATTCGGCAACGGCGGTAAATCAGCTGTCGAAGTCTGTCGACGTGTTGAAGACTCTGATGGACACGGTGCAACAACAGGTGCTGGGCCGGGACGACGTCATCGAACTGACAATCATTGCCCTCGTCGCCGATGGCCATATCTTGTTAGAAGATTTCCCCGGCTCGGGCAAGACCACGCTGGCGAAAGCGTTGGGCGA
>CAJXIY010000047.1 GCA_913054495.1 uncultured Gammaproteobacteria bacterium | reverse complement strand
TTTCTTAGCCTGGCGCCACCGGATGGTTTGCCCATTATTCCCGTAATGGAAGGTTGGATAGCGCACCCAAATGGTACCACCAGTTACTCCTACGGTAATATCAACAGAAACGAGGAAGCACTTGATATTCCCCTGGGGGAGAACAACTACATAGAGCCGGCAAAGTACAATGGCATGCAGCCTACTCACTTTCCTGCGGGCCGTACTACCGGTATGTTTATGGTGACCGTGCCCGCTGAAGACCGGGATATCGACGTGTGGTGGCACCTGAAAACAGGTTCCAGTGACGCCCTCAAGGTGCCAGGTCGCTACGGTGCATCGGCCTATGAGCTGGATTTCATTCGCCCACGTCCGCAAGGCGCCATGCAACCAAAAGCTGGCTTCGGAGAAGATGGGGAACAGGTCGTCGGTTTGTTCGCCCAGGTAGCGGATTTCCCGAGATCCGTGACAGCCGGCACGCCCGTTACCCTGACAGTGAACGTGATGGATCCTTCAGAACGTGACCGCGATGATCCCCGCTTCAGTGAACCGCTGGCAGTTGGCGTTCAATTCTCCCATTACCAGGGAGCCGGCGTAGTCGAGTTCGCACACCACGAATCCACGGTAATGCCCGAACCTCCCGATGAAGATGATCGCCGCTTTCGCTTTTACACTCCGCCTGAGCCAGGAGAGATCACGGTAGAAGGTGGTGCGGGTGTGGCGCGGGTAATTGCTACATTCTCCGAGCCGGGCCAATACATGATCCACGTTAAAGTTGACAACTTCAAAGCCCCCGACAGCTCCAATGGCGATCAATGCTGCTGGACCAATATCGTCATGCGGGTCAACGTCACTCCTTAGCTTGCCCACTATTTTAGTGGTATTTCGGCCGATTCTCGGGATCGGCCGGAGCCCGAAGGGCTGATTACCTAATCTTTCCAGTTATTTCCAGCAGAATGCCGCCTCATAGGCAAATCCGCGGGATTCTTCTGTTGCAATTTGTTGCAATCAAACATAGAAAATGACGGCTTATCGGTGGACATTTATGGTGCACCCAACTACCATTTTACCATCTATCTCAGCGTGAGGAGAAAGGCATGAAAAAAGTGCAAGGATGGAGTAAGAAAGTCCAGGTGTGGACTGCCCTTGGAGCTACCGCAATACTCGCGTTTAGCCTTCAGGCGAACGCCCAGGATGAGCAAATTACCTACAACAACCACGTCGGCAAAATTATCAACGAAAATTGCGTTGTTTGCCACCGTGAGGGCGGCATAGGCCCCATGCAACTCAGCAACTATGATCAGATTCGTCCCTGGGCTCCTCTGATTCAACTGCGTGTGGCTAACCGGGAGATGCCTCCCTATGCCTACGACCACGGCATTGGTATCCAGGATTTGCAAGGCGATTGGCGCCTTGAGCAGGAAGAAATAGATACTATCGTGGCCTGGGTAAACCAGGGATCGCCCCTGGGTGATACCGACATTGTGCCGCCAGCACCTGAGCTACAAAATCCTGACGAGTGGAATTTCGTCGGTCAGTTTGGTCAACCAGACCTGATCGTTGCCTCAATTCCCATAGACATTCCAGCCGACGGTAACGATTTGTGGCAGAAGCATTATGTAGCCATTGGCATCACCGAGGAGCGCTGCATCAAGGCGGTTCAGGTTAAGCCTCGCGGCGATGCCAAGGCGGTTGTGCACCATGCTAACTCTTCAGTCGAGTTCTTGAATGAAGATGGAGAATACGAGCGCTATGGTCAACTCACCGAGTACGCCATGGGCAAATGGGGTGAGATCGTTCCCGAAGGCGTATGCCGCACACTGCCGGCTAATTCCCGTGTTTTCTGGGATATTCACATGTTCCCAGGTGGTATCGGTGCCATGGCACCGGGGACGGTGATCAAGGACAATGTAGTTGAAATAGGCATGTGGTTTCATGACGAAGACTTCCAGGCGAGGACCAGCCCTTTCAAACAGGACCTGAGACTCTATCAACTGCGCGATGGTTATGAATCCGGCCATTTGATCGTGCCACCTAATGGCTACACCATGACCCAGGGTTTTCATTCTTTCGATCACCCGGTACGTATCGACAGCTTCCAGCCCCACGGTCACCTGCGCATGAATGCCGCTTCCCTGGAAATTTTTTACCCGGCGACCGGCCGTACCGAGCAGATCAGCCAGATCTCCAACTGGAGTGCAGTCTGGCATCACAGCCACCTGTATCAGCCAGACGTAGCTCCGCTGCTGCCAACAGGCGCGGTACTGGTAATCAAGCAGTGGTATGACAACACCGCTGGCAACCCCAACAACCCCGATCCCGATCAGTGGGTGGTGGGTGGCAGCCGTACCGGTGACGAAATGTCCCACGCCTGGATCGCGGTGACTCACCTCGATGACGAAGGCTACGAGAAGCTGGTCGCGGAACGCAAGGCGAATGAAGAGCGTTCACTAGCTGGAAACGACTAAGAAGTATCCCCTCGTTCTTCATTAGAGCGAAGTAGACAAGGCCGATTGATGGGTATCAATCGGCCTTTTTTATTGCTGTTTCTACTTTCACTGCAATTGGAAGAGAGTAGTATTGAACCTTGAGTAGTATGGGATTTACCAGTTTATCTATCCAATAGCAGTGCATAGAGGAGAGAGACGCATGAAAACTTCGAGCACATGGCTCGGCCTGGCCACAATTGCTCTGCTTGGGTTTCAAACCCAGGCCGTGGCCCAGGCAGGTCATCAGGTGACTTATAACGGCGAAGTAGGTCGGATCATCAATGAGAACTGCGTGGTTTGTCACCGTGAAGGTGGCATCGGCCCTATGCAATTGGGCAGCTATGATCAGGTTCGACCCTGGGCTCCCCTGATCCAGCTTCGAGTGGCCAATAAGGAGATGCCCCCCTATGCCTACGATCACGGCATCGGCATCCAGGAGTTGCAGGGAGATTGGCGCCTGCAGCAGGAAGATATCGATACCATAGTGGCCTGGGTTAATCAGGGCTCGGTTCTGGGTGATCCTGATATCACCGTGCCAGGGCCAGAACTGAATGATCCCAGCGAATGGAATTTTGTCGATCAGTTTGGTCAGCCAGACCTGATCATTGCCTCAGTACCTATAGACATTCCAGCCGACGGTAACGATTTGTGGCATAAGCACTATGTAGCCACTAGTGTCACTAAGGAGCGCTGCATCAAGGCGGTTCAAGTTAAGCCTCGCGGCGACGCCAAGGCGGTTGTGCACCATGCTAACTCTTCAGTCGAGTTCTTGAATGAAGATGGAGAATACGAGCGCTATGGTCAACTCACCGAGTACGCCATGGGCAAATGGGGTGAGATCGTTCCCGAAGGCGTATGCCGCACACTGCCGGCTAATTCCCGTGTTTTCTGGGATATTCACATGTTCCCAGGTGGTATCGGTGCCATGGCACCGGGGACGGTGATCAAGGACAATGTAGTTGAAATAGGCATGTGGTTTCATGACGAAGACTTCCAGGCGAGGACCAGCCCTTTCAAACAGGACCTGAGACTCTATCAACTGCGCGATGGTTATGAATCCGGCCATTTGATCGTGCCACCTAATGGCTACACCATGACCCAGGGTTTTCATTCTTTCGATCACCCGGTACGTATCGACAGCTTCCAGCCCCACGGTCACCTGCGCATGAATGCCGCTTCCCTGGAAATTTTTTACCCGGCGACCGGCCGTACCGAGCAGATCAGCCAGATCTCCAACTGGAGTGCAGTCTGGCATCACAGCCACCTGTATCAGCCAGACGTAGCTCCGCTGCTGCCAACAGGCGCGGTACTGGTAATCAAGCAGTGGTATGACAACACCGCTGGCAACCCCAACAACCCCGATCCCGATCAGTGGGTGGTGGGTGGCAGCCGTACCGGTGACGAAATGTCCCACGCCTGGATCGCGGTGACTCACCTCGATGACGAAGGCTACGAGAAGCTGGTCGCGGAACGCAAGGCGAATGAAGAGCGTTCACTAGCTGGAAACGACTAAGAAGTATCCCCTCGTTCTTCATTAGAGCGAAGTAGACAAGGCCGATTGATGGGTATCAATCGGCCTTTTTTATTGCTGTTTCTACTTTCACTGCAATTGGAAGAGAGTAGTATTGAACCTTGAGTAGTATGGGATTTACCAGTTTATCTATCCAATAGCAGTGCATAGAGGAGAGAGACGCATGAAAACTTCGAGCACATGGCTCGGCCTGGCCACAATTGCTCTGCTTGGGTTTCAAACCCAGGCCGTGGCCCAGGCAGGTCATCAGGTGACTTATAACGGCGAAGTAGGTCGGATCATCAATGAGAACTGCGTGGTTTGTCACCGTGAAGGTGGCATCGGCCCTATGCAATTGGGCAGCTATGATCAGGTTCGACCCTGGGCTCCCCTGATCCAGCTTCGAGTGGCCAATAAGGAGATGCCCCCCTATGCCTACGATCACGGCATCGGCATCCAGGAGTTGCAGGGAGATTGGCGCCTGCAGCAGGAAGATATCGATACCATAGTGGCCTGGGTTAATCAGGGTGCGCCTTTAGGCGATCCCGATCAGGCAGTGCCAGCGCCCGTGCTGAATGACCCCAACGAGTGGAACTTCGTCGACCAATTTGGCCAACCCGATGTCATCATCCCTTCTGTCGCCATGGATATCCCGGCCGATGGCAACGACCTTTGGAGCAATCACTATGTCGAGAGCACCATCACCACAGACCGCTGCATCAAGGCGGTACAGGTTAAGCCTCGCGGCAACGCCAAGGCAGTGGTGCATCATGCCAACTCCTCGGTGGAACTGTTACAGGATGACGGCAGCTTCGAGCGCTATGGCCAGTTGACTGAATACGCCATGGGCAAATGGGGCGAGATCGTGCCTGACGGCGTCTGTCGGACTATCCCTGCTGGCTCGATGGTGCGCTGGAGCATTCATATGTTCCCCGGTGGCCTCGGCGCCATGGCGCCGGGCACAATAATTAAAGATAACGTGGTTGAGATCGGTCTGTGGTTGCATCCGGAAGGCTTTGCGGAACAAGCCCAGTACAAACAAGACCTGAAGCTGTATCAAATCAGCCCACAAGATGATCTGGTCATTCCACCCAATGGTTATCATATGACCCAGGGCTTTCATTCTTTTGACCACCCGGTACGAATCGACAGCTTTCAGCCCCACGGTCACCTGCGCATGAATGCCGCCTCCCTGGAGATTTTCTATCCAGCGACTGGAAAGACCGAGCAGATCAGTCAGATTTCCAACTGGAGTGCTACCTGGCACCACAGCCACATCTACGAGCCAGAGGTAGCCCCACTGCTACCGACCGGGGCGGTATTGGTATTGAAGCAGTGGTATGACAACACCGCTGCGAATCCCAACAACCCGGATCCGGACATGTGGGTAATGGGTGGCAGCCGAACTGGTGACGAAATGACTCATGCCTGGATCGCGGTGACGCACCTCAACGATGAAGGTTTCGAAAAATTGGTCGCCGAGCGTAAAGCACAGGAAGAGCGCTCACTGGCTGGCAATGACTAATTAGTTTACGCACGAGAATCTGCTGATTCGTCTCCGTGGTAAAACCAACGGACCGGTTGAGAGTATCTCAGCCGGCCTTTTTTGTCGCACTACCCCTTCTTAGATGACATGAAAAGGCATACACTTGTGCTAACCGCCTTTAAAGGTCGGTTGTATTTGTTATGCCCCGCTATTATAAATCTCTAGTTAATTCTAAGGGAGAGGACAATGAGAACCAATTACAACCTGTTAGGCCTTGCTAGTATTCTCTTTCTGACCTTTCAGACCCAGGCGCTGGCACAATCTTCGGCGACGGAACAGTTCACCTACAATGGCGAGATCGGTCGTATCATCAATGAGAACTGCGTCGTCTGCCACCGCGAGGGCGGCATCGGTCCGATGCAGCTGGGTAGCTATGACCAGGTGCGGCCGTGGGCGCCGCTGATTCAACTTAGAGTTGCCAACCTGGAAATGCCTCCTTATGCCTACGACCATGGCATCGGCATACAGGAGCTGGAGGGAGACTGGCGTCTGTCGCCGGATGACATCGACAGCATCGTGGCCTGGGTAAATCAGGGTTCACCGCTGGGAGATCCAGACATCCAGCCGCCCGCTGTAGATTTACCGGATCCAACGGCCTGGACCTTTGCAGAAAAATTTGGTGAGCCAGACCTGGTCATCGCTTCCGTGGCGATTGACATCCCCGCCGATGGGAATGATTTGTGGACCAAGCACTATGTGTACTCCGGCCTTACCCAGGATCGTTGCATCAAGGCGGTGCAGGTGAAACCTCGGGGTGATGCCAAGGCGGTGGTACACCATGCCAACACCGACATCCAGGTGCCAAACGAAGATGGCGAGTTCGAGGACTACGGCTACCTCACAGAATACGCCATGGGTAAGTGGGGTGAGCAAATGCCTGAAGGCGTTTGTCGCACGCTGCCCAAAGGCTCCCGCGTCCACTGGGATATTCACATGTTTCCAGGCGGGGTGGGAGCGATGGCACAGGGCCAAGTGATTAAAGACAATGTGGTTGAAGTTGCTCTATGGTTCCACGACGAGGATTTCATCGCCGAAACCCAGCCATACAAGCAGGACCTGCGCCCCTATATGATGCGAGACGGTTATGAAAATAATCATTTGATCATTCCACCAAACGGTTACACCATGACTCAGGGTTTCCATTCCTTCGACCACCCAGTGCGGCTAGATAGCTACCAGCCCCATGGTCACCTGCGCATGAATGCTGCGTCGCTGGAAATTTTCTATCCCGCCACCGGCCGCACCGAGCAAATAAGTCAAATTTCCAAGTGGAGCGCCACCTGGCACCATAGTCACATCTACCATCCCGACGAGGCGCCGTTAGTGCCTACCGGTGCGGTGCTGGTGATCAAGCAGTGGTATGACAACACCGCCGCCAACCCCAACAACCCAGATCCCGATCAGTGGGTCTATGAGGGCAGTCGCACCGGTGATGAGATGTCCCATGCCTGGATCGCGGTGACTCATCTGGACGACGAGGGCTACGAAAGACTCGTGGCCGAGCGCAAGGCAAAGGAAGATCGAGCTTTGGCTGGTAACGATTGATTACGTAGTCTGCCGCAGGTAACAAGTCATAAGCCGGAGGGCTCCAGCCTTCCGGCTTTTTTTCGCCTGCTTACGCGAACCTATGCGCCCTGTTCATCTATTATTAGTTGCCATTTTTCTCTATGCTTGTGTTGGCAAATTACTCACAGGGAAAGCAGGACAATGAAAACCAGACGTGAGGTCTTACAAGGATTAATTGTCTCCATTGGCGGCGCGTCGATGTTAGCTGCCTGTGGCAATGCTGCCAGGGTCGCCGTTTCCGAATCTCAATCCCTGCGCTTCTTCAGCGATCAGGAGCTTGCGCTGGTCTCTCGCATCAGTGACTTGCTGCTGCCTCGTACCGACACGCCCGGTGCGCTCGACGTCAATGTGCCGAGATTCATCGACGGTCTGATGGCGGAGTGGGCAAATGCGGCCAGCAAGGAATCTCAGCACCGACAGCTTATGGATCTGGGCCAGATGCTGGGAGATGATTTCCCCACGCTTGCCCATGCGGATGCCGAGAACGCACTAAGAGAACTGGACCGGGCTGCCTTTTCCGGCAACAGCGGCTATGGTGGCTACCGGGCATTGAAGGGTTTAATCACGCAATCCTATTTTGCCACCGAAGACGGCGCGCTATTGGAGCAGCACTGGGTGGCGGTGCCGGGTCGCTGGGATCCCTGCGTCGATATTTGACAATGGGCAGCAGCCAGAATTTCGAAGATGAATAATTCAGATGGGTGAAGGAGAGCGGCATTGGCAGATTTCGATGCGATTGTAGTGGGTTCCGGCATGAGTGGCGGCTGGAGTGCCAAAGAGTTGTGCGAGCGCGGATTGAAGGTGCTGGTGTTAGAGCGCGGCAATGAAATCGTGCCAGAGCGGGATTATGTCGACCAAATGCCACCCTGGGAACAGTCCAACCTCGATCGCATATCTGAAGATGAGATTGCCCGCCACTATTACAAGCAATTCCCCGGCGTGTCTTATGCGGTGAAGGAATCCAACAAGCATTTCTGGGTAAAAGATGACGAGCATCCCTACGAGACCAGCCCGGGGACCGAGTATGATTGGTTGCGTGGCTACCACACCGCCGGCCGTTCCATTATGTGGAGCCGGCAAACCTATCGCCTGGGGCCCCAGGATTTCGAGGCCAACAAGATCGAAGGCATCGCCGTCGACTGGCCGGTACGCAATGAGGACATCGCTCCCTGGTACGATCATGTAGAAAAATTTGCCGGCATCGCTGGCAATCGAGATGGCCTGCCGCAATTACCCGATGGTCAGTTTCAACCCGGTTTCGAATTAACCTGTGCCGAGAAAGAGTTCAAGTCACGGGTGGAGGCGGCATTCCCCGGACGCAACGTGATTCAGGCCAGGGTCGCCCACATAACTGCGGTGACCGAAGAGCAACGGGCATTAGGCCGAAGCAACTGCCAGTCACGCAACCGCTGCCATTTTGGCTGCACTTTCAAGGCCTATTTTTCATCCTTGAATGCGACTCTTCCTGCCGCCGAGCGCACTGGAAACTACACCATCGTCCACAATGCCATCGTGCAGTCCCTGCAATACGACGGGGAAAGCAACCGTGTAGTCGGTGTCCGGGTCATCGATGCGGAAACCATGGAGACCCGTTCATACTCCTGTCGTGTGCTATTTCTCAATGCCTCTGCCATGGCTTCGGCGATGATCCTGCTGCAATCCAAATCCACGGAATATCCTAACGGGCTCGCCAATAGCTCGGATCAGGTAGGTCGAAATCTAATGGATCACGTCAGCGGGGCCGGCGCCAGCGGGCTCATAAGTGGATTCGAGAACAAGACTGTCTTCGGTCGTCGCCCTGGGGGCATCTATATTCCCCGCTACGCCAACATCACCGAACATGACAAGCCATACATACGCGGCTTCGGCTTTCAGGGAAACGCCACGCCACTGGGAAATGCCGGCGGTCAGATTGCCGGCATCGGCCGTGCGTTCAAGGAATCCCACGGCGCAGCGGGGCCCTGGCGCGTTTCCATCAGCGCCTTCGGCGAACAATTGCCTAATCCGAACAATACCGTCACCCTGCACCCGAGCAAGCGCGACAAGTGGGGCAATCCACTGGCCGTGTTTAATGTAGGTTATGGCGAGAACGAACGCATCATGCAGGCGGAAGCAGGTAAAGATGCCGTCGCCATGCTGGAGGCCGCAGGCTGCACTGAGATCAGCTCGCGGCCGGTGAACCTCACCAAGCCGGGCAACCGCATCCATGAGATGGGCAGTGCAAGAATGGGTCGTGATGCTGCGACCTCGGTGCTAAACGGTTGGTGCCAGGCCCATGATGTGCCAAATTTGTTCATTACGGATGGGGCCTTTATGACCTCTTCTGCCTGTCAGAATCCCTCCCTTTCTTATATGGCTTTTAGCGCCAGAGCGGCGCACTACGCCGTGGATTTACTTGCTCAGGGAGCCATTTAGAGCAACTTTCCAGCCTGAAGACTGGACCGGTATATGTTTGGCACTAATTGCCCCTCGCTGGCCCTTGTTTGCCCTGCCTTGGCCCTTCCATGACCCTTACTATCGCCCCTCTCTGAGCTTTTTCCCGCCCGTTACCCAATTGTTGGTCAAATTAGCGCTGATAATCCGCAATATGGCTTGACTGCTACCATCGCCGGGTCTTAGGATTGAGGCTTGGTTGGTTTGCCCGCAGAGCGGTGGCTGACATCCTGTAAGCCCTTCCCGGGCTTCGTTGTCTTGACTGTCTGCCACGCGGGCTATGTGCTTATTGCATAGCTCTGTGCTCAGCGGAAGACCTCCCAGCCAGCTCCCATCAGTACTGGGCAGCGAATAAAAAAGAAGGACTAATGCAAATCAAGAGGGAAATATTTATGCACGTCTACCAAAAAACCAAATTCAAACGGAAACTGCTTTGCGCGGCGATCTCCATGTCGCTGCTGCCCCTGACCGGGGCTGCGTTTGCACAGGATGATGATGATGCGACGGTGGAGGAGGTGATCGTAACCGGCTCCTACATCCGACGATCAGAGGGCTTCCGGTCCGCATCCCCACTCACGCAAATAACGCTTGAGGCCATCGCGGCCGAAGGCACCCCCAACATTGGTGACATCATCCACAACCTGAGCTTCAACCAGGGCTCTTCGATCTCGTCCAACATCACGCCAGGTTCCGGCGCCACCGAAACCCATATCAACATCCGCGGTCTGGGTTCGGGCGCCACACTCGACCTGGTGGATGGCAAACGCGTTATCGATGGCAACAGCAACACCTTCCTGCCACAAATCGCGATTCAACGTATCGACATAGTCGTCGACGGCGCAGCGGCACTTTACGGTTCTGAGGCAGTGGCCGGTGTGGTTAACTTCGTGCCCATCAAGTCCTATGATGGCCTCAAGCTCGAGGTCTATCAGCAGAATGATAGCGAGGGTGACTATTCAGAGCACATGCTCTCTGTCTTGTGGGGTGGCGACCTCGGCGGTCTCGATGTAGTCATTGCTGGGCAGTATCGGGAAAACGAAAATCTGCGTTGGCTCGACCGCCCGCGTCAGTTCAATGCCGGCTTTAACAGTTCTTCCTCCGGTAATCCCGGTCAGTTCTCAGTTCCGAGCCGTGATGAAAACGGTATCCTCACCGGCAGCAGCTCCAGAATCGGCGACATGGGTTGTGGCGCCATGGCAGATCGGGAAAATCCGGCCGCAGTACGCTCCAACATCAATGGCAGCAAACATTACGGCACCTGCTTCATGGACTTCGGCGAATGGTGGGAGTTTAACCCTAAAGACCAGCAGGGCGTGTTTTACGCCAATGCCTCCTATGAGGTGAGCCCTGATCTGTCGTGGAATGCCCAACTCATCTGGAATAGCGAAACTTACCGGGGACAGAATTCAGCCTCCAACCCGGGTGGGCGTGTAAACGAGTTGCCCGTGATTCGTGGCGAGTTACCAGGTAACCCTTACCGGGCCATGGACTCCAACGGCAACCCCCTATTCGCCAGAGATAGGAATGGGGATGGCCTGGCTGATCGCAATGCCGATGGCGTCGTGCAGCTGGATCCAAACGGCATCGCCTTCAACGAAGATGTGAAGTTCAGCGGCTGGCGCCCCTTCGGCAAGTCACAGACTCGCCCCACAGGCACAAACAGCAACGGCAGTTTCCACCAAGCTGCACGGGAAAGAAGCTTTCGCTTCGCATTCGATGTCGATTTTACCGTGCCCTTCATCGAAGGCTGGGACGGTGTTGCCTCGGTCATGATCAGTGAAGAATATAGTAGCTGGCGGGAAAACAACCAGAGCTTTTCCGCCATCGAGCAAGGCCTGAGTTGCGATGTGCTGCTTGAACGCAACGCCTGTTTCAACCCGTTTGCAGTCAATCCTAACGTGATTGATCCGTATACGAACCCACAGAATGTGGCGGATTCTATCTTCCCCACCGAGCTCCTGCGTGCGAATACTAAGTCCAACATCCATTCCCTGGATCTCATATTCAACGGGACATTGCCAACCGGTGGATGGGAACTACCTGGTGGACCTATCGGCATGGCGATTGGCGCCCAGCGTCGGGGTGACGGCTTCAAGCATACGCCTGCCAGCCTGAAGCAGAGTGGTGATCTGTACAATGGCCAACAGGACTTTCGGGCCAGCGAGAGCCGGGACGTAGATGCCTGGTTCGTCGAGTTGGCCGTTCCGGTTCTGGACAACCTGGAAATCCAGATGGCAAGCCGTAATGAGACTTACTCAACCGGCCAGAGCTCTTCTGATCCGAAGTTCGGTGTCACCTACAGCCCGTTTGACTGGTTGACGGTTCGCGGCACCAAGGGCACCGCCTTTATCGCCCCGGGCCTGAACGACTTGTTCGCGCCAGAGCGTTGTAACCTGGCCAATATCGATGATCCGTTCTCGGAGTTTTTCGCTTATGCTCGACGTTGTCAGGCCGGTAACCGGAACCTGACGCCAGAGACTGCCGATACCCTTAGTTGGGGTATTACTTTCGAGCCGATAGATAACCTGCGTATCGATATCGACTATAGCGAGACCGACTTTACCGACCGAATTGTCAGCGTCGATCCACAGCAACTGCTGGATCTGGACTTCTACAACTCGGGCTTTACCAGTCAACCCACTTACGCTCAATTGTCGGCGTGGAACAGTAGTGGTGCAGATCCGCGAATCGTGCGTAATGCTGATGACTTGACCCAGATCCTCCGGGTGACGGTAGGTAAGTCCAACGCTTCCATGATGCTGGTGAAAGCCTTCGATTTCAGGGTCAGCTACTCGTTCGATCTCGGAGACGTGCTAGGCGGCTTTGTGGGCAACGACGATCTGGGCACCCTGTCGATTAATGCCCAGGCTACCCAGATCGATACATGGGAGTATCAGAAGTTCCCTACCTCTCCGGTGACTTCCCCACTAGGCAAGCGTAACCGCTTCCTCGGCGAGGCGCCTCCGCTACCTGAGTGGAAAGGCAACCTGCGTATTGGCTGGGTCAACGGCAATCACAGCGCTTCAATCGTCGCGCGTTACATCGATGCGGTTGACTGGGACGGCTACAGCTGGAACAGTGGATTTTTCCAGAGCTTCAATTTCTTCCAGCCATTTGACACAACTGAAGGTAACCGAGACGAACTGCGCGCATCAACCATTGCTGACGTGTCGTACAACTACCGCGGTCTGGAACTGTGGGGCAGCTCCGTGGACCTGACCCTTGGTTCTCGTAACGTATTTGATCGTCAACCACAGCGAGTGAACGATTTCGCTGGCATGGAGTCGATCTTGTATGATGCACGAGGTCGTCTGATCTACGGCAGGATCACCATGGAGTTTTAGTTCAGACTCTAGCTAGAAAAGAAGACGGCTCCTTCGAAAGAAGGGGCCGTTTTTTTTGCGTTACTAAAAAATGATAACCCAATCGAGAACAGGAACCGTGAGATCCAAACGATTCAAGTCGCGGTTGAAAACCGTGCAATGCACTGAAAATCTTATACCATTGTCAAACACATTGACTGAAGCTTTCAATCGATAGCGCTCATTAGCCCCAACTACTTCCACGAGTTCCAGCAATTCATTGGGATCGAAATAAAAACATTCGATAGCAATACGGCCAGGTTCGAATACCTGTAGATTCTGGTTCATCGCGTTCAAACTGCCTTCGAGGATTGCATCATCATAGATAAAGTCCAAAGTGAAGGGTGGATTAGGAGGAAAGCCCTGGGGGATTTCGGCATCGTAGAAAGGTCGTCGGTAACTTCTGCTATCGGCGCTAAGGACAGAAAACTCCAGAGGGCCGGGGGCAGAGAGATTCGCTTGTAATTCCAAGGTGTAAAAGGTATCAGCATTCGCTGCCGCATCGACATCGATCTCGGTGGAAGAGGTGGTGTAGGTCGCGATTGAACCTGAGCTTGAAACCGTTACCGTATCGAGGCAACTCTCAGGAATTTCCTCGAAAGTCTGGATGGGATCTACCAGGCGAAACACTTCGTTATCGGGCTCCGCGCTTAACAAAAGCAGGTTTAACGCATAGGCCGGGGCGAAGCCCGGGATGCTGTTGCGATTTTCGTCCTCCAGGACGGCACATGGAATTCGCAGCGTCGATGCCGCACTGTCGAATTGCGTTCTTGCCAGGCCGCTCCAGACATCGGGCTGGGCGTTGGCCATGGGAGTCGGGAGTAACACGCACAGCGTGATATAGACAAACTTCTTGTCAGGCATAATCATTGGCTACTACTCTTGTCCTATTTTCTACGGAGGCGAAGAATAGCAGCGATTCCCATGCAAGCCCACAGCTGATTCCGCGTTCATTTTTGCGGTATGTGGACTTCCCCAGGAGCCGTGGGGGCTGGGATCAGTTATCCAGTTCCGTCAGGCGTGCCTTCAGGTCTGCCAGAATATCCAAGGCTTCCGCAAATGAGGGGTATTTCTGAATCAGCTGGGCGTAGAAGGCATTCATTTCTTCAAACTCAGTGGCTACCCGATCACTCAGATTCTCCAGTTCTGCCACCCCCGACCATTCCCTGACAAAATTCTGAGTCTCTCGCGACCTTGCCTCGGTCCAGAAAACAGGCTCGCAGACACGTTGAGAGATCCTTGTGCCTGTCAGAGCGACCTGTCGACATTCGATATTCATCTTTTTATTTGTGTTTTGGGCATTGTAGAAACGATAAACATCATCTTCTACCTGAATGATCTGGGCTCGTACTGCCGACCGGGAGAGCTCTCCAATGACGATAATCTCCTCTATTTCAGAATCGTTGGCCTGCTGTGAAATTGCTAATTGGCAAAAACAGAGAACGGAGATGGCAAGCACAATCTTTTTCATGGCAACACTCATTAATACTGGGATGAAAACATTATAAACCCGTAAACTGGGAATTGGGTCGCAGGCGCGACGAAAGGAGTAGTTCGTCGGCGGAAACAGGTTTATTAGCCGCTTGCGTCTATGGCTTGATCCAGGTCCATATTCAGCGCCAACACCTTGTCACCCCACTCCTGGTTCAGGGCAGCATAGTGCTTGCCCATAGGTCGGGTCGTTATCCACCAGCGCTGTGTGGGTGGCCTGTCGATCGATGATGTCGAAGTTGTACGGGTCACCGGAAGCATCGCTGTCAACAGTGATGCTTGGCATTGCATGAAGACCATGCAGGTCCCTGTAACCGTTGCCGGCGGCGACCTGCGCTCTAGAGTACACTGCCCAGCTACTCTGGATCATTATTTAATGCCCTTGTTTGCCGGATTCTCCAGTAGTGGGATCGATAGAAAATCCCGCTGGGGGCAGTTGTTTCAACCTTTCTAACAGCCAACTCGATATGGGCGGGGAATTTAAGACAACAAGACCTGCAAAGAAAAGCCTGCTGATGAGCAGGCTTCGCCGATGATATCCGTTATCTCTGAAAGCCGGGGAGCCTCAATTAGCTCCTGCTCCCAACCCAGTGCGGTTTAGGGTATCTGCGAGAGCTCTGGCCTGCGCCTGGGCCTGCACCATGATGATTTCTCGTTGGGCGACGGTGAGGCAAATAAACTGCCTTATATTGGTGCCGATCACCGATTCTCGCATGCATACCAGTTTCTCACTCTCGGAACTGACGGTGGCGTTATAGGCGGCGGCATCAGCCTGGGTCCGAATTCTTGGAATGCCATCATCATCGTACATATTCTCGCAGCCTGTGATCAGGGCAGCAAGCACGACTAAGGCTGCTATTTTTCTCATTATGTCTCCCTCGAGCCAATCGGCTGGTGCGTTCCTGGGATCGCACGACCTGCTAGCGCTGGAAAATAAACCATTGCGTGGACGGCTAGGATAAAAGCAATCCGCCCCCATGTCCACGCTTCGATTTCAGAATATCCCAAGTACCTCTGCCGGAATCGACCACTGTTTTGACGGGCGCAAACGTCACCCCGGCCTTTTTGATGATTTCAGGGATCTTCCAATGCCAAGGTATATCACCCCCTTCTGCCTATTCAATTAGAGCATCGTTGAAAGCTAAGCAATAATACTCCGGTCTGTTATGGTCGCTAATCGGGGAAAACCCAAAGACCACAGCTAATCTGAGATCAGGAAGTGGCGATCCAGAGACACCGCAGTCATGAGATTATTCGTTCAATTCAAGCCAGTTAAGCACCTGCTGTCACTACTTGTATCGCTAATTTTACTGGCAAATACTCCCGCCGCTGCGCAGCAGGCAAGCCTTGCCGGCAATGTCATCCACCTGCCGGTAGTCACCTTCATGGACCAGCTCTTTCAGATTGAATTATCGATCGTGGCAGGCAGTAATCCTGTTGAGGTACTACTGGTTCACGCATCAGAATTGACGGATGCAAATACCGACGGCGCCAGTTCCTTCGATGGCGTCACCCTTTCAATACCGTCTATCTTCGTAGACGGCGTCAATTATTGGGTTAATTTCAGCCTGTTAACAGCAGAGCCACCCACATTTGTATTAGCAGCTGCCGGCACGGCTATTGCCAACCCCCCTCTCCAGAATTGCACCCGGCCGGAGCCGGATTTAAGCCATGGGCCAGATGAGACGACGCTAATCAGTGGCTTTCTCGTACCTCCATCAGAAATTTTTGATGGTGGGCCTGGTCCCGACGGGATTCCGGCAATTCAATCACCCCTGTTTACCAATGCCTTCGCAATTACGGATATCCAGCCAGAAAATTTGATCATCGGCGTCAAGATAGGCGACGACGTTCGCGCCTATCCCCATTCGATCATGGATTATCATGAGATTGTGAATGATCGATTTTCATTCGATGGGCTGAATCGGGATGTGAGTCTGAGTTACTGTCCCCTAACCGGTTCTGCGGTGCTCTGGAAATCATTTTTGAGTTCCGCCAACACCAGCTCTGGTGTCTCGGGATTGCTCTACAATTCCAACCTCATCCTCTACGATCGTGAGACTCAAAGCCTGTGGTCCCAGATGCTCGAGCAGGCTATCTCGGGTGAGGAAACCAGGCGCATCCCGGAGAAGTTGCAGGTGGTGGAAACTACCTGGAAAACCTGGCTGCAGATGTATCCACAGACGCTACTGATGATGATTGAACCATCGGAATTTAACTTCCCCTATGAGTTCTTTCCCTATGGCTTGTATCGCTCAGATTCATCCTTGCTATTCCCGGTAAATAACAGCGACGACGATAGATTGCATCGCAAGGAGAGAGTGCTCGGCATAAATGTTGGTAACTCCTCCAAGGTATATCCCATCAGTCGCTTTGCTGCCGGCATCTCGGTAGTGAATGACCGGATTGGGGATATGGATATGGATGTGGTTGCAGCAGGCAGCGCCGGTCAGAATTTTGCCGTGGTTTACAATCGGCAGCTGGAGGATTGTACGACCCTGAATTTCAACTCCGTTAAAAACCAATTGCCCGTGGTCATGATTGATAACGAAGGCAATCGGTGGGACATCTTTGGTACCGCGCTGTCGGGGCCGAGAGCCGGCACTCAGCTGCAAAAAACCAATTCCTATATCGCCTATTGGCTGGCATGGACCGCGTTCTTCCCAGCAGCTGATATCTATCAATAAACGGACGTTTAGCGCTTGTATTCCTACAATAACGATGGAAAATAGGGGACTATAGTTGATAGTAGGCCAAATATTTTGATATTCTGAAACTCAAGATCGTGCTAACAGAGGTAACGATAATGTGTCGCATTCTATTAGTAGGCATTGCCATGCTAATGCTTGGCGCCTGTACGACTCCCGGGTCTATATTCAAGCACATGTCAGGGCAAGAACTTGCTTTGTATAACGCAACCGTCCCCATCGAAGACATGGTTTACTGTTTCGAAGAAGTGCGCACCGGCAGCCATATCAAGAAGAAATTCTGTTCGTCCCTGGCCGAAATTGCAGCGGCACTGTCCGCCAGTTACGCGCAGATAGATTCCATACACCAGGGCAGCAATGGCGTATTGGGTTCTCGCAGCGTAGGCTATTACCCAGTCAATTAGTTGGGAGTCGGAGTAAAAATACAGTATTTTCAATATTCGAGAAGTAGAATTGAATCAATTTTCAAGCTTTGCGCTCGATAGTGCCGGCATTAATGCTCCAACAACTTGTTTTCAGATTAATATCCAGCAACTCACCGACTTACTGGCTTTCAGAAATGGAGACCAGAGACGAATATTGGGCCGTATTAGCTGGGAAGATTGACCTAATGTCCAAACCCAGACAAACAGTTCAGAGAACAAATTCAGGATCTTCAAAGTAATGGCTGACATAGCTACAAAAACCCCACCCAATGCTGAAACCGATACTTTACTCAGTCTGTATTATTCAGGAAATTTGTTACACGCCGAGAAAAGTTGCAGAGAACTGCTGGCACGTTATCCCGAATCCGCACTGGTTTTTAATATCCTGGGAATGGTGTTTGACGCCCAAGGTAAGGACCTGCCTGCGATAGAAAACTATGAAAAGGCAACCCAGCTGAAACCTGACTACGCAGATGCTTTTAATAATATTGGCATTCTTCTCAACAGCTTGGGACGCCCGGAAGAAGCTGTAGCAAGGTTTCAAGAAGCGGTTCGCGCAGATCCCGACTTCGCGGACGCTTGCAACAATCTTGGTGTCATGCTTCAAAACCTGGGTCAGCATGAAAAAGCCCTGGAACACCTGTCTAAAGCGATAAAGTTTAAATCTACCTGCCCGGCAACTCATTTCAACTACGCAAAATCCCTGCGGGCGCAAGGAAAGTTAGAACAGGCTCTGGACATCTATAATAGGGCGATAGATTTAAAGCCAGACTATTTCGAGGCCTACAATAATCGCGGTAGCCTCCTGGAAGATTTGCAGCGGCATGAAGACGCCAGGAAAAGTTACACCAGTTCTATTCGCCTAAAATCAGATTACGCGCTGGCTTATAGTAATCGTGGCCGTGTGCAGAAAAAAATCGGAAATTATGCAGGAGCTATGGAGGATTTTTCCAAGGCGATTGAGTTTGGTAGCTGGAGAGATAATGCTTCCGACCAGAATCTTAAAGCCAGACTTTATGTCAACCTGGGGGATATTCTCATGTTCTTCAGAAAATACGCGCGGGCGCGGGCGGCATATGATGAGGCCCTGAAGATCGAGCCAGATAATCAAAATCTTATCGGCATGAAGGGGAATGCTATTGCGGCACTGGGTGAAATTGAAGAAGGGTTGAAACTAAAGCAGCAAGGCTATGGGGTCATTTCTTTCGATAGCTTGAAAGGTGTTTCAATCAATCATGGACCAATCTGATGCGGCGTATTGATATCGAAGGAGCGAGTCCGCATTTTATTGGTTGTTGGAACATTGATCAGAATTCCCTATGTGACGATCTGATCGAGTTTTTTATTACCCATCGAGACAGCCAGGAACCAGGCCAATCGGCGGGCGGAGTGGATCATAATGCCAAGAAGTCAACGGACATTACTATTCATCCCCGGGACCTGGAATTACCTGATCATGTCGCAGTTAAAGAGTATATGGACGTTTTGTACGGTTGTTATAAGGACTATCTCCAGCAATTTCCCTTCCTTGATTCAATCATGCCACGTGTCGATATCGGCTCCTTTAATATCCAAAGATATCTTCCGGGAGGTCATTTCAAGCTCGAACACAGCGAACGAACCGCAATAATTAACTCCTTTAGAGTGCTGGTGTGGATGACTTATCTGAATGATGTCGCAGACGGCGGTTCCACAACATTCACTCATCAAGACCTTGAGGTTCAGCCGCAGAAGGGGAAGACGCTAATATGGCCTGCCGAATGGACCCATGCCCACCGGGGTAATATTTTAAACTCCGGAGAGAAGTACATCATTACCGGATGGATGCACTTTCCCCACGAATCCAACTGACATCTTTGCTCTCGACAAGAGATCAGGGACACCCATAGGAAGGATAGGGTTTAAAGATTGCAATCAGAGCAAGAACCCCACCGTCCTGATCTTATTGAACGCAGAAGCAATCAGAATTCGTGGATATCGCCTCCGCATTCGGGTGCGAGGATTTACTTCCCTACAAAATTGAAATCCGCAGGGCCGGCTCGACGCACCAGGATCACGACGTCATCGCCGTCCGGCACATCCCAGGAATGATTCATCCTGCCGGGAATCACGACGTAACTCCCCAACTCGAGTGAGTACGTTTCCTCACCAAGCTCGATCGTCACTGTGCCCTGCACCACCACCACAAACTCATCATGGGTATGCCAATGCAAATCGAAGTGCGAACCGGCCGGAAACATGGCGTAGTAGGTAACGCCGCCGGTGGCCGGGTCAATACCCTGTCTGGCGGTACGAACGCCCATCGGGACACCGTTGCCGCCGCCGGGAGGGCCCCAGCTGATGTCTGCCAGGTCTACAGCGAGGGCCTGGGTTGCGAAGCTGGAATCCTGGGCCATTGAGCCAACCAGCACCAGAAAGGGGGTAAGCACGACGATTAACGAGGACAGCAAGCTTTTATAAATTGTGCGTCGCACGCCCATAGTTATCTCTCAAAGTGCTTACTGAGCTGCGAAGCACTGCAACGATGCAAATACCACAATGAAACAGGATAAAATGCCTCAATTCGTATGTCCATGATCGAATGCTCTATTTTTGGCGTGTGAGTTTACGACAGGCTAGTTCGCGTAGACTGGTTGTACGATTTTTCCTGCACCATACGCAGAAAAGAACCCCAAATGGGCTCTTCGCTGCCCCAAGTCGCCACCTATCTGTGGCGTTCAAAGTCGTCCTGCGGTCATCCCTGCCGCAGTTTCAGTGCGCTTCTTTGGCCCCAGCCCCGCTAATCCAGGATGCTGCTACGACTCGGATGCCTGATTAAATGCGAGAGCATTTAAGACCGCGCCTGCGCGGCCCCGCAGGGGTGAGGAATTTGGCTTAGCCAAATACCGAATCACTATGACCCGTCCCATAGGGGCGGCGTCATATAGCATCCAATAAAAAACCCCAACCGGCGCAGCCGGGTGGGGTTGTTTATTGGATGCCTGACAATGACCTACTCTCACATGGGGAGACCCCACACTACCATCGGCGCTAAGCGGTTTCACTTCTGAGTTCGAGATGGAATCAGGTGGTTCACACTTGCTATGGTCGTCAGGCAATTCTGGCGTAAGGGGACTGACCCTGCGGGTCTGTCCCTCCTACAAATTCTTAACAATCTGCTGAATGAAGGCGCTCTCGCGCATCTGTATGTTTTAACTCGTTAATACAAGATCTATCTGTACAGTTAAAGTCGATTGGTTGCTTGTTTCATATCATCACTTTGTTCTGGTCAGGGACAGACCCAGAGGATCTGTCCCAGGGCAAAACCCATGATTATATGGTCAAGCCTCACGTGCAATTAGTACTGGTTAGCTCAACACTTCACAGTGCTTACACACCCAGCCTATCAACGTCGTCGTCTTCAACGGCACTTCAGGAGGATCAAGTCCTCAGGGAGATCTCTTCTCGAAGGGGGCTTCCCGCTTAGATGCTTTCAGCGGTTATCCTGTCCGAACGTAGCTA
>CAJXIY010000046.1 GCA_913054495.1 uncultured Gammaproteobacteria bacterium | reverse complement strand
ACGCCCGCTGCAGAATCACGGCGCCACCGGCGTCTCCGGTAGTAAATCCACCCACCTTGCTATTAAAATTTTCCAGTGTCGGGGTTTCTTTAATGTCCTTGATCACATCGTTAACCAGGTGACTGGGCACTTCGCCAGTGACTACCAATATATTTTCGGCTGCACCGATAGCGATCATGGCATCACCCACCTACATGCCGTTGGCAAATCCATGGCAAGCGTTGCTAATGTCCATGCAGGTGGCGTTGATACAGCCCAGCTCGCGCTGCACGCGATGGGATGTTGCGGGTTCTATCCAGTCGCGGTCGATGCCACAAAACAGCACCATATCGACCTCTTTGGGGTCGAGCCCGCATTTCGCCAATGCCTGCCGGCCGGCATTAATGGCCAGGTCGGAAGGTTTTTCCCCATCGGCGGGAATACGCCGGGAATGAATTCCGGTCAAATCTTCGATAAACGTATTGGGAATGCCGAATCGCTGCTCGGAATCGATCTCGTCCATCAACTCGCTGGACGAAACCACCTTTTCGGGTAAGTAGGTGCCTATCGCCGCGATTCTGGAGTGGCCTGTCATATTCATGATTTATCCTCAATATTTGCTCTGGAGTTGGTCGTCTTGTCGCGCCATTGTGATTATTGCTATCGTAATACGTAATCGAAATGATTGCTGACCAATTGGTCGGTTTTTTTTAGCCCGCGAAGTGACGATTTCATTTATGAAATTCGGCTGTAAGGCACGTGAGTTGAGTGGAGAGGGCGATGAGGTGATTTTACGAGGAAATATTCCTACAACTTCCCCCTGTGGCTAGGCCGGCAACCAGGATTTGCACCAAAACTGGGCAGAATTGCCTGGGTGGTGGATTTTTAATCGTGTCAGGACTTCGAATCTGGGTGACTGTGACTGATCAGGCTGGTAGTGAAGCAGCGGTTTTCACCGTGGAGGATGTCGAACATCCGCACCGGAAATCGGGCATGGCGCAAATCCTCGAAGTAATGCTCCAAGGTGGTTTTCACCACGGGGAAGGCAATCTCATCCCAGGGAATCTCGGCTTCCGTGAACATAGCGACCTCCAGGGACTCGGCACCGGCGGCAAAATCCAGGTTATCCAACTCAGCACGAAAGAACATGTACACCTGGTTAATTTTAGGCAGGTTGAACAGAGTGTAGAGACTGTCATCCCGCACCGTCACCAGCGCCCCGGCTTCCTCCACAGTTTCCCGGATGGCGCCGACGAGGCTGGACTCCCCATTCTCCATATAACCAGCAGGCAGAGTCCATTTGCCGAGGCGGGGTTGAATCGCCCGTCTGCATAGCAATACCTTGTCGCCGAATGTGGGTACGGTGCCGACGACGTTTTTGGGGTTTTGATAGAAAATGCTGCCGCAGTTTTCACAGCAGTGACGTGGTTTGTCATCGCCATCGGGGATGCGAAAAACCAGGGAGCCAGCACAATGGTGGCAATATTTCATAAGCGGCGTATCCGGGCCCATGCCCTGACTTATTAGTGCCCATCCTGGTCTACAGGAGTCACGAACCAGGCGACAAACAGCCTTCAGAGCAGGGCTGGACGGGTATCCATAGGAAGGCTAGTTTACTGGTTTAGAGGCCGGGATAAAACCGGCAATGGCTGGCGTGGGCTTTTGTCTGCACCTATGTGCAAGCTGGGTCGGGCCTGATGGGTGGGGGCACAGCGAGGTGGCTTGAAATCCTCCGGCACTGTTTCCCGAGATTGCTTCTTTAGATTCGATTGATCTCGCAATGCAAACTAAACCTTTTTGAGGTCATATACGCCTCTATCTCGCGCAGCCGTTGTTCCAGTGCGCTGAAAATTTTGGTGCACTGCTGGCGTGAATAATAGCTGCCCGCTGGAGTGCTCTGCTGTTGTGGATCGGCGTCGGCATGCTCGGCAAATTTCTCTTCAGCTTCCGTGTCGCGTTGGACTTCTTCCTCGTTAGCGTAGCTCTTGCGAACACCGTGTCTGCGGGCCCAGCGTGCGTCTCGTCTCTGTGCACGGCGTTGTCTTTTGGCTGAGCGCGCTTCTCGACGCCGCATTCGCTTCAGATTGCGTTCCGTGTCGAGGGTATCGGGATCAGGGTCGAAGACGAACATGCAGATAATGTAGGCCCAGAATGTAAACGGACCAAAGATAAACAGGGATAGCAGGGTCACGAGTCGGACCGAGAACGCGCTGACCTCAACGTAATCGGCAATGCCACTGCAAACACCGGCGATGCGTTTATTGCTCAAATTCTTGTAGACGGGTTTGCGATAGTTCAGCTGCCGGAAATGATCGGCGGTCTTGCCACGGCTGAAGTACTCACGCATCGATTCTGGCGTGATGTCCTTGTCCAGGCAGAAGTAGAGGATGAAGTAACCGATGATTAACGTAGGCCAGGCGATGACACAAATTATGAATACGACCCGGACCAAGGTAACCGGAATGTCGAGCCAATCCGCTATGCCGGTACATACTCCCAGGCAGCGCCTGTCCTCCCGATTCAACTTCATACTACTCCGTCCCGGATTCATTCTGTTGTCTCCAGTCAGGCACTTCGGCGTCGAGGATAGATTCGAGGACACCGATGCGTTCCTGCATCGACTCCGCCATCCCCGACAGCTCGCTCATATCGTAGTGCCCGTCTGGCTGTGCGCGCTCTATGCGACGACCCTTTCTTAATATCAAGATCCAGATAGTAACGGCACCCAGTACCATTGCCACAATTGATGTTATGAACTCTAATACGCCCATGATGAAAACCTATTTATCTTGATTTTTCTCTTTAAGCTTGGCTTTTAAATCTTGTAGTTCTTTGTCTATCGACTCTTGATTGGCAAGCTCCTCAAACTCACTCTGGAGGCCGCGACGCGCAATATGGTCGCTGTCCATCTGGCCTTCCATCTGATCTATCTTCTTTTCATAGTATTCAAATTTGTCCATGGCGTTGTCAATAGTATAGTTGTGCAACTGTTGATTCACGTGCAGGCGTGAGGCAGTTGCCTTGGTACGCATGACTATCGTCTTTTGACGTGAGCGAGCATCATTCAGCTTTGCTTGCAGTAGCTCGATTTCGACGCTGAGCTTATCCAGGGTTTCATCGAGCTTGCCCAGATCCTTTGCGGTGATTTCGACGCTGGAATTGATATTGGATTTTTCCACCAGAGCCGCCTTCGCCAAATCTTCACGGCCCTTGGAGAGCGCCAGTTCGGCTTTCTGCCCCCAGTCGGCCGCTTGCTTCTTGAGCTGCTCTAACCGTCGGGTCAGGGTCTTTTTCTCGGCAATTACCTTGGCCGTACCGCTGCGCACCTCGACCAGAGTCTCTTCCATCTCCTGGATCACCATGCGAATCATCTTTGCGGGATTCTCCGCCTTATCCAGCAGCGAGCCGATATTGGAATTAATAATGTCTGATAGTCTTGTAAATATACTCATTACTGATACCTCAAATGACTGGTTCGTCACTAATAGCCAACCTCGGTTGGCCTGTTTACCTCGCGTCACCGCAAGGTGTGGTTACTGCCGGTTCACGACTTGCTACTGAAAGAGGAGCAGCTTGCGTGCCAACATTTGAATTTTTTTAACCTGTTGATTAATATAAGGAATAAATTTCTACTAAGCTGAATTTCTGACCCTGATAGCTAAATAACTTAACAAGTGGTAATTTTCACTATCAACACAGGTAGTAATTCTCAGTTTCTGTCAAGGTCTGGCGCGATTGCTGCTATATAGACTAAGCTGCTGTTATTAAAGGAATTATGCAGAATACAGAGCAGGCACCAAGGATGATTGGCGAATCCGCCAATTTTCTAGAAATGCAGGAACATGTTTCCCTGGTAGCGCCGCTGAACAAGCCGGTGTTAATCGTTGGTGAGCGCGGTACCGGCAAGGAACTGGTCGCGGCCCGGCTGCACTTCCTGTCCCGCCGTTGGGAACAAAATTTTCTCAAAATCAATTGCGCCGCCATGAGTGAAACACTGCTGGAAGCCCAGTTGTTTGGGCATGAAGTGGGAGCTTATACCGGTGCCACCAAACAGCGAAAGGGTTACTTTGAGCGTGCCGACGGTGGCACCCTGTTTCTCGACGAACTGGCTAACACGGCGATGCCGGTGCAGGAAAAAATCCTGCGGGTAATCGAATACGGCGAATTTGAACGCCTCGGCGGCAATGAGACCATCATCGTCGATGTCCGCATTGTGGCCGCGACCAATGAGGATTTGCCGGCACTGGCACAGCAAAACAAGTTTCGCGAGGACCTGCTGGACCGACTCGCCTTCGACGTCATCACCCTGCCGCCCCTTCGAGAAAGATCCGAAGATATCCTGATACTGGCAGAGCATTTCGCCGTCGGCATGGTGAAGGAGATTGGTGGCGAGTATTTTGCCGGCTTCTCCGACAAAGTGGAAAAGGCCTTACGCAGTTATTCCTGGCCCGGGAATATTCGGGAATTGAAGAATGTCATCGAGCGGGCGGTGTACCAAAATGCCGATGGTCACATCACCCGACTGGTGTTCAATCCCTTCGAGTCGCCCTATCAGTTAAACAAGTCGGCACAGGCACAGCGCGCTGCCGCAGCCGATGGCGAAGCCGGCGTGCCAAAGCTGACTAATGTCAGTTCCTTCGATTTCAAGAAGGAAGTACAGGAATTTGAAATCGACTTGCTGAAACAGGCCTTGGAAAAGAACCAGTTTAACCAGAAGAAGGCCGCGGAGTTTTTGAACCTGAGTTACCACCAGCTGCGGGGCTATTTGCGCAAGTACGATCTGCTGGGATAATTGGGCTATCAAGTGGGGGGGGGCGAAGTATACGCTGGCACCATCTGGCTCTCATGCAGACTCCGTAATCGTCGCAAATAGTGACTTTCGGCACTATGAGGCCAGTGTCGGATGGGCCAGTATCGGCGGTAATGCTTCAGCATCAGGCAAAATGATTACAACGGGATAGCGACAGCGCCCTGCCCCTAATAACGAGTACATGCTACTTGAGGAGAACAACCGGTGAGCAAATTATTGAAGTTAATTTTAAGCCCATTAATCGCAGCGATGGCGGTGTCAGTGGTTGCCGGCGAACGCGTTGGCGATTTTGCCCTGATCGATCACCAGGGCGCTTTTCATCACATGTCCTGGTATGACGACCACGAAGCCGTTGTCATTCTCGCCCATGCCAATGACGCCGCAGGAGCACAACGCGCACTGGCCGACTTGCTGGCACTGCAGGGGAAATATCAGGAACAGGGGGTGGTGTTTTTTATGTTAAATCCTGGCCTGCAGAGTGATCGCGCGGTAGTACAGGCGAATGCCCTGGCCATGGGTATCGAGTTTCCGGCATTGATGGATGACTCGCAACTGGTATCGGAAATGCTTGGCTTCACGCGCCTGGGCGAAGCGGTGGTCTACGATCCAGGCAACTTCGAAGTGTTTTATCGTGGTCCTGTGCATGACTCATTGGAGCAGGTGCTGCAACAGCTGCTGGCAGGGGAGGCGGTGGAATTGGTCGAAGTGGCCAGCGCCGGCACCCTCATCGATTATGTCAGCACGGCAACCCACACCGAGCTCTCATACGAGAAGGATATTGCACCGATCATTGCGGAGAACTGTGCCAATTGCCACCGCGCCGGCGGCATAGCGCCATTTGCCATGGACAGTCTTCTCGCCGTCCAGGGCTGGTCTCCGATGATTAAGGAAGTGGTCATGACCCGACGCATGCCGCCAGGTCAGGTCGATAACAAGGTCGGTCTCAAGATAAGAGACGCCATGAACCTCAGTGATGAGGAAATGCAGAAACTGGTACATTGGGTGAATGCAGGTTCCATAGCCGACACCGACAACGACCCGCTTGCCGCCTTGGTGTGGCCCGAGACCAAGTGGGAGCACGGTGAGCCGGATTTGGTCGTGGCGATTCCACCGCAGTCGATTCCAGCGACGGGTATCGTCGAATACCTGAACGTCGAAATCGACCTGGGCCTGGAAAAAGATGTGTGGGTGAGGGGTAGTCAGGTGATTGCAGGAGAACCGTCGGCACTTCACCACATACTAACTGGCGTGATACCTCCAGAGGGCAGGAAATCTCAACCAGAAATTTTCATGCAAATCGTGAACTCCTTACCGCCGGAACAGGCGCTACCAATTCAGCAAAAAATGATGGCGGCGATGACATCGGGTGAGAATATTAACTTCAATGAAATTTTGAATTCCTTGCCACCAGAGGCGGACATCAGTGCCTTGTTTACCGGCTCGCAAGATGAGAATACTGCTTCGATCACCGGCTATGCCGCTGGCGCCAGGGCGCAATGGAACGAGCCTGGTGTCGGTGGTTTGCTGCGCGCAGGCTCCAGCCTCGACCTGCAATTGCATTACACCACCACCGGTCGGGAACTCACCGATGCCTCCGAGATCGGCATCTACTTTTATCCGCAAGGCGAAGTACCCAGCCAAAGAATGTCCGGTGCGATCGCGAATAATTTCAATATCAGCATCCCTGCAGGCAGCAAGGACCACGAGATGGTGGCGATGGTCACCGTGCATGAAGATGCGTATCTGCAATCCTTCCTTCCGCATATGCATTTTCGCGGCAAGCGCATGAAGTTTGTTGCGCAGTACCCCGATGGCAGTGAGGAGTTGTTGCTTTCGGTGCCCAACTATTCGTTCAACTGGCAATTGAATCACACCCTGGCAGAGCCGTTGCTGGTACCGGCAGGCACTAAAATAAAAGCCATCGGCGCCTTCGATAACTCGCGTCAAAATGCCTATAACCCCGATCCTGATTCTGAAATTGTCTGGGGTCAGCAGAGCTGGCAAGAGATGTTCATGGGGTTTTATTCATGGAAAAATGCCAATCAGAGCGGCTCAGACTAATTTGGTCGCGACTAAAACCGGCAGGATGTATCGAATCAAAGGGTGGCGTTGCCACCCTTTTTTTATGCCAAAATCTCAGCCCCTTGTGGTGTGCCGGTAGCAACTCGATATGCAAATCAGGGCAGGGTCTAGGCGAAATCTCCTATCAGGGACTGGCGAATCTGTTCGGGTAGCTCTTCGGTGCTGTGCTGATAGTTCAGATGTTCACAGCGAATAACCCAGCTGGCACCGTCGCGGGCCGCGGCAATCATCTCGTCGCTGAATTCGAAGCGCAGGAAATGCACTGCCGAGGTTTTCTCATCGGTGGAGCGGGGCAGGTCCTCGTTGGCAATCGGATACACCGGAGCCAGGTCATCGATCTGTATCGAGATCAATTCTTCGATGCCGATCAGCTGGCTGAGTCGTTGTGACCGTTCCTCCGCATCCGGATATTCCAGCATGAAGGTGACCTTCAGGTTGCTGCCATCGGGGATCAGGGGATTGTAGGCCTCAAGTTCTTGCTTCAGATTCTCCTCGCCGGTAATTTTCTCGACCCGGATTAATTCCAGCACCTGGTAGCGCATCACCATATAGTCTTCGAAATGCAACATGGCGTTCGGGCCCAGCGCCACACGACGGGTTTTCTTGTGCTCCATCATGGCCTGGCGAATGGCCGGGCGTTGCGCCTCATAGGCTTCAATGGAAAGTAAATCGGCGGTCGTGAGTTTCTTCATAATTGTGTTAAGAAATTGATAATTGTTTAAATGCCATAGGCCAGGCACAACAAGTCGATGGGGTGAATTGCCTTCTGACCCGAGTCCAGGTTGTTCTCGATATGCTTGCCAGCAATCGGGCAATCACTGCCGTAATAATCGGGCTGTTGCTCAGTGACTTGCCGTACTATGGGTTTGACGATCTTGTTGGCGAACTCCAGGGTTTCTGATTTTACGCCATAGGTGCCATCGTGGCCGGAACAACGTTCGATACTTTTTACCGTCGTGTCTGGAATCAACTCGAGAATCTGCTTCGTCCTCGGGCCAATTTTCTGCACCCGTTGATGGCAGGCTACATGGTAGCTGACATCGCCGAGCGCGCGCTTGAACCGGGTATTGAGTTTGCCTCGTTTGTAGAGCTTGTGCAGGTACTCGAAGGGATCGTGGAAGGCTTTGGCGACGGCCTGGACCTGTTCGTCGTCAGGATACATGAGGGGTAATTCCTGTTTGAACATGAGCACGCAGGAGGGCACCGCGGCGATGATCGCGTTGCCGGCCTGGACGGTTTCGAACAAGGCCGGAATATTTCTCTGCATCAGTAACTGCACCGACTTCAGATCCCCCAATTCCAGTTTGGGCATGCCGCAGCAGTGCTCGCGGGCGGCCAAGTCGACCTTTACGTTATTGTGTTCGAGCACCTTTATCACGCTGTCCGCAATCGATGGCTCGTTGTAGTTGCAGTAGCAGGTCGTGAACAGGGTAACCCGGTCCGGTTTCTCTGCTGTCGCATCGATAGCAGGGTTCGGCGTCGCCAGGGCAGGATCAAATACCCGCGCAGCATGCTGCTTGCGGGCTGGCTTGCGGTTATATTCCGGTAGATGGGCATCCTTGTGAATACCGAAGGTCTGGTCCAGGATGCTGCGCACCAGGGAGTTTTTGTTGCCGGCGTTGACCAAGGTGTTGATGACGGGCTTGGAGGCGACCTTGCCCACCAGGTCGGTGCTGGTAATCAGATTATCCCGCAGTTTTGTGTCGCCGTTTTTGAACTTGATCGCCTTCGCCCGCAGCATCAGATGGGGGAAGTCCACATTCCATTCGTGGGGTGGCACGTAGGGACATTTCGTGAGGTAGCACAGGTCGCAGAGATAGCACTGATCCACGACCTTGCCGTAGTCGGCGACGGCAACGCCGTCGATCTCCATGGTCTTACTCTCATCCACCAGATCAAACAGGGTGGGGAAGGCGTTACAGAGGCTGACACAACGGCGGCAACCGTGGCAGATGTCATAGACCCGTGCCAGTTCCCGGTTGAGATCTTCGCTGTCCCAGAACACAGGCTGGTCTTGCCCCAATGGATGTCTGGTAGGCGCGTCAAGACCGCCTTCTCTTCTTGCATCAGCCATTAATCAGATGCTCCCTAGCTGCGCAGAACACCGCTTCGCTCGAGTGGTCTATTCGTCCAGGCAATCCAGTGCCTTCTGGAATCGATTGGCGTGGGAACGCTCGGCCTTGGCCAGGGTTTCCATCCAGTCGGCGATTTCGTCGAAGCCTTCGTCGCGGGCGTCCTTCGCCATGCCCGGGTACATGTCAGTGTACTCGTGGGTCTCGCCTGCCACCGCCGCCTTCAGGTTGTCTTCAGTTGGGCCTATGGGCATGCCGGTGGCAGGATCACCCACTTCTTCCAGGTATTCGAGATGCCCGTGGGCGTGACCAGTCTCACCTTCTGCGGTTGAGCGGAACAGGGCAGAGACATCGTTGTAGCCTTCCACATCGGCCTTCCGGGCGAAATAAAGATAACGGCGATTAGCCTGTGATTCGCCGGCAAAAGCTGCCTTTAAATTCTCTTCTGTCTTGGATCCTTTCAGCGACATTTTGTTTCTCCTGTTGTTGGTTCGGCGGAGGTCTAACTCGGGGTTTCCCAGCGCTTAAACAGGTCAGCTGGATTGCCGACCATGAGTCGTAGTCTCACACTACGGCAATTCCCTCATAGAATCTAATTGATTTTTCAAGATGCATTGATCGTTTTTATCGATTACTATCGGCTCCCATGATGCCCTCGATAAAACAGCTCAAGTACCTCTGTGCCGTGGCTGAACACAAGCATTTCAGCAAAGCCGCCGCCGCCTGCCACGTCACCCAATCTACCCTGAGTGTTGCGATTCAGGACCTGGAATCGCAGTTAGGCGTGGTGGTTTTCGAGCGCAACAAGAAGACCGTGCTGATTACGCCCCTGGGAGAGAAACTGTTGCATCAGGCCCGCGGCATCCTCGGCGCGGTAGAAGATTTTGTATCCCTGGCCCGTGCCAATGAAGGCGCGCTCTCCGGAGAAATTCGCCTGGGGGTGATTCCCACCATCGGCCCATTTATTCTGCCGCCTATTCTGAAGAACCTGCGCAAGAGTTACCCGAGACTGAAGCTCTATCTGAAAGAAGCGTTGAGTGCGCAGTTACTGCTGCAATTGCAACAGGGACGGCTGGACCTGATCATGTTGGCCTTCCCTTATGCCATGCCCGACATGGAAACTGTGAATCTGTTTAGGGATGAATTCCTGCTGTGCCTGCCGCCGGGACACAAGCTGGAAAAAGCCAAGCAGGTAAAGCAGCAGCAGTTGCGGGGCGAGAGCTTACTGCTGCTGGAAGAAGGGCATTGCCTACGGGACCATGCGCTGGAGGCCTGCAAATTGCAGAGCGCCGATACCGACCTGGTCTACCAGGGCACCAGCCTGCATACCCTGGTACAGATGGTGGCCAATGGCCTGGGTGTGACGCTGTTGCCAGAGATGGCAGTGCAGGCGAATGTGTTGGGCGATACCCATTTGCAGCTTAAACATTTTAGTAGTGAAAATGTGAGCCGGGAAATTGGCATGGCATGGAGGCGGTCTGATCCACGCAGGGATGACTACTTGTTGTTGGCCGAATTTATCCAGTCACACATGGTGAAAAAGAATTAATTAGGGCAGCCGCCGAGGCCTGCTTTAAATTCCACCCCGGTTTCGAGGTAAGTCGAGTCTATGCGTGTATTTGCCCTGTCTGATGTTCACGTGGATTATCCAGAGAATCTGCGCTGGGTGCTGCAATTGAGCGCAGATGAATATCGGAACGATATTCTGGTTTTAGCCGGCGATGTGTCCCACAGCATTAGCTTGCTGCGCCAGGTTTTTGAATCCCTGCAGCGGAAATTTCTACAGGTGCTTTTTGTGCCGGGCAATCATGAGTTGTGGCTGCACGATGGAGACTACGATTGCTCACTGCGGAAATTCGATGCCATCAATGAACTATGCCAGGATACAGGCATACGAACCTCACACTTCGAACACGAAAGCGTCGACTTCGTGCCCCTGCTGTCCTGGTATGATTTTTCCTTCGGCGAACCCGATCGACATCTGCGGCGTGCCTGGCGAGACTTTCGCGCCTGTCGCTGGCCGGCCAGGCTGAACAGCAGCGCGGCAATCTGCCAGCACTTCCTCGATCAGAATTTGCCACTGCCACAGAGCAATGGAAAAATGGTGGTCAGTTATTCTCATTTTCTCCCCAGGATAGATGTTATGCCGGAAAGAATTCCCCGGGAACGCAGAAGAGTTTATCCGGTGCTGGGCAGCATCGGTCTCGGAAATCAGGTGATGCAACTGCAACCGGCTATTCATATCTACGGGCATAGTCATATCAATCAGTCTATCGAACTGGACGGTATAAAATTTGTCAACAATGCCTTTGCCTACCCCGGTGAAACGCAAATATCACGCAAGCGACTATATTGTGTGATCGATCTGGCCGAGTTGGGATAGAGAGGGGGCTAGCGGTGCAGATTATCGATTCCGAAGTTCACCTGTGGCATTGCAAGCAAGCGGACTTTTCCCTGCAGGAACTAAAACGACAGTGTCTGCCCTGGCTTACGGATGCGGAACGGCTTAGGTTCCAGCGTTTCTATTTCGACAGGCACAGGAAACAGCTGTTGCTGGGACGGTTTCTGATTCGCAGTGTGCTGAGCCAATACTTCGAGGAGTTTGCTCCCCCGCGATGGCGCTTCGTGCAAAATGACCATGGCAAGCCGGCGCTCGATCCTGCACAAAATTCTCGGGGCCTGTATTTCAACCTGTCTCACTCCGGCGACAGACTGGTATTGGCGATCTCTAAACTCGAGACTATCGGAGTCGATATTGAAAGCAGCGACAAGCCCAGAAGAGTAGCAAGAATTGCACGGCGGTTTTTTTCCCGGCAGGAAGTTGCCGACCTGCTGGTGCTGAGTCAGAGTCGACGCCTGCATCGATTTTATCAGCTGTGGACGCTGAAGGAGGCCTATATCAAGGCTTGTGGTCTGGGGCTTGCCATCCCGTTACGACAGTTTAGCTACGCATTTCCGACAGCGGGTCAGATAGAAATTACATTCGATAAATCGCGGCAAGACGATGCGACACGGTGGCAGGTCTGGCAGTTCGATGTCCCCGGCAACTACCAGCTTTCACTCGCCGTAAAATCCGATTCTGGTGATCAGGTAGGCAGTATTTCTTCCTGGAACCTGCCTGACCTGAAACAGTTTCACTCGCTGGATACCTGCATAAGCCGGTCGAATTAAATCGCCTCATCCACTCGCGCGGAGCCTGCTTGCCACATTCTAACGGTGCGAATCACGTTGTCCTTAACCTGCACGATTTCGGCGTAGTAGCCGTCGAGTTCGATTCCCACTGCAGATTCCGGAATGGATTGCAAAATTTCTGTCAACAAGCCATTCAAAGTCTTGGCACTGCTGCTATCCAGATCCCAGGAGAGTATGCGATTAATGTCACGGATACTGGCGGAGCCGTCAATCAGGAAAATACCATCGCCCTGTTCATGAATCTCTTTGTTGCTGGCCGCCAGGTCGGTGGTAAACTCGCCGACAATTTCCTCCAGAATGTCCTCCAGTGTCACCAGACCTTGGACGGCGCCATATTCATCGACCACCATGGCCATGCGCAGTTTCTTGCTCTGGAAGTTGAATAACTGGGTGTGCAGGGGTGTGCTTTCGGGAATGAAATATGGCTCCATGGTCTCCTGGATGATGGTGGCCTTGTTTATCTTCTCTACCTGGATCAGTTTGCCGACGCTGCGCAGATGCAGGATGCCGATGATATTGTCGATTTCCCGTTTGTACATGGGCAGCAGTGTGTGCTGGGCACTGCCGATCTGGCTGAGGATTTCGTCAATATCGTCTTCGATATCGAGGCCGATAATTTCGTTCTTCGGCACCAGGATATCGTTTACAGTCACCTTTTCAAGATCGAGAATATTCAGCAGCATGCCTTGCCGGCGCCGCGGAACACGACCACTGGACTCATCGACAACGGTGCGTAATTCATCGGGAGTAAGCTGCTGCTGGCTATCGTCAATATTGGATTTGAAGCCAAGCAGACGAACCAGTCCATTGGATACAAAATTCACTATCCAGACCACGGGATAGAGAATCTTCAACAAGATATTGAGAAGCAGACTGGAGGGGTAGGCAACCTTCTCTGGATAGAGCGCAGCAATTGTCTTCGGTGTGACTTCGGCAAATATCAGTACTACCAGGGTGAGTACAACTGCCGTCACGAGAGGTGCCGGTTCTCCCAGTATCAGGATGGTAATTAAAGTAGCAACGGACGCCGCCAGGAAGTTGACGAAGTTATTTCCGATCAGGATAACGCCGATAAGTCTGTCTGGCGTTTCGAGTAACTTGCTTACGCGGGAAGCGCCCGTATGTCCGGTGCGTTTCAGATGCTTTAAGCGGTATCGATTAAGACGCATCATTCCAGTTTCAGAGCCGGAGAAATACGCCGAGGCAATCATCAGCAATACAAATAAACCCAACAGCATCGCTAGTGAAGAATCGTCAGCATTCATATGAGTGAATAATCGGGCAAGAGTGGGTGGCTCGCGATAACCGGGGCTAGGTGATGATATATTCCAACGCAAACTTGACGCCATAGAAACCGACGATAAGCAGTGCGAAACCGCTAAGGGTTCCCTTAATGGCAGTATTGCCTCGCCAGCCTAATCGATGTCTGCCCCAAAGCAGGACGGCAAAAACAACCCAGGCGAGTATGGAAAAGAAGGTCTTGTGGATGACGCCATCGAGGCCCCAGATATCGTCGATGAACAACAGTCCGGCAACGATGCCGAGACTCAATAGAATCTGACCCACCCAGAGCAATTCAAACAAGAACTCCTCCATGTCCTGCAATGGTGGCAGTTTGTTGATCAAGCCACCGGCGTGGCCATGTTTGAGTTGATGATTCTGATAGGCCAGAAAACCTGCCTGCAGCGCAGCGATGGTAATAAAGCTGTACGCCAATATGGATATCAGAACGTGACTGGCGAGGCCCGCACTCATGACCGTCGGCGGAAACCGACTGTTGATGGTCAGCGATGCGATGATGGTGATAACAGCGAGTGGAAACAGACCCAGGAACAGGTTCTCCAAGGGCTTGCGTATGCTGCTGATTAACACCACCAGGGAGATGGAAACGGTGATGAGCGTGCTGATCTCCGAAATACCGAAATGGAATCCACTGGTAGTTCGAATGACACCATAGGCGCTAATGCCGTGTGCAATAACCGCCATCGCGCCGAAGAAAAACACCTTGCTGCGGGTGTCTTTGTCGAGGGCGAAGTTGAGTCCCTGAAACACCGAACCGATCAGGTAGAAGCAGACGGCGAAGACGCCGGAGATGATGGTCACTTGCATGTTGTTCGATGCGCTCAGCTGCTTGAGATAGGGACAATAGGGTACTAGAAAGTGTTGCACAAGTAATCGGCTACTTGAACTCTCTTTTAAGACGGCGGGATTTGGCTATAATGCAGCGCTGTTGTCCCTACACAGCGATAAAGCAGCCTCTATCGGCGGGGGCGGGTAGTGACCAGCGCAACAATATAAAACGAAAGGCGGTATCAACATTGTTTGATAATTTAACCGATCGACTCTCCGGCACATTCAGAAAGCTCACAGGCAAGGCAAACCTCACCGAGAGCAATATTCAGGATGCCCTGCGAGAAGTACGCCGTGCCTTGCTGGAGGCCGATGTTGCCCTGGCTGTGGTCAAGGACTTCATCGATCGCGTCAGCCTGCGAGCCGTCGGGCAGGAGGTAGCCAGCAGCCTCAGTCCAGGCCAGGCCTTCATAAAAATTGTCGAGGCCGAACTGATCAGCCTCATGGGTTCGGCGAACGCCGAGCTAAACTTCAGGACCACACCACCGGCGGTGATTTTGATGGCGGGTCTACAGGGCGCCGGTAAAACCACTACCGTGGCCAAGCTCGCCTATCGCTTGCGACGGGAAGCGAAAAAATCGGTGATGGTGGTGAGTGCCGACGTCTATCGCCCGGCGGCTATTCAGCAACTACAAACCCTGGCCAGCGAAGTCGAAGTGGAATTCTTCGCCAGCGACAGCAGTCAATCGGCTACCGATATTGCGGCGGCGGCGTTGAGTGAGGCGAAGCGCAAATTTGTCGATGTGCTGATTGTCGACACCGCGGGTCGGCTTGCAATCGACCAGGAGATGATGGAGGAGATCAGGCAGTTACATGCCTTACTGAACCCGATCGAGACCCTCTTCGTCGTCGATGCCATGACCGGACAGGACGCGGCCAACACCGCCAAGGCCTTCAACGATGCACTGCCGCTGACCGGCGTGGTGCTGACCAAGGCCGACGGAGATGCCCGTGGCGGCGCGGCCCTGTCGGTGCGTCACATCACCGGTAAGCCCATAAAATTCATCGGCATGGGCGAGAAATTCGATGCCCTGGAACCTTTCTATCCGGATCGCATCGCCTCCCGCATCCTCGGCATGGGAGATATGCTATCTCTGATCGAGGAGGCCGAGAAAAAAGTCGACAAGGTCAAGGCCGAGAAACTGGCACGCAAGATCAGGAAGGGCAAGGGCTTCGACTTGGAAGACTTCAAGGAGCAATTGCAACAGATGCAGAACATGGGGGGTGTTGCCAGCATCGTAGATAAGATGCCGGGCATGGGCGCACTGCCACCGGCTGCCACCAAGATGGTGGACGACTCACAGTTTCGACGCATGGAAGCCATAATCTGCTCCATGACCATGCGCGAAAGACGCAACCCTGACATCCTCAATGGTTCACGCAAACGCCGAATAACCCGGGGCTCGGGCACCCAGATCCAGGACCTGAATCGAGTACTGAAGCAGCACAAACAGATGCAGAAGGTCATGAAAAAGATGAAGGGAGGCGGCATGGCCAACATGATGCGAGGCCTCGGCGGAATGCGCGGCCCCGGTGGCCCCGGCGGACTCCCCCCTGCCGGCGGCGGTGGTTTTCCTCGGTTCTAGATGTTTTCGGTCGTTAAGTGAAAGGGTGGCGGCTGCAGGATTCCACGTACATGAACGCATCTTGCCCGCATTCATAAGGTCTGTATGCAGTTTGCCAGCCACTGCGCGTTCTACACAGCATCTACCGACCCTTGTGCAGTTCTAACCCAACAACCAATAGCGACCTCCCTAATTTGCGGGCAAGCCGCGGAAATACTGAGTTTGGCGCGCTTGGGCAAGGGCTTCGATAAGGCTTCCAATAAGCCCCTATTTAACATAGAATACCCGCCTTTTTATTCGGGCCTAATTGTGTGCGCTAAAGCCACGACGCAAGCTCGTGTAGTCATCACTCAATTATTGTATGGGAACTATTTATGGTCACGATTCGATTGGCTCGTGGTGGGGCTAAGAAGAAGCCTTTTTACCACATCACAGTGGCCGACAGACGCAAGGCCCGGGACGGCCGTTTTATCGAGCGCATAGGCTTCTTCAATCCTTTCGCCAAGGGTCAGGAAGTAAGACTGCGGCTGGATCAAGAGCGCCTGGCTTTCTGGCAATCCCAGGGAGCACAGCTTAGCCCTCGCGTTTCTAACCTGGCAAAGGATGCAGCTGCCTCTAGCGCCAAAGCTTGATTCGCTGAAGTCGGGCAAAGACATATGGCCGCTAGCCTGGACAACGATGGAAAGCTGCTGGTGTTAGGCCAATTTGGCAAGATTCACGGCCTCAAGGGCTGGCTCAAGCTGAATTCCTTTACCTCGCCGCTGGAGAACATACTCGATTACCCCCAATTATCGGCCGTAGTCGATCGCAAGCGGACGACCCTCAAGATAGACCAGTTTCGTCGCCAGCCGAAGGGCTTGTTGGTACACGTCGATGGCTGCGACGACCCGGAGTCAGCCAGGCAACTCACCGGTGTCGAGTTGTGGGTGAGGACCGACACCATGCCTGAACTGACTGATGGCGAATTCTACTGGCATCAATTGCTGGGGATGAGAGTAGTCAATCAGCAGGCCGAGCTATTCGGACAAGTAACAAAATTGATGGAGACCGGTGCCAATGACGTGCTGGTGATAACTCCGACCGAAGACAGTCTCGATGACAGGGAAAGACTGGTTCCCTACCTGGTAGAGACCGTCATCGTCGCAGTTGACCTCGATGGCAACACCATCACGGTTAACTGGGGAGCCGACTATCTGGATTAAAGGGATTGATTGCCTGGGCTAGCGCATCGATTTGAAACCGTAGTGAAGGCGGCAGGACTGGTTGAGAGAGGCTTCCATGCAGATTGGCTTGATCACCCTGTTTCCGGAAATGTTTTCCGCCATAACGGAGTATGGCATCAGCGGCCGGGCCGTGCGCGAGGGCCTGGTGGCTCTGGATTATTGGAATCCCAGAGACTTCACCACGGACAAGCATCGCACCGTGGATGACCGGCCCTTCGGTGGCGGTCCCGGCATGCTTATGAAGACTGCGCCATTGCTCGCTGCGATCCAGGCGGCGAAGAATGCGCTGGCAAATGGAGACGAGGCCAGCGCCGGATGCAAGGTGATTTACCTGTCACCACAGGGGCGGCCGCTGACCCAGCAAGCTATTATCGAGTTGGCACGGCGCGACAAGATGGTGATGGTATGTGGTCGTTATCAGGGCATAGATGCCCGGGTAATCGACGCCGAGATCGACGAAGAAATCTCGCTAGGTGATTTTGTGATCAGTGGCGGTGAAATCGCAGCCATGGCGTTGATAGATGCCATGATCCGATTTCTCCCAGGCGCCCTCGGCGATGAGGACTCGGCACAGCAGGACAGTTTTTCCGATGGCCTGTTGCACAGTCCGGATTATACTCGGCCTCAGAGTTTCGATGGTGCGCAGGTGCCGCCGGTTTTACTCAGCGGCGATCACGCAGCGATTCGCCGCTGGCGCTTGCAGCAGAGTCTGGGAGCGACTTGGTTAAAACGACCCGAGTTGCTCGCTGCGATGAGTCTCGATGAGGAACAGCAGAAACTGCTGGCGCAGTTTAAAGAAGAATATCGAAATATTAGGCAGGCTTAGTTGGCAACACCAATTGCCGACATTAGCCAGCCACAGTACCTGCCATCGGATGGCAGAGAATTAACAAGGTTAACCGCTTAAAAAATAAGTGGTTATGGGAATTGCTTCAGGAGCATGACGATGAGTAAGAACAAGATAATCCAGCAGATAGAAGATGCACAGATGTCAAAACAACTGCCGGATTTTGGACCGGGCGATACTATTGTGGTGCAGGTTAAAATCACCGAAGGCGACAGGAATAGATTGCAGGCATTCGAAGGCGTGGTCATCGGCAGACGCCATCGCGGTTTAAATTCATCATTCACGGTGCGCAAGATTTCTCACGGCGTCGGTGTGGAAAGGACATTTCAGGCCTATAGCCCGTTGGTAGACAGCGTCAAATTGAAGCGCCGTGGCGATGTGCGCCAGGCCAAGCTTTATTACCTTAGAGAGCTCAGCGGTCGTAAGGCCAGAATTACCGAGAAGCTGGAAAAGAAACCCAGCTAGTCACAGGCATCCCTTGACTGCTCTGCACCCACAGCGCCAAGGGGCTGTATGCACGGGCCACAATGAGAAGATCGCGAGTCGCAGTCTTCTCATTTTTGTTTCTGCCGACAATATAGTGGGTGGTCGGGCCTGGGAAATGGCGCTTTTTTGAATTGCTTTGGCTAGTTTTCGGTCTATTTATGGTCTATTGGCTGCAAATTCCGGTTATACTGCGCCGGGATACGCGGCATGAAAGGGCTGTGCAGGGGGCGATCAGGCCGCGTTGGGGTCCAATCCAGGAGATTCACTTTGAAAAAATTACTGCTGACATCTGCACTGGTCTTGGTCGCACTGATCGCGACTCTGTCCCAGGCGCAGGATGCTGCTAACAAGACGCTGCGAGAGAAGTTGGTTGAAGCCATCGAACTCTCTTCCCAGAATCAATTGAAGATAATGAGTATTACGGCCACCGCGCTGCCGAATATGTTCGAAGTAGAGCTAAATACCGGCGAGATACTCTATAGCGATATCTCCGGCGACTATCTGTTTGCCGGCGATATGTATAAGACCAGCGCCGAGGGTTTGCGTAATTTGTCTGCCAACAAGCGCCAACTGCGCACCATAGAAAAGATTAAGGCGGTGCCGGATGATCAGAAAATTATTTTTTCTCCGGATGAAATAAAAACCTCCATCACGGTTTTTACCGATGTCGATTGCACCTACTGTCGTGCCCTGCATCGCGATCTCGAAGAATTGTTAGCCCTCGGCATTGAAGTTCGCTACATGGCCTATCCCCGCGGTGGGGAGCAGGCGGGTTCCTACGAAAAAATGATGTCGGTGTGGTGTTCCGATGATCGCCATAAATCCCTCACCCAGGCTAAGAACGGTCAGAATATACCCGCCAGAGATTGTAATAGCCCAATCTTGGCGCACTATGCACTGGGCAATGAAATAGGCATTACCGGGACGCCGGCATTGATATTTCCTGACGGTCGACTGGTGCCGGGTTACGTTGAGCCGGATCGACTCGCCGCGCTGCTTGAGATCGACTAGTCCCAAGACCTGGTGGCGCCAGGATTCGGACCGCCTTGGTCTAACCTCTTCCCCGCTTAATCTTGCGCCGGCGATGGCGCTAGTGTCAGGCAGTACAACTACCAGCCCAAGCCCTCGATCGAAGGCTCACTGGTGGGTTTTTTTGGCTTTTCCAGTATAATCCGCGCTTTGTTCCCTAACCGTTCGAGGTCATGTTTTGAATCCCGAGTCTGTGAAGTCACTCAAGGTCGGTATCTGCGGATTAGGCACCGTGGGTGGTGGCACTTTTGCGCTGCTGCAAAACAATCAGGATGAGATTCGTGCCAGGCTCGGCTGCGACATCGAAGTGGTTGCTATTGCCAGCAGGAATCTCGATGCTGCTAACTGGCCTGGGGTGAGCCAGGCCGCCAGCGATGTTTTTGCGGTGGTGAATGACGAAGCCGTCGATATTGTCGTAGAGACACTCGGTGGCTTCGATCCCGCCTTCGAAGTAGTCCGGCAGGCACTGGCGAACGGCAAGCATGTCGTCACCGCCAACAAGGCATTGATAGCCGAGCGCGGCAGTGAACTGTTTCCGATAGCCCACAAACATGGCGTTTGCCTGGCCTATGAATCTGCGGTGGCCGGTGGTATTCCCATCATCAAGGCGCTGCGAGAAGGCCTGGCGGCAAACAGGATCGAATGGCTGGCGGGTATCATTAACGGCACCGGCAATTTCATCCTTACCGAGATGGCGGCCCACGGCAGACAATTTGATGACGTGCTGCAACAAGCCCAGGCCCTGGGTTACGCCGAGGCGGACCCTGCACTCGATGTGGAGGGTATCGACGCAGCCCACAAACTATCGATCATGGCAGCGATTGCCTTCGGCATACCCCTGCAGTTCCACAAGACCTACACCGAAGGCATTAGCCATATTACTCCTGAAGACATCGACTACGCGGCGGAACTGGGTTATCGCATAAAGCACCTTGGCATTGCGAAACTGTCGGCCCAGGGTGTCGAACTGAGGGTGCATCCGACTCTGATTTCAAAAAAACGCCTGCTGGCGAATGTGGACGGAGTGGGTAATGCGGTGGTGGTACATGGCAACGCCGTGGGTTCCACCTTATACAGCGGTCCCGGCGCCGGCGCCGAGGCCACCGCCTCGGCGGTAGTCGCAGACATTATCGATATCGGGCGAGCCATGCTTGCCGGTCTGGAGCAGCCGCTGCTACCGGCGCTGGGATTCCAAAGCCTGCGTGGGGAGATTCCGGTGCTGGATATCGAGGAGATTGTATCCGAGTATTACCTGAAGATTTCCGCACAGGATAAAGTCGGGGTGATGGCAAAAATTTCCAACCTGCTGCAGCAGCATGCCATCAGCATCGAGGCAGTGATTCAGAAAGAGGCGGTCAGTGAGAGCGTGCCAATTGTCATTCTTACCCATAGCGCCGTAGAGAAGCAGTTGAACCAGGCCATCGCAGCGATCGAAAATCTCGAGGATGTCAACGGCGCCGTGATGCGGATTCGAGTAGAATCATTCGGTGGCAAATAGGAACCAGTAAATTTGACGCCGACATCGAAAGCCTAATACCTGGCTTCGGTAAATCATCATCGGCAATATAGAGAGAGAATTTGTGAAATACATCAGTACTCGTGGCGCCTGCCCCGAGCAAAATTTCGAAGAGGTCTTACTGGCGGGAATGGCTCCAGACGGAGGCCTCTACGTCCCTGCCGAATTGCCGC